>JBPCPC010000142.1:0-38468 GCA_050999585.1 Solirubrobacteraceae bacterium | reverse complement strand
TCAGTGGTCCGTGTTTGCCATGTCCGAGCTCGAACCGAGTGTCTTCGCCTGGCTGCGTGCCCGCCGCGCCGGGGAGGAGGAGAGCGAGCACGCTGCCAGATTTGCTCCCGTCGGAGCCACCTTCCGCGACCTGCTGGGCGATGGCCGCCCGTGGCTGATCGGCGAGACCTTCACGGTCGCCGACATTCTCTGCTCCAGCATTCTCGGAACGTCATTCCGTCGTGAGCTGATTGACGAGACCGGACCGCTGAGATCCTACGTCGAGCGTGCGCAGCAGCGCCCGGCCAACCTCCGTGCTGAGGCGATCCGGAGCTAGCAATTCCTCAATAGACTTCGCGCATGTCGAACCCATCAACGATCCGATGGCTGGCTGACCCCGAGGACAAGGACTACGCGGCGGCCGAGAGCTTTCTCAGCATGCTGATCGCACCGGCGTCGCTGGCGGACGTGGTCACGCGCCTCCGGAGCGCGCCGCTTGCCCACTGGGCCGCCAAGGACATCCTGCGCGCGGCAGGGCTTCCGTCGCTGAAACCCAAGCAGAGCGCCGAGGTCTCCGAGAAGCTGAAGCGGATCAGGCACGCGATGCCGATCTCGCCCGTCTTGGCGATCGGCGGACTGCGCCCGAGCTTGGTGATCGCCGACGGCTATCACCGGGTCTCGGCGGCCTACCGGGTCAACGAGGACTCGCTCGTGCCCGGCAGGCTGCTCTGGCTCGCGTGATCGAGCCGAATTCCTCACCTCCGTCGAGCGTCGTCGCCGCGGATGCCGCGCGTTCCGCGCGGGCGGCTCTGTGGGTGCGAGAGTTCAACAACGACTCGTGGGAGTGGCGGCGCCTGTTCGCCGAGACGCTGGGCACGTTCCTGCTCGTCATGGCGGGCGCCGGGGCCGGGGTCGTGGCGGCCGCGAGTCACGGCCAGATCAGCCGGACCGCCGCGGTCACCGCCCCGGGGCTAACGGTGATGGCGGTGATCCTGTCGATCGGGGCGATCTCGGGCGCGCACCTGAACCCGGTGGTCAGCGTGGCCTTTGCTGCACGGGGTGACTTTCCGTGGCGGCGGGTCCCCGGTTACGTGATCGTCCAGCTGTTCGGGGCCGTCCTCGCGGTGCTGTTTCTGCGAGTGGTCCTCGGCCGGATCGGGATGCTCGGTGCGACCGTGCCGGGCCGCGGATTTGATGACGGCCAGGCGGTGCTGATCGAGTTCGTGCTGACAGCCGGACTGGTCAGCACGATTCTTGGCACCGCGTCCCGGGCACAGAACCTGGGCCCGATCTCGGCGCTCGGCGTCAGCGGCTACATCATCCTCGCCGGCCTGTGGGCGAGTCCGATCACCGGGGCATCGATGAACCCGGCGCGTTCCTTCGGACCCGACGTCGTCCTCGGCGACTTCTCCCACCTCTGGGTATACGTCGTCGGACCGTTCGCCGGCGCTCTGGTCGCGGTGCTGTTCGCACGCGTTCTCCGTGGTCCCGGCGGTCACGATCCGGTGGCCAGCGCCGCCGCCCAGGGGCGCCGAGACGCGTAGCCCCTGCGGCCTGGCCGCTTGCGCCGCGCCTTCGCGCTCGGTCGGCCACCGTCCACTTGCTGGCGAGCGCCGCATAAACGGCGTGGTCCACGAAGCGGTTGCCGATGCGCTGGGCCCCCCCAGCACCCCTCGGGGACAAGTCCAAGCCGTTCCGCCACACGGCGACTCGCGACGTTGCCGGTCGCGGCGCGGATCTCGACGCGGTTGAGCTTCCAGACCGCGAAGGCGTAATTGAGCAACGCACACGAGGCGTGCATGACGGTGCCTTGGCCTGGCAAGCTGTCGTCGGCTCGAGCGAACGAACTCAAGCGTCCCGGCAAGCGTCTGATCAGCCGCCCAGGGCATCCAGGACCGAAAGCAGTTCGCGGTTGGCAACGATCACCCTGTGCAGGTCCTCAGCGTCAATTTCCTCGAGCAGCCGTAGGTGGACGTCCTCGCTCTCTTGCCTGGGCAACCGCACCTGGTGGATGCCGCAGTGGATGCAACGCCTACTTCCCGCCCTGGTCATCGAGACCGAGCGGGCCGCCGCCTAAAACCTCTGAAACCAACAGCATTGTCACCGCATCATGATCGGCGCCCGGCGGGCGAAAGGAGCATCATGGACACCATGACCCCTCAGCGCGACGCCTCCCCGGGCGACGAGCTTCTGCCCGAGGCTAACCTAACCTTCGACCGCTCAACCACGCTCGAGGCGACCGCGGAGGAGATCTGGCCCTGGCTTCTCCAGCTCGGCAAGCGGCGCGCCGGCTGGTACCTGCCCGCCCGCCTGGAACGGCTGCTCCCGGCGAGTCGACGGGCCAGCCGCGCGATCCTGCCTCGCTGGCAAACGCTCGCAGTCGGCGATCGCATCCCTGACTACGGAGGGCGGGAGGAATACCTGGAGGTCGCCCGCATCGAGCCTCCGCGGACGCTGGTCTATCGCTCCGAACGCCGAGGCGCTCAATTCAGCTGGGCCCTGCTCCTGAGCCCAACCCCTTCGCACGGCACCGAGCTACGGCTGCGTTTTCGCGGCCACATCAAGAGCGTTGGCTGGCGCCGACGCGTGATCGTCCCCGTCGGAGATTTCTTTGACTGGTCCACGGGCGTCCTCATGGTCCGCGGCCTCAACGAGCGAGTCGCCCACCGTCGCTGACACTCGCCGAGCAGTGATCGTCCGGCAAAGCGCGATGGAGTCCCGGCAGAGGGCGTGGAGCGCGCCAAGCGGTCCCGACGTGCACCGTGACTCCCGCGCTACTGAGTGCACCGAGAAGTTTGCGTCGCGAGAACACGTAGGCCGCGACACGAACCGACGAATCATTGGCGTTCAGAGACAGGAAGACGTTCGCCCAGGGCGGCGCCAATCGTACCCTGGTCACCATGACGCTGCGGTCGGTGTCAACCGTCTCTTTCAGGCGCGAGAGCTTGGCCGACAACGCCGACGGATAGACCACGATCGAGTCGGGTGTGACCACCAGCGCCCCTCGGCCATAACGCGGCCGGCGGCCGGCGCTCACCACCCTCATGCTCACCGCGAACGCCGGCGGCCGATCCGGCCCGGGCGCTTGCGCGTCAGGCTCCTGGAACACCCCCGCGTGAGCCAGCTGTCCAGCCCCGGACGGCACGTTGAAGGACACGTCGCGACCGTACCAGCCCCGGTGGGTGCGGTGTCCGCCGCTGTCCAATCCCACCGGCAGTGACGGGCGTCATACGCCCCGCCGCGGGCCACGGCCACCGGCGTTTCCCTTCTCGTTGCGCGCCGTTTTCACAGACCCTCAACCCAGGGCGACTCCTGCTCCCAGCCCGCCAAGGCGGAATCAACATCTAATTGCTAGGGCCACGGTGTGCCCCGGCCGCGGCGAGCGCGTCCCGTGAATCGGCGTAGTGCACCATCTCGATCGTTTTGCCATCGCGAAACGTGGTCAGGTTGGCGCTGAGGACCGGCGGGTTGCCGCTGTCTGCGGCGGATCG
Source organism: Solirubrobacteraceae bacterium (assembly GCA_050999585.1). Taxonomy (GTDB): domain Bacteria; phylum Actinomycetota; class Thermoleophilia; order Solirubrobacterales; family Solirubrobacteraceae; genus Palsa-465. The sequence goes on along the minus strand of JBPCPC010000142.1, from coordinate 34,998 downwards.
CATGATCACCACGACCTGATCGCCGGCATCGATGACGTCGACCAGCTCGCCCAGCGAGCCACGGTTGAGGGCGCGGCGCATGAACTCGATCGCCTCCACGCGATTGTGGCAAGCGCCCGGGGCAGACTCATCTCCGCCGTGCCATTTGACGTCGGGATCCAGGAACTCGCGGATCGCATCCATGTCTCCGCGCAACGCCGCTTCATAGCCTCGGCGAGCCAGCTCGACATTGGTGTAGGTCATCTCACGAGTCTTGCACCGCAGCGACCAGCGGTCCAGGGAAGATCGACTCCTGATCAGCCGCTTGGCCGGTGTGCTTGGCCGTCGGCGTCAGCCCTGAATACGGTCGCGCTGACCCTGCGTCCTGCTGCGGCGCGCGCCGAGCTCCGCAGTTGCGAGCTGGCTGCCCCGCCATACTGCCGGTGATGACGGCGGCCGTTTTGCTGACGGCGCCCCGGGAGCGGGCAAGACGTCGGTGCTGGAGATGCTGACGACGCTGCTGGAGATCGACGGCATCGCCTTCGGCGCGCTCGAGTCAGAGCAGCTGACGTGGGGGTCGCCGTGGCTCTCGGACGAAACGTGGTTGCAGCAGCTCCGGGTAGTGCTCAAGCTGCAGCGCGCGGCGGGCCGAGAGATGTTTCTGATCGCGGCGACGACCGAGACGACCGCAGAGCTGACCGCCGTCGTCGAAGCGATCGCGGTCAACCAGGTCACGTCGGTGTTGTTGACCGCGCCGCCGCACGTGGTCGCTGCGAGGATCGAGGCGCGGGAGTCCGACGCCTGGCCCGGTAAGCACAGGCTGATCGAACATGCTCAGGAGCTTGCCGTGTCGATGCAGACGCTCACGGGGATCGATATTCGCATCGACACCGACGGTCGCCGGCCGGTCGACGTTGCCGTCGAACTGCGCGACACCCTGCGGGCCCGGGGCCTGCCGCTCTAAGCGCGGCGCGCCGGAATTCGCGGGTCTGACCGAGTAGGTCAGCGCGGTGCCGCGCAGACAGCGATAAAGATCAGACCACTGTCGCCGGCGCGGACGTGCCGCGTCGACTCGGGGGTCACCGCGATGAAGTGTCCGGGCCCTACGGTGACCTCCTCGCCATCGACGACCACGGCCCCGTCGCCACGGAGCACCGCATACACGTCCTGTGCTCCGTCATCGATGTGGTCGTGGCGCACGGTCTCTGCGCCGGGCGGAAGCTCAACCTGATAGATCCCGAAGGCGCGAACGCAGAGCGCCTGCCCAACGCCTTTGTCATACGGGCTTGCGGCCGGATGCGGGCCTGGCGTGGGTCCGATCTCGGCGGCGTCGATTCTGGTGTAGGTCATCCAGGCGATCAGCGTCTGTTCGATGCAGGATCGTAACCGCCGCCCAGCCGAGCCCGGCGACGCCTGCGGTCACGATTGCGCTGCTCCAAGCGCCGGAGACATCAGCGGTTCAGGCTATTCAGCAGCCGATCGTCAGGCGGCGTCGCTCAGGGCGGGACCCAGCCCTCGCCATCCGCCGGTGCGGTGGGGTGGACAGACGACGGCTCGTTGCCATTCGAACGCAACCACCGCTGACGGGATCGAAGCAGCAGCGCCGACGGCCCGATGGCAGACGAACGTGTGACCGCTGCTTGGGGTGCGATAGATTCTTGCGTCCTCAACGGTGGCATGCCAGGAGCCGTTGACCTTGACCGCTCGGGGTTTTCATGGGACTTAGCCTCTATTGACTACCTTGCGTCTTCGAATGCGATGAAGGTCGGTTTCGTGTCGGCCGAGTTCGGTGTGGACTACGAACGGCGATCCATCCCGTTGGCCCGCCCCCGCGCAGTCGATTAGGCCCGGGTTGACTGGGCTCTTGATGCGTGGAGCACGCAGCTGCGAGGCGGCTTCTTCCCCGGCGCGAGCACCGGGCTGATGCACGGCAACATCGCGACGGGCGGCGGCGATCCGGCCAACGCGGATCAGGCGCCCCTGCTCTGGCGTTGGTACCGCATGCCGCTGCCGTCCGATCCGTGGCCGAAGGTGGCCCGGTCGCGCGACACGGTGACCGCACGCCCGGGCTTTGCGCGCATCGGCCTCCTCGGATGACCGAGGCGGCGCTGTTCAGCTCATGCATTCGTGCATGGGACGCGGACAAGGTTGTGAGCGCTGCGACCGCACTGGGGTTTGGCGCCGTCGAATGGGGCGCCGGCCCGGGGGAGGCCGTCGCCGGTCCAGGGGATGGCGACCGGGTTGCCGAGCTGTGCGTGCGGGCACACCTGAAGACGGCTGGCCTCTCAGTCCAGGACCCCGAGGTGACGCTCGGCACACCGCGCGCCGCGGCTGCCTACGTCAGGCTCGCCGTTGCAGTCGGGGCTCCACACGTCCGCTACTTCGCCGCGGGGTATCGCGGCGGCAGCGTGCACGAGCTCCAGCGGCGCCATCGCCGGACGCTCGATCGCCTCATCGACCTCGCCGCTCCCAACGGCGTCAAGGTTCTCGTGGAGACCTCGCCGGACAGCCTGGCGGCGACGCCGGAGTTGGCGCACGCCCTGGTCGCCCACCAGTCCCCCAAGCTCGCTGGCGTGCTCTACGACCCTGGCAACATGGTGATCGAGGGCGCCGTGAGGCCCTCTCTGGCAATCGCGATCCTCGGCCGCCACATCGCTCACGTCCACGTCAAGAACATCGCCTGGTCACGGACTCAGGGGCGGTGGCGGTGGCGGTACGCCAACCTGGCGGCGGGCCTGCTCGACTGGCCAGAGATCATCGGGGCCCTGCAGGCGTCGGGGTATCGCGGCCGCTACGCGATCGATCACCTCGCAGGACGAGAGACAATGCCCTTGCTCAAGTCAGAGTGCGCCCTAATGCGCGACCTGCTGGCGGGCGCGGATTAGTCCGGTGAGCGCCCCTGGAATGCCACGGGCCGGGTCAGCAGCGCGGGCCGGCGCGCTGCCGCTTCTTGTTTGTCGCCAGCCCGGGCCTGCGCCGGTGGCTTTCGCTTCTGGTGCTGTCCCGATCGAAGCGGCAAAGTCGTGATGGCTGTCACGGCGTGATCTGGTGGCCGAATCTTCGTGGTTCTTGGAGCGAGGCCCGGATGCCGTGATTGAGTCCCGTAGACGATGGGCGCGTGACCCTGGTGTGATCGCCGTCGGCGATCTCACGTTCGGTGCTTGCACCGGCGTTTTTGTCGCGGTGGTCGGCAACACACGCAGCCAGTCGCGGATATGGGTGACGGGGTGGCCCCCGCGATTTGTCTTGTTAGCGGTCCTGTGGGGCCTGTCGTTTCTGCTGATCAAGATCGGCGAGAGGTCATTCGCGCCCCTACAGCTCGTGCCGGGCCGCATGATCATCGGAGCGGTCACGCTAGTGACGATCCTCTGCGTCGGACGCGGGCGACTACCGGGGAGATGGCGAACGTGGGGCCATCTCGTGGTCGCGAGCGTGCTCTTGAACGTCCTGCCGTTCTCGCTGCTGGCCTACGGCGAGCGTCACGTCTCAAGCGTGCTGGCCGGCATCTGGAACGCGGCCACCCCTCTGTTCGTGCTCCCTGTCGCGATCCTGCTGATCTCCGACGAGCACGCGACCCGTCAGCGCATCACCGGCCTCGCAGTCGGATTCGCGGGCGTGCTGACCGTCCTGGGGGTATGGGGAGGTCTGGGCTCGACCAGTCTGACAGGCAGCACCCTTTGTCTGGGCGCCGCAATGTCCTATGGGCTGGGCTTCCCATACGCCCGTCGGTATCTCGCCAACAATCCTGACCAGCCGATCGCACTGGCCGCCGGGCAGCTCATCTGCGGTTCGTTGTTGCTCATCGTGGCGACGGTCATCACCGCGCCCACAACCGGGCACATATCCCTCGGACCGGTCACCGCGGTGATCGCGCTCGGCGGCCTCGGCACCGGCATCGCTTACATCCTCAACTACTCAGTCATTCGCGACGCGGGCGCAACCGTCGCCTCTACTGTGACCTACCTCATCCCGGTCTTCTCGACCCTGGCCGGGATCACACTGCTTGGCGAACCCGTCACCTGGAACCAACCCGCCGGCGCGGCGATCATTGCGCTCGGCGCCACCATCTCCCAAGCAGTTCTCCGCAGACCCACCACACCGCTCCCCCCGAACAATCAGCCCGGCGAGCCTGCCACGCGACCAAACCGCCAAGCCCCGGTGCCGTGATTCCTGCATCGTCGCCGTTTCGGCACTCTCGATCACGCGGCTGCTCTTGGCCGGCCTCTTACTTCCCCGGATCCGGGCATCCATCGTGTCGATCGGACGGCACACCAAATCCAAGGATCCGGTGCGACCCAATGAGTCGAGCCAAGCTTGTCGCAAAAGCGCTGGTTACCAGGGCTTTTCTAGCGCGCCCGAGAGGATTCGAACCTCCGACCTTCGGTTCCGTAGACCGACGCTCTATCCAGCTGAGCTACGGGCGCGTGCCGGCCGATTCTAGCCTCACCCTGCTGGGCCCGCGGAACGCTCAGTGCGCGATACCCTCGGCACGGCGAGATTGCGGCAACGGTTCCGCGCTTGCCGTTGAGTCCATGCTTTCTGGCCATCTCTCCGCGCGTCCTCGCAGCCTTCTCGCCCGCCCCGCTCGGTGCCATCAGGCTTTCGGCAGCCCCGCTTCGACGGTTCTCGCCCGATTCCACGAGCGAAGCGCGAGGTGGTTCGGGTGACGCCACGAGACGGCCCGTCGGAGTACCGCTCGACCGGTGTCGATTACGCGGCGCTTGACGCGGGTAAGCGCGACGCGCTGACCGCGGCGATGGCTACCTCGCAGCTTCTGTCGCGCCGTCCGGGCGGACGGGCGATCGATGAGTCCCGGGGCGAACCGGCCTTCGTGTTCGAGTTCGCGGGCCAAATGTTGGCGCTTGTCCTGGAGGGGTTGGGGACGAAGTCGATCATCGCCCGCCAGGTTCAGGAGGAACTCGGCGAGAACCACTTCGACGCGGTGGCGTATGACGCCGTGGCGGCGATCGTGAACGACCTGTGCTGCGTTGGCGCGCTTCCGTTGGTGATCAATGCGTACTTCGCGACCGGTCTCTCTGACTGGTACCGGGATGCCGATCGACAAGCAGCGCTGCTGGATGGCTGGCAGCGCGCCTGTAGCGACGCGGGCGCGACCTGGGGCGGAGGCGAGTCGCCCTCGCTGCCAGGGCTGGTGGATGAGCGCGAGATCGAGCTGGCCGGAAGCGCGATCGGTGCGATTGCGCCAGGTCAGGCGCCGATTCTGGGAGCACGGCTGACCGCTGGGGACGAGATCGTGTTTGTCGCAAGCTCCGGCCTGCACGCCAACGGCGCCTCGCTGGCCAGGCTGCTTGTCAAGGACCTTCCGGATCGATACGCGACGGTGCTGGAAGCTGACGACCGGCGGCGAACGTTTGGTCAGGCGCTGCTGGAGCCCACGGTGCTCTATGCCCGACTGGTCGAGGCGCTGCTGCAGAACGAGCTGCCGATCCACTATCTGAGCCATATCACCGGCCATGGGCTCCTGAAGTTGATGCGGCCCGACCGTGACTTCAGCTACCGGATCACCGAGCTCCCGCAGGTGCCGGCGGTGCTGCGCTTCATGGTCGAGCGCGCCGGACTGTCTCCGGCGGCGGCGTACTCGACGTTCAACATGGGCTGCGGCTACGCGATCTACTGCGCGGCGGGCACGAGTGCCAAGGTGATCGAGATTGCCGAGGGCCTGTCGCACGAGGCGCACCTCGCGGGGGTCGTCGACGAGGGACCCCGGCGCGTGCTGATTCCGTCGCTGGACATCGTTTATGAGACAGACGCGATGGACTTGACGCCGCGTCGCGCGGCCTGAACGGACGTGGCGGGAACGACTCAGGCCCCGACTTTCGGGGCCTGAGCTCGGATCGGTCAAGCAATGGCGGAGAGGGCGGGATTCGAACCCGCGATAGGGAATGACCCCCATACTCGCTTAGCAGGCGAGTGCCTTCAGCCACTCGGCCACCTCTCCGCAGGGCTGAGGCAGTTTAGACGCCGGGCGCCGGCGTTGACGGTCCGTCGCAAGTAATGTCCTGTATGCGTTGAAGCAGCCTCGAGCCGTCCGGCGACCTGGAGGGGTGGCAGAGCGGTCGAATGCACCGGTCTTGAAAACCGGAGTCCGGTAACCCCGGACCGCGGGTTCGAATCCCGCCCCCTCCGCTCAGCTCCGGCGCTCAGGGCTGCTTGGGCGCGGTGCCGAACACGTGATCCCAGAACGGCGCGCTGACGCCGTAGCCGCGCTCGTGGTTCTGGAAGTGATGGCGCATGTGCAGCTCGCGCATCCGCCGGCCCAGCCGCGTCTTGGGCCGGTGGTGATGCACGTGGTAGTGGAGCATGTCGTAGGCCAGGTAGCCGCCGAGGAAGCCGGCGCCGAACGGCAGGAACGCCGGGGTGCCCAGCACGAGCGAGAATCCCCACACGAACAACGCTGCCAGCGGGATGCTGAGCGATGGCGGCATCACCAGTCGCATCGGATCGTTGGGGTGATCGTGGTGCACGCCGTGGATGATCCAGTGCAGGCGAGCCCCGATTCCCCGTTCGGGCTCGAAGTGAAAAACGATCCGGTGCAGCAAGTACTCGGTCAGCGTCCAGGACAGGTAGCCACCGAGGATCCAAACCAGCGTCAGCGCGCCCGCGCCGTGCACGAAGCCCTCGACCAGCAGGATCGTGATCACCGGGACGAACAGGATCGGCGGCACCGCGGGGTGCACGCGCGAGAGCTTGTCGAGCAGGTCCGAGTCGAACATGCGCGGCGAGGCGCGCAGCGTGTCGGACCGGCTCACGCCCTCGAGTTCATCTGCTCTCTGCGTGGCCATGGACGGAAAAGTCTAGCTCGCGGCGCGCCGGGGATCTGTGAGCCATGGCCACGCGACATGCGCCGTCAGGGCAACTCGGACTCTTCGGCCGGCATCGCCAGCACGATGTGGCGCAACGACAGCGCCACTAACTCACGCTGCTCGACACTCGGGGTGCCGTGCAGGCTTGCCACCTCGACGTTGGTGAGCGCGACGAACACGCGCTCGGAGGCGTTGAGATAGTCGGTCAGGCGGCTGCGATAGCCCTCGGCAGGCAGCCGCAGCAGACCGGTGATCCGGTGGCGGTCGGTCTCGACGACGATCGGTTCGTCGCGATGCTCCACGCGCGCCGAGCTTATCGTTCCGCCCGGCCCGGCCCGGCCCGCCCCGGCCCGGCCCGGCCCGCCCCGCCCCGCCGGCTCCGGATGCCATCCTGAGATCGCCATGGCCAAGCCTCCCCCGCCGCGCTGGTGGCAGATCCGCCGCGCGCAGAACCGCAAGCCCGCCACCTACCGCTGCCCGCTGTGCCATGGCCTGCTGCCGTCGCTGTCTGAGCACATGCTGATCGCGCCGGAGGGCGACGGCGACCGGCGTCGCCACGCGCACACCGCATGTGTGCTCGCTGCGCGGCAACAGGGACGCCTGCCGACACGCGAGGAGTGGCTGCACACTCAGCCCAAGCCTCCGTCGCTGTGGCAGCGAGTCACCCGCGCTCGACCGCCGCGCCGGAACCCCGATCCCTAGTGCAATAGGGTCCCGGCGATGGCGCACGACCTGCGACTCGGACTGAACCTCGGGTACTGGCCCGGCGGACCGCCGCCCGGCGCCGCCGAGTCGGTCAAGGAGGCCGACCGGCTCGGATTTGACTCGGTGTGGACGGCCGAGGCGTATGGCTCGGACGCGCTGATGCCGCTGGCCTGGTGGGGAGCGGCGACGGAGAAGATCAAGCTCGGGACCGCGATCGCCCAGATCTCGGCGCGCACCCCGGCGGCCACTGCGATGGCGGCGATGACGCTTGATCATCTCAGCGGCGGGCGGATGATCCTTGGACTGGGCGTCTCGGGCCCGCAGGTGGTCGAGGGCTGGTACGGGCAGCCGTTCGCCAAGCCGCTGGCGCGGATGCGCGAGTACATCGGGATCCTGCGTGACATCTGGGCGCGGGGCGGTCCGGTGACCAACGACGGTCCCCATTACCCGCTGCCGGTGGTCGGGCGCGACGGAGTCACCGGCCTGGGCAAGCCGCTGAAATCGAGCATCCGCCCGCTGCGTGAGGACATCCCGATTTACCTGGCCGCGGAGGGCCCCAAGAACATCGCAATGGCCGGCGAGCTGTGCGATGGCTGGCTGGCCCTGTTCTACTCACCGCAGCACGACGGCTCCTATCGCGACGCGCTCACCGAGGGCCTGGGCCGCCCGAAAGCCAGGCGCACCCCGGACGCCTTCGAGGTCGCCGCCACCGTGCCGCTGATCATCACCGACGACATCGAGTCCGCCGCAGACGCCGTGCGGCCGATGTACGCGCTGTACTTCGGGGGGATGGGGGCCAAGGGCGCCAACTTCCACGCCGACGTCGCGATCCGGATGGGGTACGAGGCCGAGGTCGAGAAAATCCAGGAGCTGTACCTGAGCGGGCACAAGAACGAGGCGGCCGCCGCCGTCCCGACCACGCTGCTGCAGCAGCTGACGTTGATCGGGCCGCCGGACAAGATCCGCCACGACCTGGAGGCGTGGCGTGAGTCGCTCGTCACCACGCTGCTGGTGGGTGGCGACCCGGCCACGCTGCGCACGGCCGCCGAGCTCGTCCTCGGCTGATCGCCAACTTCAGTCGGGCGCCGCCGGCCGGCGGCGCCGGTCGGCCTCGATGATCTGGTGCGCCTTGATCCCCAGGCTCAGGCGCTCGCGTCCGCCGGACTCGTACGGCGACAGGCCCGAGACCTCGTAGACCCGGGAAAGGCGGTAGCCGACGGTGTGGCGATGCAGGCTCATCACCTCGGCCGTCTCGGTCGTCGAACCGTCGTGGGTGAGGAAGGCGCGCAGCGTGGCCAGCAGCTCGGTGTCGTGCCGGGCGTCGTAGTCGGCCAGCGGCGTGATCGTGCGGTCGCGCCGCTGCTCGAGTCCTCGCGGTCGCGCTGCAACACGCCGATCAGCAATCGGTAGGTCTCATCCTGGGTCCCGGAAACCGTCTCCGGCGTGCCCAGGTCCGCCAGCAGCTCGGCTCGATCACCGCCTGATGCAGCAGGGCCGGGTCGCGTCGCGGCGTTGACACGCACACCGCCAGCCCGCGCGCCCGCAGTTGCTCGCTCAGTTGCCCCGCCGCGGCGTCGCCGGGGCAACGGGGCGAGGACGAGCAGCCGGCCTGCCCGCAGGGTCGCGACCAGGCCCGGGAGCTCGGCGGCGAGCTGGCGGGCGAGCCGCTCGGATTCACGGCCGTCCTCGGTGGGGGACCAGGCGCAGATCGCCACCGCTCCGGTACTCAGCTCGTGCCCGAGTCGGCGGGCCCGCGCCAGGAACGCCGGCAGGTCGCCCGGGGCGGCGGCGGACAGCTCGATCAGAAGGTCCTGTGCCGAGTCTGAGCCGGCGGCCGCGGCGCCGGCGCCATGGGTCTCGCGGATCAGGGCGGTGACCGAGGCTGCGGCCGCCGCCGCCTGCAGCCAGGCGCGCTGCTCGAGCGCGTTGCCGGGCGGGGTCGGCCCCGGTCCGGCGGCCACGACGATGCCGACGATCTGCTCGCCGATCTGGACCGGGACGGCTTCGGCGATCACCTCCGGCATGGTTCGGTCTCGCCCGGCGATGACGGCGTCGGCATGGGCCGCGATCGTCGCCGTGACCCCGGCGCCCAGCGCCTCGGGCGGGGAGAGGACCGGCTTGCCCAATGCCGGGATGGCGATCGCGACCGGTCGGTGCAGAGCCTCGGCGACCGTGGCCACGACGCGCTGCCCTCAAGCGCGCGTGCGCGCCGCATGTGCGCCGCGCCCGCGGCCTGCGGTCAGCGGTGTCTGAGTCACGTGCGCGTGGTGGTCGCCGTCCCGGCTCCGGTCGACAGACCGGGGATTCCGTTGGGATAGCCCAGCGACGGGATGTCGGAGGGATACACCTCGTGACCGTGCTCGGCCGTGTCCCCGATCTCCATGTTCTCCTCCGACATTCGCAGAGGGATGAACAGACCGACGAGTTTGAGCAGGATGAACGTCACGGTGCCTGACCACAGGATCACGAACACTCCGGCGAAGAACTGCCATTTCAGCAGCGTCCAGTTGCCGTGCACGACGCCCCCGGCCGAGATGCTCGGAGTCTTGCCGACGCCCTGGTAGACGATCATGTTGGGGTCGGCGAAGATCCCGGTCAACAGGCCTCCCGCCAGGCCGGCGAAGCCGTGCGTATAGATCACGCCGAGCGTGTCGTCGACGTTGCGGAACGGTCGCACCCGGCTGAGGTAGTTGAGCGCGAAGTACACCAGCGTCGACGCGATCACACCGATCGCCATCGCGCCCCAGCCGTTCACGTAACCGGCGGCTGGGGTGATCCCCACCAGGCCGACGATCATCCCGTTGACGCCCGAGATCAGCCCGGGCTTGCGGCCGGTCATGTAGTCCCACGCCACCCACACCAGGAACGCCACGGCGGTGCATAGGTTGGTGTTCAGCACAGCCGCTGACGCCGACGCACCCGCGAAGTAGGGGTCGCCGCCGTTGAAGCCGTTCCAGCCCAACCACAGCAAGCCCGCCCCGATCGCGACCATGGCCACGTTGTTGGGGGCGTCGATCTCGCGATCGCGCTGCAATCTCGGTCCGATCACCGCCGCCGCCACGAAGCCCGACACGCCGGCGGACAAATGGATCACGTAGCCGCCGGAGTAGTCGACGGCGCCGTGTTGGGAGAAGTAGCCGCCGCCCCAGATGCAGAAGGCGTCAACCGTGTACACGATCGACGACCACAGCAGCACGAACGGGATCCACGCCTTGAAGTTGATCCGCCCGAGCACCGAGCCCAGCATCAGGATCGGCGTGATCCCCGCGAACACGAACTGGAAGTAGGCCAGGGTCGCCTGCGGGAATCTGAAGCTCGGGCCGAGCGTGGCCAGGGGGATCGCCGCCTGACCCTGCTCCGCCTTGTGTCCCAGGATCTCACCGGGGATGCCGATGAAGTTTCCGAAGAAACCCGAGTGCGAGAGCCCGTGCCACGGCGTGCCGAAGCCCATCTTGAAGCCCCAGAGCACCCACAGGACGAGGACGGTCGCGAACGCCGCGAACGTCAGCATCATGCTGTTGATCGACCACCGCTTCTGCATCACGCCGCCATAGAGCACGACGAGGCCGGGAACGCTCATCAGACCGACCAGCGTTGCCGCGGTCATCTGCCAAGCGTTGTCTCCGGGGCTGAGCCACGATGGATATGGCAGCCACATTTAGATAAATCTCCTTGTCCGTGGGACTGGAAGGGAACGTGAAACCAACCGCTGCGCCCGCGGCGACAGGCCCTCATAGCAACGATTGATGAGTATTTCTGGACGCCGGGCCGCTCCCCATGGCCTCGCGTCCAGCAAACCCGACCCCCTCCTGGACATAGGGATAACCGCTCCCCGCAAGCACCGGAAAGCCTGGCCGCCCGCAGCGCCCGCCGCCCCCAGCGTGTCTCTAGAGGCTCAGCGGGGTGCCGCGTGGCACCACGATGACCGAGCCGCGCGCGGAGTCCAGGTGCGCGCGGGTGGCGCCGTCCAACGCAACCCTGCCCGCGGGCGCGCCGGGACGCGAGTCAACCAGGATCAGGTCCGCGTCGCGGCGTCCCTCGATTAGCTCGGCGCCCGCGGCGGCGGCAATCGCCTGCGCGCTCTGAGCGGCGGCACCACCGGCCTCGCCGGCCACCGAGACCGTCGTGATCTTGGCCCCGGCGTGGACCCGCAGTCCCGCCGCGGCGACCGCGATCGCCACCGCGCCGTTCTCCAGCAGCCCCTGGGCCGAGCCGCCGGGCTGGACCTTGCCGGGCGGAGTCCGATAGTCCGAGCCGAAGACGATCAGCCCAGATCCCTCGGACGCCGCCAGCGTGCCCAGCCCGGCGCCAGTCGACGGGTTCACGACCACGTGACGCGCCAGCGACTCGTCGCCGAGCCAGACGGCTCCCTGCTCCAGGCGACGATCGGCGTCGTGTTGGCCGATCGCCTCGCGCTGGAGGTCGTACTCGCGCGAGTGACGAACATAGGCAAGCGACAGCGTCGCGCCGGTGGCCGCCAGCATCCGGCCCAGCATCAGCGCGTCGTCATCGTGGGTGGTCCCGTCGTAGGAGACGATGATCGCAAGCGACATCGGGCGGGATCCTCCGCGACGGCGGGCGGCGCGGCATTGGCCAGCTGGACAATCATCATTGCGCTGCGCTATCCGGGCGGCCTCTGGCCGGGGCTGTGCCACGATCGCCGGCGTGGCCTGGACTCCGACAGCCGCCCACGCGCTCGCGGTGGTCGCACACGTTCATGCCCACGCTCACGTTGGGCTGCACCATCGCCATCGCATCCAGCATCCATCGTTTGACTACGCCGGGCTGCGCTCGCGGCGGCGGCGAGCTGGGTCGGAGTGCCCGGGCCGGGCGAGCCGGTCCTGATCGCGGCCGGGGTGCTCGCGGCGCAGCATCGTCTGCCGCTGGCGCCGGTGTTGGTCGTCGCTTGGCTGGCGGCCACCGTCGGTGGGATCATCGGCTGGCTGATCGGCCGCCGGGCCGGCCGGGTGCTGCTGACCGGCCCCGGCCCGCTGCGCGAGATGCGGGTGCGAACGGTCGGGCGCGGGGAGGTCCTGTTCGCCAGTCATGCGGTGCTCGCCGTGCTGCTGACGCCGTCGTGGATTGCGGGCATCCACCGGGTGCGTCCGGCGATCTATCACCCGGTCAACGTCGCATCCGCGGCGATCTGGGCCGGCGGCATGGGGATCGGCGCCTACCTGGTGGGCCCGACGGTGATCGAGGTCGTCGATGACGTGGGCACGGTCACGGCGATCCTCCTCGCCGGGCTGATCGCGCTGGCCGTCGGGCTGGAGATTCAGCGCCGCCGCCGGCGGCGCTGAATAGCGGCTCAGAGCTGCGTACGGCCCCAGTCGATCTTGATCAGGGGCGGGATCGGTTCGCCGATCTCGAGCTGGATGTCCGCGTGGGGCAGCAGCGGGATCTCGCGTGGGTTCTTGTGCCACGGCTTGCCGTTGACAAACGCGGTGACCTTGCCGTGCAGGCCGGCGATGCGGTCGCCGGTCAGCGGCTGTCGCCAGACGTCGAAGAAGTCGCCCAGGGTGTAAATCGCGCGAGTCGGCGACTCGATGTGGATCACCCCGTCGGAGGTGTGCGTGTGCAACCAGTAGTAGCACCGACCGCCCGCCGCGACGGGGCCATACTGCGACTGCTCGAGCTGTGATCCGGGGATGCCGATGCCGCCCGGCAGCGCATAGGCGCGCCCGCCGTCGAACACCGTCAGCCGCGCGTGGATGTGGTAGGCGAGCTGCTCGACCGGCTTGCAGCTGATCCCGTCCACGGTGGCGGTCCCCGTGGTCGCGGCCGACCCGAGCGCGGGGCCCTGCTCGAGCGGCACGCCCTCGAAGCCGATCGCCGGCCCGCTGCTCGTGGTGCTGGCCGTGGCGCTGGCGCTCGATGTCGCGCTGGAACTCGTCGTCTGAGCGCTGGAGCTCGATGAGCTCGAGCCGCAACCGGCCAGGAGCATGGCCAGGGCGCACAGCACCGCCGCCAGGGTGATGAGCTCGCGCCTGCGCATTCCAGCTTCAAAAGTAGCTGGCCGGGGCGCCGCAAGCGTTGCTAGGTTCTCTGCAGATGGCTGAGCAGACCGCACCCGCCGGGCTTCCGATGACCACCGGGCTCGAGCTCACCGGCGCGACGATCACCGAGACGCTCGGAGTCGTCTACGGGCTGGTGGTGCGCAGCATGGGCTTCACGGGCAGCGTCGGCGCCTCGTTCAAGGCGTTGCGGCGCGGGGAGATTCATCAGTACACCCAGCTGCTCGAGGACTCCCGCCGACACGCGATCGACCGGATGGTCGACAACGCCCGGCTGATGGATGCCGATGCGATCATCGCGGTGCGCTTCGACTCCTCTGAGATCGGTCAGCAGTTCACTGAGATCGTCGCGTACGGCACCGCGGTCAAGATCCGGTCGACCGCGCCGTAGGCCCGAGCGGGCGTGCGCCTCGACGACGCCGACCGCGAGCGGCTGTTCGAGCGCCTCAGCCGCCACGCCGCCGCGGGGCGGCTGGACATGGCGGAGCTCGAGCGCCGGGTGGCCGCCGTTGCCGAGGCGCAGACCCGCGAGCAGGCCGCGGCGGTGCTGGCCGACCTGCCGGCCCTGCCGGGCGATCCGCTGCCGGCGAGTGCCCGGCGAAAGCGAGGCCACGGCCACGCCGACGCGCCCGGACCCGACTGGCGAGCAACCAACGAGCGCTTCCGCGACCCTCGGACCAACCGTGTGATGCGCGTCTGGGAGGACGCCGCCGGCGCGCGCCATTACGTCGTCGACGACCAGACCTGACGCGGTCAGCCGCGGTCGACGAAGCTGCCGAGGCCGTCGATCAGGGCGCCGACAAAGCCCGCACCGCCATGGCCTGCCTCGTCAAGCAGCACCAGACGGCTGCCCGGCCAGGCTTGGTGGATTGACCACGCGGTGTCGGGTGGGCTGGAGATGTCGTGCCGGCCGTGGACCAGGACGGCGGGAATCTCTGCCAGGCGACTCAGGTTGATCAGCAGCTCGTTGTCGGCGAGGAAGCAGCCGTGACTCCAGTAGTGCGTGACCAGGCGAGCGAACACGATCCGGAAGTCGGGGTCCTGATACCGGGGGTCCGGCTCCCAACCGGGCATCAGGGAGATGTGGGTGTCCTCCCACGCGCACCAGCGGCTCGCCGCGGCCATCCGCTCGCGGGAATCGGGGCTGGCCAGCCGCCGGGCGTAGGCGAGGGCGATGTCCCCGTCGCGTTCGGCGGCGGGCAGCGCGGCGATGAACTGCTCCCACTCGCGCGGGAAAACGCGTCCCAGCTGCCGCGTGATCCAGTCGATCTCGCGCCGCGTGCCCGCCGTGACCGCGCCGAGCACCATCGCGATCACCCGCTCGGGATGACGTTGGGCATACGCCAGCCCGAGCGTCACTCCCCACGAGACGCCGACCACGATCCATCGCGCGATTCCGAGATGCTCGCGAAGCCGCTCGATGTCGGCCACGAGATGCGTCGTGGTATTGGTCGACAGGTCGGCATCGGGGTGGTCGGCCAGCGGCCGGCTGCGCCCGCAGCCGCGCTGGTCAAACAGCACCGCCCGGAAGGCGGCGGGATCGAAGTAGCGACGCGCGGACGCGGTGCTTCCGCTGCCCGGGCCGCCGTGGAGATACACCACGGGCACCCCATCGGGGTTGCCAACCGTCTCCCAGAACAGCCGGTGACCGTCGCCGACGCTCAGCTCACCCGAGGCGTATGGCGCGACCGACATGGGGGGCGCACCCCGGCGCCCGCGGGCGCCTAGCTCCGCCCGCCCCCGAACAGTCGCAGCATGAACAGGAAGACGTTGAAGATGTCCAGGAAGATCGACGCGGCGATCGGGACCGAGCTGGCCATGTCAGCGCGCCGCAGGCGGTTGAAGTCGAACATCGTGAACGCGCCGAACAGCCCCAGGCCGAGGACCGAGTAGATCACGTTGCCGCCGGGGATCGCCACGAACGTCGCGATCAGCCCGAACACGATCAGCGCCAACAACGCCCAGAACAGCGTCCGGGCCCAGGATGAGAGGTCGCGCCGGGTGGCATAGCCGTAGCTGCCCAGCGCGCCGACGAACAGCGTGGTGGATCCGGCGGCCTGATAGAGCGCGCTCGGATCCGCCTTGGCGTACACCGCGAGCACCGGTGCGACTGCCAACCCGAGCAGCAGACCGACCCCGAACAGCAGCGCGATCGCCAGCTGTTCACGCCCGCGGGCGGTGGCGAACTGCAGCCCGAAGATGCAGGCGAAGGCCCCCAGGAAGAAGAGGAAAAAGCCGCCCCCGGAGAGGTTGCGACCGAGGTAGGAGCCCAGCGCCAGGAAGCCGATCGTGGCGGCGACCAGGCCCATCACCTGGCCGAATACCCCGCGGGTCTGATCGCGGGTGAGCGCCTGGCTGGAATAGCCGTACCGCATGTTCCGCCCGAATGGTGTGCGCTGTTGAGAAGGCATGCATTAAAAGATAGAGGCTCGCTTCGCGATCGGCGCCGGAATTTGCACTTCTTCAACAACTGTTCAGAGCCGTGATACTGAGGACGTGGCCCCAACGACGATCCCCGTGCCCGCCGGCGCCGAGCCGCAGGCCAGGCCATCGGTTCCCCGCTCGGCGTGGACGCGGCTCGCGGCCTGCACCGCGGCTGCTGCGCTGCTGCAGCTCGACGGCACGCTGATCACCGTCGCGCTGCCGTCGGTGGCGCATGGCTTGGGGGTCAAGGGCAGCTCGACCTCGGCGGTGCTGAGCGCCTACTTCGCCGCCTATGCGCTGCTGCTGATCCCCGGCGGGGAGCTCGTCGATCGCTTCGGCGCCCGGCGTCTGGCGCTCAGCGGTCTGCTGCTGTTCGCGGTCGGCGCGCTCGCCGGAGCGCTGGTCTCCAACTTCACCGAACTGCTGGTGGCGCGCGTGATTCAGGGTGCGGGCGCCGGTCTGGTCAGCCCGGCGGCGCTGGCCGGAGCGGTCAGCGGGTTTCCGCCCGAGCGGCGGGGCAGCGCGCTGGGCATCTGGGGCGCGAGCGCGGGCATGTCAAACCTGCTCGGCCCGCTGCTCGGCGGCCTGCTCACCGTCGCCTTCGGCTGGCGCGCGGACTGGTGGGCGCTGGTGCCGCTGACCGCCGCCGCCGCGGTGGCGATCGCCCGGCTGGTGCCCAGCGTCGTGCATGCCGGCGAGGGCGGGGGCCATCCCGCGATGAATCGGATCGTGCTCGCCGCGACGGTGATCGCGGCACTCACGTTCGCCGTCATGATCGGAGCGTTCTACATCGCTGAGCAGTACCTGCAACGCGTCGCCGGCTTCTCGGCGCTCGGTGCCTCGGGCGCGCTGGTGCTGGTGGCGCTGCTGGTCGGCGCGGCCGCGCCGCTGGCCGGCAAGCTGGTCGACCGCAGCGGCGAGCAGCTCCCGACGCTGTTGGGGTTCGTGGGCGCCGGCGTCGGCCTGGCGATCCTCGGGATTCCCGGTGTCTCGCTGGACAGCCTGGTCACGATCCTGCCGCTGATCCCGGTCGGGCTGGGGCTGGGGATGCTGTTCGTGCCGACCTCCAGAGCGGCGCTGAACGCCAGCCCGCAGGCCTCGCACGGGCGCACCTCGGCGCTGCTGTCGGTGGGACGCCTGCTCGGCGCCGCGGTCGGCGCCGGCCTGGCCGGGGTCGCGCTGTCCGGGACGCTGACCGCCTCCACCGTGCATCACACCCTGTTGCTGGGCGCGGCGCTGTGCCTGATCGTCGGCATTCCGGTGACGACGCTGCTGCGCGCCGGAACGCCCGCGCCCCGACGCTGAACCGCCGGTCTCAGGGGCCGCGCTTGGTGCGGTAGGTGCGGACCTTGGTGCGATTGCCGCAGACCGCCATGTCGCACCAGCGGCCGGAGCGGTTGCGCGACCGGTCATAGAACGCCCACCCGCAGTCCTCGGCGGCGCACAGCTTGACCCGGGCCCAGGTCCCGTCCGCCGCCGCCCGCGCGACCGGTCCTAGCAGCGAGGCCAGCGCTCCGGCGACCCCGCCGGCGCGGGGAGCCAGCGTCACCGTTCCGTCAGCGGCGAACCGGACCGACAGCTGCCCCCGCTCGGCGACCGTCTCCAGCGCAGCGGCGGCGCCGTCGTCGTCGTCGGCCGGCGCGTCGCTGTGCGCCCGCAGGATGATGCGCAGCGCCTCGCGCAACCCAAGCGCCTGCTGGCGCTCGAGGGCTCCGACCCGCACGCGCTCTCCGAGCAGCCCCCGCACGCCTAGCCACCGCGCCAGGCCGGCCGGCGTGGCGAGCTCGTCGGTGCCCTCGTCGAGATCCAGGGTGTTGACGAACTCGACAACCAGCTTAAGTTCATGCGGGGGTGGATCGTCTCTTGCAACTGCCATCGAGGTTTAGTAGGTTACCAACACCAGCAAAACAATTTTGGAGGTGTTGGCCACGATGCCCACCGACAACGCCGTTGACGGCCTGCGCCGTGGCCAGCCCGAGCTCGCCGGACAGATGTTTGACTGCAGGCGGCCGGGACGGTTGTTCGGGCTCGGGGTCGGCGCTCGCCTGTCCTCGGCGCTTCGTGCCGGGACGCTGGACCGAGCGCTGGCCGACGGCGGCGACCCGGCGCGGAGCCCGCGGCTGGCGGCCCGCGCCGCACACCTCACGCGCCGCGCGACTCGCACTCGTCTCGCGTCGAATCTGGAGGCTCTGCTCGGGCGGCTCGATGCCCCGCTGAGGCGCGCACAGGTGAGACCGTCGCGCGCCGCCATCACGGCCAACCGCGGACAGCTGATGGCGGTGGCCGCGGCGCTGCGGGGAGCTGAGCCCGTGTACGCGCGCGGCGTCGCCGAACTGAGCCTGATGCTCCGCGACGGCACCGGGCCGGTGTACTGCGACCGCCATGGGGAGGCGCTGGCCCGCCAGCTGCAGCTCATCCGTGCGAGCCTGCGCGGGTGACTCTGACCGCGATCGCTGGGAGGCTCGCGGCCCGGCCACAACTCGCTGAGGGCTTTCGGGCGGGCATTCCCTACGCGGTGGCCTCGGGTCTGGTCGGAGTCTCGTTCGGCATCCTGGCTCGTCCGGTGATGGGTTCGGCGGCGGCGATCGTGATGTCGGTCATCGTGTTCGCGGGGTCAGCGCAGTTCGCGTCGCTGGCGGTGCTGTCCGCGGGCGGCGGGGCGCTGCCGGCGATCGCCGCCGGCGTCCTGCTGAACCTGCGCTTCGTGCCGATGGGAATCGCGATCGCGCCGTCGCTGCGCCACGGCCCGCTCGGCCGGGCGCTGCGCGGACAGGCTCTGGTCGACGCGTCGTGGGCACTGGCCAACCGCGGTGACGGACGCTTTGACACGGTGTTCCTCGTCGGCTCGACGCTCGCCCAGTATCCCGCCTGGGTGCTCGGCACGGTGATCGGCGTGATCGCCGGCGCCGCGATCGGGAACCCGGACACGTTTGGACTGGACGCGATCTTCCCGGCGTTCTTCCTCGGCTTGCTGGCCAACGAGGTTCGCCGGCCGGGGGCGCCGGTCGCCGCGATCCTGGGCGCGGCGATCGCGCTCGTGCTGATCCCGGTGGCCCCGGCCGGAGTGCCGATCATCGCCGCCGGGCTGGCCGCCGTGACCGGTCTGCGGCGATGACCGCTGCCTGGATCACGGTCGCGGGCCTGGCGGTCGCCACGGCCGCGATCAAAGCGTTCGGCCCGCTGGCGTTCGGTGGGCGTAAGCTGCACCCGCTGTTGGGCCGAGTGATCCCGCTGCTGGCGCCGGCGCTGTTGGCGGCGCTGGTGATCTCAGAGACGTTCGGGCGACCCGGAGCCCACTCACCGTCGCTGGCCTTCGACGCCCGCGCCGGCGGCCTGGCGGTGGCGGCGCTGGCGCTGTGGCGGCGGCTGCCGCTGTATCTCGTCGTGCTCGGCGCCGCGGGCGCGACCGCGCTGCTGCGGGCGCTCGGCTGACCGCCGGGTCGGTCGCCCGTCGCGAACCCCTACTCTTGGCGGCCGTGTTGCGGCGGATGGTCTTGGGGGCAGTGGCGGTTGTGTTCGGCTGCGCATCGAGCGCGAGCGCCGCGGAGTGGTCGACCCCGCAGCCGATCACCCCCGACGTTTCCACCAGCGACCTCGCGGTGGGGATGGTGGGCAACGGGACGGCCGTGACCGCGTGGACCGGGCCGGCCGGGATCGACGCCGCGGTGGCCCCGCCCGGGAAACCGTTCGCGACCCCCCAGCGGCTCAGCTCCCACTCAGTCGGGGGCAATGAGGTCTCCAACCTGCTGGCCGTCGACGGGCGCGGGGACGCGATCGTCGCGTGGATCCAGCCCAACCGCCGTCAGCCCTCGCCCGGCCGGTTGTATGTCTCCTATCGGCCGGTCGGCAGGGCGTTTGGCGCGGACCACCTGATCGCGCGTAACGCTGCCGCGGTCGACGTCGAGATCGGCGCTGCCGGCGACGCGACGCTGGTGTGGCAGAACGCCGACCGACCGCAGGGCATCGCCGAGGTGACGCGGTCGGCAGCCGGGCGCTTCGGGCGCGTACAGCGGCTCGCCGGCGCGTCGGGCTCGCACCCGGCACTCGCCGTTAACGCGCGCGGCGACGCCGTCGCGACCTGGGAATCCGGCACGCAGCCGCGGACAGCCGTCCAGTACGCGACGCGCCGCGCCGGCGCCGCATTCGCGCGCCCGATCACGCTCGTGAGCGCCAAGCAGGGCGGCGCCCAGCCGGCGGTCGGCCTCGACAACGCCGGGACCGCGCTGGTGGCGTGGGAGGGGGAGTTCGACAGTGACGGCTCGGGCGTCCCCTATGACGTGATCGACACCGCGTCTGCCCAGGCCGGATCCAGCCGTCACGGCCCGATCCTGCGGCTCCCCACCCCCGGACGCGGCGGCCTGTGGGACCTGGGGGCGGTGCCCGACGTCAACGTCGATCCAGGTGGCGACGCAGTCGTCGTGTGGGAGACCTACAACCGCTCAAACGGCGGACGCGACGGAGTCGAGATGGCGCGCGGCCGCGTCGGTCGGGCGCTCGGTATGCCCCAGACCGTGCATTTCGGCACGCTGAACAACGGCGCGAACTCCGCGATCGGCCCCAACGGCGACGCGGTGGTGGCCTGGGACGACCTGTTCGGCCCCGACGGCGCCCGGATCGCGTCCGGTCCCCAACGTCCGCTCGGCCCGGTGCTCGCGGTTTCCAGCCCGGCCGAGGAGTCCGACCTTCCGGTGGTGGCGGTCAATCGCACCGGCGGCGCGATCGCCGTTTGGCAGGACCTCGGCCCGGTCTCCAACCCGTCGACCAAACGACCGCTGACACCGCTGCTCTACGCGCGCGCCCCGGCCTCCTGATCGCCCGCTCCGCTGCTGACGATGTCCGGCTCGCCGCCGCCGAGGAGGATCTTGGTCAGCCGGTCCGGCGCGTCCCACATCGGGATGTGGCCGCTGTCGGACAGCACCACGTTATCGATCCCGTCGGGCACCCACAGCGGACGCTGGATCAGCCGGTCGTGGTCTGGCCAGACGAGCGTCACCGGGCAGCGGATTCGCTCCAAGCCCTCGAAGCGGCCCGCCCGCATCGCGTTGTTGACCTCGGTGAACCCGGGGGCGAGCGCATAGGCGCAGACCAGGTGCGCGGCGGCCGCCGCCGGCACCCGGCGTGGGTGGGCGACGGTGCCCGACAGCAGCACCTCGCGTCCGGCGGAAGTGGCGGCGGCTGAGCGGGCGAGCGGCAGCAGCGCACGGGCCAGGCGGTGGGCGATGCCGGCCTTGGGGACAAGCGGATCGGGCCACAGGCCGGCGGGTGCGATCGCCGTAACCCGGCCCGCGGCGCCGCTCAGCCCGAGCTCCAGCGCGACCCAACCACCCAGGGAATTGCCGGCGACATCGGGTCGCAGGACGCCGAGCGACTCCAGCTGCGCGGTGACCGCAGCCGCCAGCGCACAGGGCGTCGGCGTGACGTCGGTCAGCGACGCGGACTCCCCGAATCCGGGCAGGTCGAGCGTGATCACGTCGCGGCGCTCGCGCAGTCGCCCGATGATCCCGTCCCAGACGTGCCGATCGGCTCCGAGCGGATGCAGCAGTACGAGCGGGCGCCCGTTGCCGCCGCGGTCATAGGCGATGCTCACGGCGGCGCTGTCAGCTACTCGAGCCTGGCCAGTGAGTCGCCGATCAGCCAGATCGTCGGCGGCCACAGCCCGACGAACAGCGCCCGACGCTCGGCATTGCCGCGCTCGTCCTGATCGACCGTCTTGGCGCGGATCCACAGCCCGATGCAGAGCCCGATCGCTCCGATCGAGGAGATCTGCATCATCCCGGCCCGCAGGCCACAGCGATAGAGAAGCTTGGACAGCATCTCCAGGGTGCTACCCCGAGCGGCCCGGCATGACTCAGCGCAGGGGTGAGCCCTTCCCAACCGGGTAGCCTCGCGACGACGATGCCGCGACGACCCACCGCCACCAACCGTTGGCTGACCGCGCTCACTTGGCCCGTCGGGGTCGCGCTGACCTCCTGGGACTACATGTGGCGCTCGACGCCGCTGCACCGCCGCGAGCTGTCCGAGCCGCCCGGGCCGACTCATCTCCCGCCAAAGTACCCCGACGGCGTTGACGACGCCGAGGTTCAGGGCGCGCAGGCCGGTCGCGGCCCGATCTTTCACCGGCTCTATCGGACCCGGATCCGTGATGCCGAGCTCGACGCGCCGGCGCTCATGTACCGGCTGAAGTCAGACCTCAACCAGGCCGCTCCGACCGAGTTCGCCCGCTTTGTGAAGGTGCGCGGCGAGCCGGGGGAGTTCGCGGTCGGAGACGAGTACGTGGTCCGCATGCCCGGGCCGTGGGATGGACCCGTGCGGGTGATCGCCGCCGACGAGCACTCGTTCCGCCTGGCCACGCTGGCCACCCATCTCGAGGCCGGCCAGATCGAGTTCCGAGTCGTGGCGCAGGAGCCGCTGACCTTTGAGATCGAGTCCTGGGCGCGCAGCGCTGATCGCTTCGTCGACCTGCTCTACCAGCGCGTGCACATGGCTAAGGAGATCCAGCTGCACATGTGGATCTCGTTCCTGGAGGGCGTCACCAAGCTCTCGGGCGGCCGGATGACCGGTGGGATCGAGATCGACACCCGTCGCGTCGACGGCGCGTTTCCGGCGTGAGCGCGGGCGGGCGGGACCGGATCCGCCGCCGATTGGCCGCGCTGGCCGACACGCCGGTCAACTACGACCCGTCCCAGCTGGACGTCGCCGACCCTCCCCACGGCTGGCACGTCGACGATCGCTGCCAGCCGCTTGCCGCCGAGGCGCCGGGCGAACCGGTGCCCGGCGGCAGCTGGGAGATCGCGCGACGGCTGATCCGCGGCTACGAGTTCGCCGATCCGTCGCTGGTACGCGCCTTCTATGACGAGCAGCACCCCCTGCAGGGGCGCGACATGCTGCTCGAGCTGCGCGCGCTGAACCTGGTCAGAGTCCACGTGGGGGTGCGGGTCGTGCACGTCTATGACGAGGAACGCGAGCTCGACGGTCGCCGCGCGCGAGTCTCGGGGTGGGCGTACCGCACGCTGCAGGGTCACGTCGAGCGCGGTCAGATGGATTGGCAGGTGTGGAAGTGGCTGGACGACGGCCAGGTGCAGTTCCGCGTGCATTCCGTGTCGCGCCCGGCGGCGATCGGCAACCCGATCACCCGGGTCGGGTTCTGGCTGCTGCGCGGCCACGAGCGCGCCGCGTTCCTGGACAGCACCGACCGGCGAATGAGGTCGCTGACCGAGCTCGCGCTGAAGCGCGAGAGCGTCGGCGACGCGGTGCGGGAGGCCAGCCCCAAGCTGACCGCCCGGCGGCTGTCGGGCGACGATCCCGCCCACGAGCGGCTGGCGCGCCAGGCCGAGGACGACGTACCGTAAGTGGCATGAGCCTTCTCTCCACCGCGCGGATGTACCTCAAGCGCTCCTCCAAGCTAGACCAGCCGACCGACATCTACGACCATCAGGTCAAGCTGCTCGACGGCGGCGACCTCGACCTAAACGCGTTGCGCGGGCATCCGACGCTGATCGTCAACACCGCCAGCAAGTGCGGCTACACGCCGCAGTACGAAGGCCTGCAAAAGCTCTATGACAGCTACCACGACCGTGGTCTCGAGGTCCTGGGCTCGCCGTCGGCGGACTTCGCCGACCAGGAGTACGACAACGCCGAGGAGATCGGCGCGTTCTGCCAGCAGAACTATGGCGTCAGCTTCCCGCTGACCGAGCGCACCTCGGTGAGGGCGCAGCCCTCGCCGCTGTGGTCAGATCTCGCGCGCCAGCCCGGGTCCGGTCCGCCGGTGTGGAACTTCACCAAGTACCTGGTCGGAACCGACGGCAAGCTGATCGCGCGCTGGCCGACGAAGGTCACGCCCGGGGACCCCAAGATCATTGAGGCGATCGAGGCGGCGCTACCCAGCCACCCACTCAACTCCGAGTGATCGTCAGTCGGCCCCGGGCAACGGGGGCGGCGCGCTGCGGTAGCTCACCGGCGTGCGCGACAACCGGATCGGGTTGCGGGTCAGCGGGACCGACGAGCCGTCATCCGCGGGTACGTCGACGATCGGCTCCAGGCCGAGCGAGGCGGCCAACGCAAACGCGCCGCGCACGTCGTTGACGACACCCGCCGGGACGCGGGCCGCGGTCAGGCTGACCGCCCAGTCGGCGGCCGGACGCGTGGCCAGACGCGCCACCAGCTCCGCTCGCAGCACGGTGCGATTCTCCACCCGCCGCGCGTTTGAGCCAAAGCGCTCGTCGCCGGTCAGCTCCGGCGCGCCCAGCACATCGCACAGCGCCGCAAACTGACGCTCGTTGCCGACGGCCAGTACGAGCTCGCCCTCGGCGGCCGGGTACAGCTCATAGGGGGAGATGCTCGGGTGCGCGTTGCCCATTCGCTCGGGCACGACGCCGGCGAGGGTGAACGCCGAACCCTGGTTGACCAGCGCGGCCAACAGCGCCGAGAACAGATCGACCTCCACACGCTGCCCCTCGCCGGTGGCGTCACGATGGCGCAGCGCAGCGAGGATCCCGACCGAGGCAAACAGGCCGGCGAGGACGTCGACCACTGCCACGCCCACCTTCTGCGGCTCGCCGTCGGGCGATCCGGTGATGCTCATCAGCCCCCCGAGCGCCTGAACGAGCAGGTCGTAACCAGGTAGCCGCGCGCCCTCGCCCGCGCCGAAGCCGGTGATCGAGCAGTAAACGAGGCCGGGCCGGTGCGCCGCCAGGCGCTCGTAGCCGAGGCCGAGCTTGTCCATCACATCGGGGCGGAAGTTCTCGATCAACACGTCAGACGCGCGCGCGAGTTCGAGCGCCTGTGCGCGTCCGGACTCGCTCGTCAGATCGAGCGCGACTGATCGCTTGTTGCGGTTCACCGCCTGAAAGTAGGTGGCCTGGCCGCGCTGATCAAACGGCGGCCCCCAGCTGCGGGTCTCGTCGCCGATCCCGGGTCGCTCGACCTTGGTCACGGTGGCGCCCAGGTCGGCGAGCATCATCGTCGCGAACGGTCCGGCCAGCACGCGCGAGAAGTCGAGGATGCGCAACTCCGACAGCGCGGAGGGTTCCTCGGAACGAATCACGGGAAGATCATCGCCGATGATCTTGCCCGCCACCGTGTTCGCGGCACCCGGAGTGGTCACCGCGGTGGCGGTCGCCGCCGTCGCGGTGCTGATGATTGGCCTGTGGGTGGCCAGCATCCGACTCCGCGACGTCTCGATCGTCGACCCGATCTGGGGCCCGGCGTTCGTGGTCGTGGCGCTGGTCGGCGCGCTGGTGGGCAACGCCGACGCCGCCACGGGGTCGGGACGCCGCTGGTTGCTGTTCGCGCTGACCGCCGTCTGGGGCCTGCGTCTCGGCGGCTACCTGTTCGTGCGCAAGCTCGGCGACCGCGAGGAGGACCGCCGTTACCGGGAGATGCGCGATCGCCGCGGCGACGGGTTCGTCCCCTGGAGCCTGTTCGCCATCTTCGGGCTGCAGGGACTGCTGGTGCTGATCGTGTCGCTGCCGCTCCAGGTCGCCGCCGAGCGTCACTCGGGGCTGACCGCGGCCGTGATCCCGGGCGTCGTGCTGTTCGGCGTCGGGCTGGCGTTTGAGGCGATCGGCGATCAGCAGCTGCGGCGCTTCAAGAGCGATCCGGACCACCAGGGCAAGGTGATGGACCGCGGGCTGTGGCGCTACACCCGGCACCCGAACTACTTCGGCGATTTCTGCGTGTGGTGGGGCCTGTGGCTAATCGCGCTCCCCGCTGGAGGCACGTGGTGGACGTTGATCGGCCCGGTGGTGATGAGCACGTTGTTGATCCGCGTCTCGGGGGCCGCGTTGCTGGAGAAGACGATGTCGGAGCGCCGGCCGGAGTACGCCGACTACATCAAACGGACCTCGGGCTTCGTCCCGTTCCCCCCGCGCCGCTCCAGCAGGTAGTGGCTGACCAGCCAGCGGTTGCCGCCACGGTAGCGCCAGATCACGTCGGTGGAGATCAGAAACAGCCGCCAGGTGCCCAACAGCCGCCGGGCCTCACGCTCGGAGCGCCCCGAACGCCGCAGGATCGCGAGCGCCTCGTCGCGGCCCGCGTCTAACCGCGTCAGCCATGCCCGCAGCGTGCGCGCATAGTGGGTGCCGGGCACGATCCAGGAGTCGGTCAGCACGAGGTCGTCCTGAAACTGGGGGAGCAGCTCGTGGCTTGGCATCAGGCCGGCGGTGAAGAACCGCTCCGCGGCCCAAGTGCCGGTGAACAGGTACGGAAGCGTGCGGTGGCTGAAGACGTGCACGAACGCCTTGCCGCCCTCGGGCTCCAGCCATCCGGCCACGCGGCACAGCAGCTCACACCATTTGCGCATGTGCTCGAACATCTCGATCGACATCACGCGATCGAACCGCTGCTCGGGCGCGAACGCGTTCACGTCGGCGGTGATCACGCGGAGGTTCGACAGCCCCCGTGCGTCGCGCTGGGACTCGATCCACTCGCGCTGGCCGTGGGAGTTGGACACGCCGACCACGGACGCCGCCGGATAGCGCTCGGCCAGCCACAGCGACAGCGAACCCCAACCGCAGCCCAGATCGAGGATCCGCATCCCGTCGGCGACCTGGGCGCGCTGACACGACAGCGCCAGCATCGCCTCCTCGGCCTCCCCGAGCGTCTGCACCCCCGGCGGCCACAGGCAGCCCGAGTACTTGCGCCGCGGGCCCAGGATCAGCCCGAGGAACTCCGCCGGCAGCTCATAGTGCTGCTCGTTGGCCTTCTCCGGAAGCTCGGCGATCGGACCCGACCCCATGCGAGTCAGCAGCGTCCGCAGGCGGTCCTGCTGGCCGACGACGCCGCAGCGGGACGCGCCGCGCTCGCGCGCCCACGCCCCGAACCGCGAGCCGGTACGGAGCACGGCATCGGGGATCGCTCCCCGTTGCAGGGCGGCGTCGAGCAGCCGATAACGCCACGAAGATTCCAAGTCGTCGCTCACAGTCGGGTTATGCTCGCGCTCATGAGCGCCAGATACATACACACATGCATTCGCGTCCGTGACATCGACAGATCAGTCGAGTTCTATGGCCGGCTGGGTTCGAGCATCGCGGCAGATTGAACTTCGAATCTGCGTACAACGTCTATCTGGGACTGCCCGGCGACGGTGATGTGCTCGAGCTGACGGTCAACGTCGGCCGGCAGACGCCGTATGACCTCGGCGAGGGCTATAACCACCTGGCGCTGGTGATCGACGATCTCGACGGTCTGCTCGCGTCGCTCGCAGAGCACGGAATCGAGCCGCAGACGCCGCCGTTTGCTCCGGGGGGCCGGACGGAGTACCGGATCTGCTTCGTCGCCGATCCCGACGGCTACCGGATCGAGCTGATCGACCACGCCTTCCCGACCCCGCAGGACCCGCCGCACCCGTCCATCAGCGAAGGCTGAGCGCCGCACCAGAAATCGTCGCAGCGAGCATGGACGATGGCGTAGACTGAACCGCGATGTCCAATCCGTGGCTGGCCATCGATGTGGCCACCGCTCCGACGCAGAGGGCGCGTGAGGTTCGACGTGCCTGGGAGCAATTCGTGGGCGACGGCTTGGAGCGCTTCTCGAGCACCGCCGACTCGCCGACCGTCCGCGCTCCGATCGCTGACTCGTGGCGGCGCTCGGCCGCCGCCGGCGTCGATCCCTCGGGCACCCGCCGCGCGCCTGTGGTGGCCGATGCCGACGAGGCGTCAGCGCGCTGGGAGATCCACCCACTGGCCGAGATGGCGCCTCTGATCCGCGCCTGCCTGGCGGCCACCGCCGACGAGTCGGGCCACCTGATCGTGGTCTCTGACGCCAACGGGGTGCTGTTGTGGGTCGAGGGCAACGCGCTCGTGCGGATGCGAGCGGCCGACTCGATGAACTTCGCCGAGGGAGCATTGTGGAGCGAGGGTGGTGCCGGGACCAACGCGATCGGTACGGCGCTGGCCGCCGAGCACGCCGTGCAGGTGTTCGCCGGCGAGCATTTCAACGAGGTCGTGCAGGCGTGGACGTGCGCGGCCGCACCGGTCCATGACCCCGACACCGGCCAGGTGATCGGCGTGATCGATCTGACCGGCCCGATGGCCACGGTGCATCCGCACTCGATGGCGGTGGCGACCGCCACCGCGCAGGCGGTCGAGGCGCATCTGCGCTGTGAGATGCTCGACCGTGACGCCCGCCTGCTGTCGCGCTACGGCGACCAGCTGACGCTCGGCTCCGGGCCGCGCGCGCTGATTGCGCCGAGCGGCCGCGTGATCGCCAGCCAGCCGCTGGGCTGGCTTCCGTCGGCGCGGCTGAACGTGCCGGCCGGCGGCGGAATGCTGTCGATCACCGAGGCCAGCGCGGCGGTGGCCGAGCCCCTCGGCCACGAGGACGCGTACCTGGTGCGCGCCACCCCGGCGGCGGCAGACCACGGTTCGGCCGCGGGCGCGCGGCCGCTGGTCGTCAGCTTGCTCGGGCGCGAGGGCGGTGAGGCCGAGGTCGCCGGGCAGCTGGTGTCGCTACGGATGCGCCATGCCGAGATCCTGACGCTCCTGTGCGCCAACCCGCAGGGCCTGACCAGCGAGGAGCTGAGTGAGGGCGTCTACGGCGACCGCTCGCGCGCCGGCTCGATCCGGGTGGAGATCTCCCGCCTACGTAAGCTGCTCCGGGACTGCATCGACGCCGAGCACTACCGCCTGCGGCCCGGTGTGGTCTCCGACGTCGGCCAGGTCTGCGGTCTGCTGCACCGGGGCGAGGTCCGTGAGGCGGCGGCGCGGTATCCCGGCCCGCTGCTCCCGCGATCGTCGGCCCCCGGCGTGATCCGGGAACGCGAGGCGCTCGAGGGCTGGCTGCGCCAGTCGGTGATGAGCGCCGGCGACCAGGAGGCCCTGTGGGGCTGGCTGCAGACCCCTTCGGGGGGCCACGACGTGGGGGCCTGGAGCCGCCTGCTCGCCAACCTGCCGTTCGCCGATCCGCGGCGCAGCCTGGCGGCCTCGCGCATTGCGCAGCTCCGAACCAGCGGGATGCATCGTCTAAAAAACGGTGTAACGCTGGTGTAACGCCCTCGGGGCGTGACCTGGGCTAGTGTGAATCTCAGTCGCTCGGCGGTTCGTCGATCGAACGGGAAGTAGTAGGAGAGGAACCTCAGTTGAACGTTGAGACCGTCCGCGTGCTCACGCGCGCTCCTGTCGTTGCATCCAGCCGCAGTCTGAGCACCGCTCGATCGGTTCTGCGCGTGCTCTCGCTGCTGGTTGAACGCCCCTCGGGAGTGCGGGCTGACGAGGTCGCCGAAGCGCTCGGAAAGAGCATCTCGACCGCCTACTACCTGCTCACTAGCCTGTGTGAGGAGGGTTTTGCCGTACATGAGGCAAAGGGCGTGTACCGGCCGGCGCGCGGGCTCGAGGAGCTGACCGCCGTGGCCGAGGAGGGGGCGGGGCCGATGTCTGAGGGGCTGACCGGCACCGTAGACGAGTTGTTCCTGCTGACGCGCAAGCGCTCCTACCTCGGTGTCGTTCGGGCCGGGCGGATCGAGATCACCACCTTCCGCGGACGCCAGGGTGTGCCGCGCATCCCCGGACTCAGCACCGAGATCCGCGACAACGCTCACGCGCTGGCGTTGGGCAAGGTTGTGCTGGCGCTGCTGGACCCCACCGGTCTGGCGCGATATGTGGCCCGCGGTCTGAAGGCGTTCACCCCGCACACGATCATCTCCCCCCAGGAGCTGGCCGCCGAGCTCGAGCGCGTGCGGGAGGACGGCTTCGCCGTTGACCGCGAGGAGATGGCCGAGAACTTCTGCTGCGTGGCGGCGCCGATCCTTGACCGGCGCGGACGATTCGTCGCCGCGCTCGGCCTCTCGGTGACTGCCAACGTGTTCGACGCCGAGGTCGCGCGTCTAGCCGCGACCGTCATGGACGTCGCGGCCGGCGCCGCGCAGGCCGCGACCGACCAGACCGAGGCGACTCGCCGCACCAAGCGCCATCGGCTGGCCTCGGTCTCATGATTTGCAAGACGATGCAGAAAACACGAGCTTCTTGTCAGCGATCGGGAGGCGCCATAGCCTCAACCATGAGTCCGTGGGTTCGAAGTTCTCCCACGGTGCACGAGGGAACCCAAAACCAAGGAGTTACGGGTGAGTAGAGCTAGCATTACGAAAGCACATAACAAGATCCAGGAACTGTCCTGGGACCCAACATACGTGACCCCGGTTGAGAAGTATTCGACCGACTACACGTTTGAAAAGGCACCGAAGAAGGACCCGCTCAAGCAGGTCCTTCGGTCCTACTTCCCGATGGAGGAGGAGAAGGACAATCGCGTGTTCGGGGCCATGGACGGAGCGATTCGCGGCAACATGTTCCGCCAGGTTCAGGAGCGTTGGATGGAATGGCAGAAGCTGTTCCTGTCCATCATCCCGTTCCCGGAGATCTCGGCCGCGCGAGCGATGCCGCTGACGATCGGGACCGTGCCGAACCCCGAGGTTCACAACGGTCTGGCGATTCAGATGATCGACGAGGTTCGTCACTCGACGATTCAGATGAATCTCAAGCGGCTGTACATGAACCACTACATCGACCCTGCCGGGTTCGACATCACCACGAAGGGCTTCCAGAACTGCTACGCCGGCACGATCGGGCGTCAGTTCGGGGAGGGCTTCATCACCGGTGATGCGATCACCGCGGCCAACGTCTACCTGACCATCGTTGCCGAGACGGCGTTCACGAACGTCCTCTTCGTCGCGATGCCGGGCGAGGCGGCCGCCAACGGCGATTACCTGCTGCCGACGGTGTTCCACTCGGTCCAGTCTGACGAGTCGCGCCACATCAGCAACGGGTACTCGATCATCCTGATGGCGCTTGCCGACGAGCGCAATCGGGAGCTGCTCGAGCGCGACCTCCGCTATGCGTGGTGGAATAACCATGCGGTCGTGGATGCCGCGATCGGTACGTTCATCGAGTACGGCACCAAGGACCGTCGTAAGGACCGCGAGAGCTACGCCGAGGCGTGGCGTCGCTGGATCTATGACGACTACTACCGGTCCTACCTGCTGCCGCTGGAGAAGTACGGCCTGGTGATCCCGCACGACCTCGTCGAGGAGGCGTGGAACCGGATCTGGAACAAGGGCTACATCCACGAGACGGCGCAGTTCTTTGCGACTGGCTGGTGGGCGAACTACTGGCGGATCGATGGGATGGATGACACCGATTTCGAGTGGTTCGAGCACAAGTACCCAGGCTGGTATGACAAGTACGGCAAGTGGTGGGAGCGCTACTCGGATCTGTCGAAGAAGAACGGCCACGCGCCGATCTGCTTCGATGCGGACACCGACTACGTGTATCCGCATCGGTGCTGGACCTGCATGGTCCCGTGCATGATCCGTGAGGACACGGTGGTCGACGAGGTCGACGGTCAGGTTCGCACGTACTGCTCGGAGACCTGCCACTGGACCGACGCAGTCGCGTTCCGTCCCGAGTACAACGGTCGGGCGACCCCGTCAATGGGCAAGCTCACCGGCATGCGCGAGTGGGAGACCGCCTACCACGGGTGGGATGCCGCCGAGCTGATGAAGGCTCAGGGCTATGTCCGCGACGATGGCCACACGCTCATCCCGCAGCCACATCTGGATCTCGATCCGAAGAAGATGTGGACGCTGGATCAGATGAAGGGCATCACGATCGCGAGCCCCAACGTCCTCCTCAACGAGATGTCCGCGGAGGACCGCGAGAAGCACGTGGCCGAGTACAAGCGAGGTGGCCCGGCCGGGCGTAAGCCCGCCGAGGCGGCCGCCTAGCGACCAAGCCGCTCCGAGAGGTGACCGGGAATGGGCCCTGCCCCACCCGGTCGCCTCTTCGGCGTCTATTGAGGGGATTCATGGGAGAGAAGTACAACGTCAGGCTCGAGCCTGTTGGCATCGAATTCGAGGTCGACGAGGACGAGACAGTCCTGCGTGGGGCGTTCCGCCAGGGACTGATGCTGATGCACGGCTGCAAGGAGGGTCAGTGCGCGGCCTGCAAGTCGTTCCTGCTCGACGGCGAGGTTGATCTCGAGAAGTACTCGACCTTTGCGCTCAATGACTTTGAGAAGGAGGAGGGCTGGACGCTGCTATGTCGCGCCCACGCCGAGTCCGATCTCGAGGTGGAACTGATCAACTACGACGAGGAGATCCTGCGCAGCGGTGTGCCCGAGCAGACCGAGGAACTGCGGATCGAGACGCTGGAAGCGCTGACGCACGACATCTATCGCCTGGTCCTGGACGCGACGGAGCTGAACTACCGCCCCGGTCAGTACGTCGACATCAAGATCCCCGACTCCGACGACGTCCGCTCGTTCTCGATGGCCAATCTTCCCAACGGCAAGCTCGAGTTCATGATCAAGGCGTATCCGGACGGGAAATTCTCGAGCCTGCTGTCTGAAGGCACGCTGGCCGAGGGTCACGAGCTTCAGGTCACCGGTCCCTACGGCGTGTTCACGCTCCGCCGCAACAGCGACCGGCCGCTGCTCTTCATCGGGGGTGGCGCGGGCATGGCGCCGATCCTGGCGTTGCTGCGAGCGCTCGCCGACCAGGGCTCGGAGCGCAAGGCGGTCTATTACTACGGGGCCCGCGGCCCCAAGGACCTGTTTCACCTGGAGCAGTTGGCCGAACTGGAGCAGCGCTTGGCGAACTTCAAGTTCGTGGCGGCGCTGTCGGACTGCGAGGACGAGGAGGACTGGGACGGAGAGCGTGGATTGATCACCGAGGTGGTGGAGCGGTGTGAGGAGAGCCTCGAGGAGATGGACGCATACCTGTGCGGGCCGCCGCCGATGGTTGACGCCGCCATCGCGATGCTGGATGCGAAGGGCGTGCCCGAGGAACGGGTGTACTACGACAAGTTCACGACAACCGCGCCGCAGTAGCGCGAGAGGGAGAGCACTCGATGGCTACAGAAACCCCACCGGTGGACAAGGACGCTGACGTCCCTCCGCCCGTCAAAGAACGTAGCGTTCCCAAGCCGGTCTTCACCGACGCCGAGGCCGGAGCGCGGGGGGAGTTCCCGTCGTCGACGAGTCGTAGCTACAACTACTTCACGCCGGCCAAGCGACGCGCCACGATCTACGAGGACGTGACCGTCGACATTCAGCCCGATCCCGACCGCCACCTGCTCCAGGGCTGGGTCTACGGGTTCGCCGACGGCACCGGCGGTTACCCGCACGAGTGGACGAAGCTGAAGTCGTCCAACTGGCACCAGTTCCTCGATCCCAACGAGGAGTGGGAGCAGACGATCTATCGCAACAACGCCAACGTCGTGCGACAGATCGGCCAGAACCTCGCCAATGCCAAGGCCGCCCGCGCGTTTGACGGCTGGAACCGCGGTTGGATCAAGACGGTCGAGCGCCACGTCGGCGCTTGGGCCCACGTCGAGCACGGCATCGGGATGCACGTCTATCTGCCCGCGCAGCGCGACGGACCGACCAACATGATCAACAACGCACTGTCGGTCGCCTCTGCGCACAAGCTGCGCTTCGGCCAGGACCTGATCCTCTACAACCTTGAGCTCACCGAGAATGTCGACGGGTTCGACGGCGACGCCCATAAGGACGCCTGGAACAACGACCCGATCTGGCAGGGCGTGCGTGAGAACGTCGAGGGCATCACCGGGATCCGCGACTGGGCCGAGGCGTTCTTCGCGGCCTCGTGCGTGTTCGAGCCCCTGGTCGGCGAGCTGTTCCGCTCGGAGTTCATCATGCAGGCGGCCGCCCCGCAGGGCGACTTCGTGACGCCGACGTTGATGGGCGCCGGTGAGTCCGATACCGCACGCGACGCTCGAGTGGCCCGGGCGCTGTTCGGAATGCTCGCCAATGACGAGGAGCACGGCGAAGCGAACCAGGCGACGATGATGGGCTGGCTGAAGGAATGGACGCCCAAGAGTCTCGAGGCCGGCCGCGCAATGCAGCCGATCTGGTCACAGCAGGGCGAGAAGGTCATCCGGTTCGAGGAGTCGCTCGAGCACGCGGAGAGCCGCTTCGACGAAATTCTCTCCGGGTTCCAACTCAACTCGAAGGAGCTGCTGTAGATGAGTACCTCCCCTTACAAAGAAGACCGGACGTCGTCCAATCGTGCCGGGGTCACGCTGATGAACAACCAAGTCGGGTACGTGGTGGCCGACGTCATGCGCGGCAAGGACAACGTGACCGTTGAGGTGCTCCCGTCGATGATCCGCGTTGACGGTTCGGGCCAGTTCGAGATCAACTACGAGGAGTGTGCCGAGGCCCTGGGCTGGGAGGACTTCGGCAACGACGATTTCGAGGAGATCATGTCGACCCACTACGGGCGTATGGTCGTGCTCGACGACAAGATCATCATGTTCGCCAATCCCGAGGACGCGGCCGAGTACATCAGCTTCGACCTGAAGGCAATTTAGCTAGGTAGGAAGGGAGAGATATGTTCGAGAAAGACGGCAAGCAGTACTTCATCGTTGATAGTCATCTCCACATGTGGGATGCCAGCCCCGAGAACTGGGTCAAGGGCCAGGAGCAGTACGCCAAGGGGTGGATCGAGTGTTTCCACGCCTACATGGGCCTGGGTCCCCCCGAGACGCATTGGCCGATCGAGAAGTTCATGAAGTACTCCGAGCAGGACTTCGTCAATGACGTGTTCGAGGACGGCGGCGTCGACGTCGGGATCTTCCAGTCGACGTACCTGAATGAGTGGTACAAGACCGGCTTCAACACCGCCGAGCAGAACAGCCGGATGGTCGAGAAGTATCCGGACCAGCTGATCGTCAACGGCCGCTGGGATCCGCGTGAAGGCGAGGCCGGCCTCAAGCAGCTCGAAGAGGATGCCAAGAAGTACAACCTGCAGGCCTGCAAGCTCTATACCGCGGAATGGCGCGAGGGCTCGCGCGGCTGGACACTCGCCGACGAGCAGTGCAAGCCGTTTTACGAGAAGTGCAAGGAGCTGGGGATCAAGAACCTGCACATCCACAAGGGCCCGACGATCTGGCCGCTGGATAAGGACGCGTTCGATGTCAAGGACGTCGACCATGCGGCGACCGATAACCCCGAGCTCAACTTCATCGTCGAGCACGTGGGGCTGCCGCGGATCGAGGACTTCTGCTTCATGGCGACGCAGGAGCCCAACGTCTATGCGGGCC
>JBPCPC010000135.1:0-4733 GCA_050999585.1 Solirubrobacteraceae bacterium | reverse complement strand
CTATCGGGATCCGGCCGGCGGTAGAACAGCCCGGGGATCGGAGTCAGGACTTCGTGCTTGGCCATGCAGTGCTCCCTGTTGTCGCGGCGGCTCGGGATCCGTTCTCGAGCGAGCCAAGCGCGCGCCTGATGGCGCGCGCGAGCTCGACCGCGCCTGGTGTATCGGAGTGGATACAGACGCAGTCTGCCCGCATCGCAATCTCTTTACCCGAGCACGAGACGGCGACGCGGTCACGCACCGCTCGGATCACTCGGTGAGCTGCCTCGTCGGGGTCATAAGCAGCGTGGCGGCGGGTGATGAGTAGGGAACCGTCGTCGTCGTAATCGAGGTCGGCGTAGTACTCCGCTCGGAAGTCAAGCCCGCGGCGCGTAAAGACTTGGTCGTGGAGGGTTCCCGCCATGCCAAGAACGGGGACCTCGAACAGCTCAACCGCATCAGCGATCGCGTTCGCCGTCGCTTCATCACGCGCCGCGAGCCCGTACAGCGCCCCGTGCGGCTTGACATGACTGAGCGCCATCCCCTCGACATCCAGGAACGCCCGCAGCGCACCCACCTGATAGATGATCGCAGCAGTCAGCTCCTCGGCGTCCATCTTCATCTCCCGACGCCCGAACCCCTGCAAGTCCGGGTAGCTCGGGTGGGCGCCCACGCTGACACCGTGGGCCTTTGCCCGAGCGACAGTGTTGCGCATTACCAGCGGGTCGCCGGCGTGAAACCCGCACGCAGCGTTGGCTACGTCAATGTGCGGCATGATCTCCTCGTCGGCCCCGAGCTCCCAGATACCGAACCCCTCGCCGATATCACAGCCGACGGGCACCACAGACGAGGTCATGGCGAGACTTCTATGTCTCGTGACGTCAAATGTCAAGCTCGGCGTCTACGTCAAAACCCTTACTGCGAAAGCCTTGCCTGACCAGCTCGGTCACGTGCTCGCGACCGGCCCGCAGCCCAGGCACCGCGCCTTCCATTTCAGGGGCAGCACCTGCACCACGAGCTTGCGGCGACACGCGACACAGAACCGCGGCGGGTCGGTTGCCGCTAGGTGTGTCTTGGTCGATGGTTGACGATGTTGCTAAGCCTTGGAAGGGTCGATGCCGATGCAACGGGCTATGGACCGCTTTGTTAGCGAACGCGATCACGGCTGATGCGCGGCCTGGTTCAAGACCCGCGTGTAAACCGCGGCCCGCAAGCAGGGATGGATGTCGTTGTGGGGACGTTCGCTGATACCGAGCCCGCCGACGGGGCTCGTACTCTGGACGTTTCCGTGCTGCGGGCGGTTATTGCGATGCAGCACGAGCTCGCGGCCGTCGGCCTTGACCTCAAGACGGTGATGCAACGGATCGCTGACCGTACGCGTGAGTTGACGGTGGGCACCTCTGCCGCGGTGCGCCTGCTGGATGGCGACGCCTTGGTCTGCGGAGCCACGAGCGGTGCCCCGGAGATCGCGCAGCCGCACCGGCTTCGGATCGGGGATAACCTCGCCGGGCACGCGATGCGCAGCGGCCGTTCTCTGCTATGCGTGGACTCCGAGACCGACGAGCGGGTCGACTCTGCGCTGTCGCGTAGTCGTGGCGTTCGCTCGATCATCGCGGTTCCGCTTCTGCACGCTGGGGAGGCGGTGGGCCTCCTGCTCTTGTACGGCAACGAGCCCGGGGCGTTCGGCGAGCGCGATGTAACGATGATGGAGCTGCTGTCAGTCGTTCTCTCAGCCGCGATGGCGCACGCCGCGGAGTTTGAGGCCAAGCGCGATCAGGTCGAGGCGCTGGCCCGCTTTGAGGCCACCTTTGCGGGTGCGCTGACCGGGATGATGCTGATGAACCTGGACGGCAGGATCATCGACTCCAACCGCGCCCTGCAGGAGCTGCTCGGTCATGGCGCCGGTGAGCTCGCGGGACGCCGGGCCTCTGATTTTGTGCATCCCGACGATCGTCGCGAGGCTCGTGCGGCGTACCAGCGGATGATCGCCGATGGCGAGAGCTCACTTCGCATGCAGCATCGCTTCGTGAGCCGCGATGGTGACGTTCTGTGGGTCGACGCTTCGGCCTCGATGGTGCGCGATTCGGATGGTCAAAACAGTTTCGGGATCGGAATGATCCAGGACATCACCCAGCGCAAGGAGACCGAGGCGGCGCTGCTTGCCCAGGCCGAACTCAACGAGCACCAGGCGCTGCACGACTCACTTACGGGGCTTGCGAACCGAACGTTGTTCCGTAGTCGAATCGATCAGACGGTCAAGGCCGAACGGAGCACCGGACTCCGCGCTGCGGTGCTGGTGATAGACCTTGACGGCTTCAAGGAGGTCAATGACTCGCTGGGTCACGCTGCGGGCGATGAGCTACTCATGGAACTCGGCCGGCGCCTTTGCGCATCCGTGCGCGTCTCGGACACCGTGGCCCGGCTGGGCGGCGACGAGTTCGGAGTCCTCGTGCCCTATGCGAGCGTTTCACATGATGTGAGGCGCGCAGTCGAGCGGATGCGCGCGGCGATCGCGGCGCCGATCGCGCTCCAGGGCCTCTCGCTGTCTCTGCAGGCTTCGGTCGGCGTTGCCCTGTATCCCGATGACGGCAAGGATGTCGAGACACTGCTCAGGTGCGCTGACGCAGCGATGTACCACGCCAAGGCGGACAAGTCTGGCACGGCGTTCTATGACAGCCGTCTCGTCCGTTATGGCACCGCGCGGCTCACGCTGATGGGCGAGCTTCGCCGCGCGCTGGACCAGCGTGAGCTCGTCCTCTACTACCAGCCCAAGGCCACACTCGCCGACGGCAAGGTCCACTCCGCGGAGACACTGGTCCGCTGGAAGCACCAGGTACGCGGCATCATCCCCCCTGACGATTTCATCCCCATGGCCGAACAGACCGGTCTGATCAAGCCACTCACGCTCTACGTGATCGAGGAGGCGCTGCGCCAGTGCCGGTCATGGCACGACGACAGGTTGCGGCTAGCGATTGCGGTGAATCTCTCCCCGCGCACCCTCGTCGACGGCGACTTTCCTGCGCAGGTCGCCGAATTGCTCGAGCGCCGCAGCGTCGAGCCCGGCCTCCTTGAATTCGAGATCACCGAGTCGGCAATGCTCGTAGATCCCAGGCAGACCAAGCTAATCCTCGAGCGCCTCTCCGGGATGGGCATCCGCCTCTCGATCGACGACTTCGGCACCGGATACTCCTCCCTGGCCTCCCTCAAGCGACTCCCGGTCAGCGAGATCAAGATAGACCGGTCCTTCGTGACGAACATGGACGACGATGAGGGCGACGCCACGATCGTACGTTCCATTATCGATCTCGGACGCAACCTCGGCCTCGACGTCGTCGCTGAAGGCGTAGAGAGCCAAGCAGTATGGGACCGCCTCAAGACCCTCGGCTGCACCGCCGCGCAGGGCTACTACCTCAGTCGCCCTGTGCCCCCGTCCGAGCTACAGAACTGGCTGCTCAAGCACTCGCAGGCCGCGGGACGCGCCCCGAGTCACTAAGACGGCAGTTGAAGTTCCAGACCCCACGCAGCTCAGTGCGCTCCTCCTCGCCCGCGATCGAGGTGGAGGACTCGACGTCGCTTGGCGGCAGCTGTCGGCAGGATCGATCCTCAGGTGCAGCCTGCTCGACGATTAGCGATCCTTTGGTGTGACCGTCGACAGACAAGAATCCTCGACTGGAGATAGCGCCACCATGCCCCGCATCTACCGAGAACACCCCGACTCCTCATATCTGACCGCGCCGCGAATCTTCCCTCGGGTCTTCTGCAATCCCGGCGAACTGATCCCGACCGTGCGCTTCTATGAGTCGCTCACCCACACCCGACTGGACATGGATATGGATATCCCCGAAGCCGGGCTCCACGTCGCGGCGGTCGGCCCGTTCCTGATCCTCGAACTCAACCCCGAGCAGCACGACCTCGCCGCACAGACCACGGTCACCGTCCTTAACGCTGACCTCGACGATGTCGTCCAACGCCAAGTCGCTGCCGGCGCCGAGATCATCCAGGAACGCTGGGACGGTCCCGTCGGCGCCGGCACCCGACTACTCCACCCGACGGCCTCGTCGTCGAATACCTTCAGCACCGCCCCACCCCGAACGACGTCGACGAACCCGGCCCGGCGTTCATCCAAGCGGCCTGACCCATGCCACCCCGCCCGCCCAAACCGCACGGCCCCTGACCGCACACAGCGCCACTCCCACGGCTTCCCCAAGGTCGCCCCTGCGGGTCTGACTGATCGACTTCTGCTTCGGGAGCCCGCGGATGGAGCGGAAGCGACGGGCGGGCATCACGGTTGTTGGTGGATGATCCGGGCTGAACCGGTGGCGGTTCGGCATCGCGTTCAAAGCTGGCCATTGCTGTTGTCGCCCCAGCAGTCGACGGTCTCGTCGCGCCGCACCCCGCAGGCGTCACTGTTGCCGGCGCTGACCGACTTGAACTTGCCCGCCGGCGGCGTGACCACGCCAGAGGAGTCATCGCCCAGCAGGCGATGGTCTCGTCGGCCCGCACCCCACAGGCGTGAAAACCGCCAGCGCTGACCGACTTGAACGTGCCCGCGGGCGGCCTGGTCTCGCCACTGGCGTCAGAGCCCCAGCAGCTGATGGTCTCGTCGATCCGGAGCCCGCAGGTGTAATACGGCTCTCTGGGCATCGATGTGGTCAGAGTCGTGGTGAGTGGAGTTCGTGCGGTAGGCGGAGGGTGATAGGTCCGCAGGTGAGCAGCACGAGCGCGAGGGCGGCTTTGGCGGAGTGAAATCCGTAGGC
>JBPCPC010000100.1:0-11426 GCA_050999585.1 Solirubrobacteraceae bacterium | reverse complement strand
CCCGCCCGGCGCCGGGTTGTTCGCGCTGCCGACCTACACGGCACTGTTGGAGTTGCGTCAGGAATTGTCGCGGCGCGGCCTGGTGGGCCGCTTCTACGAACCTGAAACAGCCCCGGCGAGATGAGCGAAGCGATCTGGCACGACCTGGAGTGCGGCGGCTACGCGGAGGATCTGGAGCTCTGGCAGCGCCTGGCCGATGCCCAGCCCGGGGCCGTGCTCGACGTCGGCGCCGGCACCGGCCGGACCACGCTGCCGCTGGCCCGAACCGGGCACGCCGTGCTGGCGATGGACCTCGAGGACGAGCTGCTGGCGGTGCTGCGTGAACGCGCCGACGGGCTGCAGGTGCGCACGCTGGTCGGCGACGCGCGGGCGTTCGGCCTCGGCGAGGAGTTCGGCCTGTGCATCGTGCCGATGCAGACGGTCCAGCTGCTCGGCGGCGCGGCTGGGCGAGGGTCGTTCCTGGAGTGCGCCCGCATGCACCTGGAGCCGGGCGGGTTGCTGGCGGTCGCGATCGCGGAGGAGCTGGAGTGCTTCGAGGTCGTGGACGGCGGCCCCGGCCCGCTGCCCGACGTGCACGAGCTCGACGGTGTCGTCTACTGCAGCCGTGCGGTGGGAGTGCGCGTCGACGGCGATGGCTTCGAGCTCGAACGCCGGCGCGAGACGGTCGCTGCCGACGGGGGCCTGACGGTGCAGCGCAACCTGATCCACCTCGACGCGCTCGACGCCGACACGCTCGAGCGGGAAGCCGCCGCCGCGGGGTTTGCGCCCGCCGGAAGGCGCGCGGTCGGCGCGACCGACGACTACGTCGGCTCGACCGTGGTGGTGCTGCGTGCCTGACCCGGAGCTGCGCCTGCGCGTGTGCGCGCTGTATCCCGATCTGCTCAACATATACGCCGACCGTGGCAACTTGCTGCTGCTCGAGCGCCGCTGCCGCTGGCGGGGAATCGGCTTCGAGCTGTCCTGGAGCGGCCTGCAGGAGCCGTTGGACCCCGACGGCGCGGACCTGTACTACATCGGCGGCGGTCAGGATCGCGACCAGAGGCTGTGCGCCGACGACCTCGCGGGACGCAAGCGCGACGCCGTGCACGCCGCAGCCGCTCGCGGCGCCGTGATCCTCGCCGTCTGCGGTGGCTATCAGCTGCTCGGTCACTCCTATCAGCTGGGCTCTGAGAAGTTGCCCGGGGTCGGGCTCGTCGAGCTGGAGACGGTCCGCTCGGAGGGCCCGCGGCTGATCGGCAACGTCGCGATCGAGGTCGAACTGGAACCGGGCCACCGGCGGGTGTTGGCCGGCTTTGAGAATCACGGCGGGCGCACGCTCCTGGCGCCGGGCGCGACGCCGCTGGGCCGCGTGCTCAAGGGGCATGGCAACAACGGCCGCGACGGCCACGAGGGGATCCGCGCCGGGAACGTGTTCGGCACCTATCTGCACGGGCCGCTGCTGCCCAAGAACGCCTGGTTCGCCGACTGGCTGATCGCCACCGCGCTGGGGGTGCCAGAGTCGCTGGCCCCGCTCGACGACGAGCTGGAGGTCGCCGCCCACGCCTCGGCGCGACGGGCCGCCGGTCTGTGACCTTGCGCAACGGGTGACAATAGCGCTCGTGAAGCTGAGTCGATCGTTGATGAGCGGCGTCGCCGCGATGGCCGCGTTGGTGTGCTCGGCCTGCGGCACGGTCGACCACGCCGCCTCCACCGGGCATTCCCCCGCGCCAACCCAGACCGCCGCCGCCCCCGGTGGGCAGACAACCTCCACAACGTCCCCCACGACGCCCGGGCCGGCGCTGCCGGGCACGGGCAAGCCGCCGGTGACGATCGGGGACAAGAACTACACCGAGCAGTTCATCCTCGGCCAGCTCTATCTCCAGGCGCTCGAGGCGCAGGGCTTCACGGCCACGATCAACCAGAACATCGGACCCACCGACGTCACCACGCACGGGCTGGAGACCGGGACGCTGACGATGTACCCGGAGTACCTCGACGTATTCGATACCTCCATCGCCGGCTACCGCCATCCCTTCCGGACGCGCCTGCGCGCCTACCGGGCGGCCGAGCGCTTTGCGCTCACCCACGGTCTGTCGCTGCTGGATATGACGCCGTTCTCTGACACCGATGCAATCGCCGTCACGCTCGCCTACGCGACCGCGAACCACCTGCGATCGCTGCTGGACCTGCGCCGCGTCGGGGGCGCGCTGACGATCGGAGGCGCGGCGCAGCTTCAGCAGGGCGCTCCGGGCCTCCCACAGCTGGAGTCCGTCTACGGCGTGACCCCCGCCGCGTTCATGTCGCTGCCCCTCGGAGCCCAGTACTCGCCACTGGACACCGGGGCGATACAGGCAGCGTATGTGAACACCACGGACGGCCCGCTGGCCAACGGCGACTACCGGCTGCTCGCCGACCGTCGCCACATCTTCGGCTGGGGCAACGTGATCCCGGTGGTGTCCGCGAAGGCGCTGGCCGCCGAGGGACCCTTCTTCGCCGCCACGATCCAGCGCGTCGACGCCGAGCTCACTACGCCAGTGATGCGCCAGCTCAACTCGGCCGTCGACGTCGCCAAGCAGGACCCGGCGGCGGTCGCCAAGCAGTTCTTGGAGACCCACGGGCTGCTCACGCCCGGCGTCTCCTAGTCCTAGTGATGTCAGATGATCGGAGCAGCCTCGCCGTTGTGGCCGACGGTGACATGGGAGTGCTCGCGGATCGCGTCCTCGAGGGCGTCAGGGTCATCCGGCGTGAGCAGCGGTGCCACCGAACGTCCCAGGTCAAGGATCAACCCGACCTGCTTAGACGGCCGCTTGGGGTCCAAGCCGGCCCAGTAGCGCGGGTTCGCCGTACCCCAGATCCGTCCCCGGCCCCGAAGCGCGCTGAGTTCGACGCGCCGTATCGAGCGGATCGAACCGTAGGGGATGTGCTTGGTGCCCCACGGGAAGTAGTAGCCCCGGATCTGGATGCCCTCGGGCGTGCACTGAATCCACCCGTCTCGGTACATGCCGTTCATTCTGAGTCACCTCCGAACCAGGCTCGCGTGAGCGCCGGTTGGGTTGCGGGTCTGGTCAGACGCTAGCCGCGACAAGGTGTCGCTGTCAAGGTTAAGTTGACAGCGGCCCCCACGGACGCCGGGCGACCAATGCGTCCCCCTTAAAGACCGCTGGAGCCGAAGCCCCCGGCACCGCGCACGGTCTCTGACAGCTCGGAAACCTCGACTACACCATCGAGCGCCACCGCGACGATCACGAGCTGGGCGATGCGATCGCCCGCCTGCAGCTCGAAGCGCGACTGCCGATCGTTGTTCAGCAGCAGCACCCGCAGCTCGCCGCGGTAGCCGGCATCGATCAGCCCGGGAGCGTTGACCACCGAGATCCCGTGG
The DNA here is from genome assembly GCA_050999585.1 of Solirubrobacteraceae bacterium. Lineage (GTDB taxonomy): Bacteria > Actinomycetota > Thermoleophilia > Solirubrobacterales > Solirubrobacteraceae > Palsa-465. The sequence goes on along the minus strand of JBPCPC010000100.1, from coordinate 8,068 downwards.
CGCATCGCCAATCCCGAGCGCGGCAGTACCAGGCCGGCGTGCCCAGGCGGGATCTCGACCGCGATTCCGGTCGGGATCGACGCCCGCTCACCCGGCTCCAGCACGGCGGCGTCGAGCGCGTGGAGATCGAGTCCGGCGTCACCGGGGTGCGCGCGGCTGGGCAGACGGGCGCGCGCGTCCAGGCGCGCTGCCCGCAGGCTCATGCCGGCTGTTGGCGGCGCGGCAACGCGAATGGCGCAAAGCGAGCGGCGATGCTGGCCGGCAGCCGGACGCTGACCCGCACGCCTTCCGGCGTGTCCTCTCGCTCCAGGTCGCCGGCCAGCTCGTGCAGCTCGGCCAAGCGACCGCCCTCCTGATAGGGCACCAGCAGCTCGATCGAGGACAGCTGGCGCTCAAACTCCGTCTCGATGCGTTCGATCAGCTCTGCGACCCCCTCCCCGGTGGCCGCAGAGACGAGGATCGCATCGCGGTGGCGATGGGAGAGCTCGGCGCGCCGCTCGTCGTCGAGCTGGTCGGCCTTGGCGAGCACCAGGACCCGCGAAGCCTGATCGGCGGCGATCTCCTGCAGGACGTCGTCGACCGCCCGCGTCATCGAGGCCAGCTCCTCCTCGGGCACCGAGGCATCGACCACGTGCAGGATCAGGTCGGCGCGGATCGTCTCCTCCAGCGTGGCGCCGAACGCGTCGACCAGTTGGTGGGGAAGCTTACGGATGAAGCCGACCGTGTCGGTCAGCAGATAGTCGCGGCCGCCGGCGCGCAGCACCCGGGTGGTCGGGTCCAGCGTGTGGAACAGCCGGTCGCGGACCGGCACGTCGGCTCCGGTGAGCGCGTTGAGCAGCGTCGACTTGCCGGCATTGGTGTAGCCGGCGAGTGCGACCTGCGGCAGGTGGGCGCGTTCGCGCTCGGCGCGCATCACCGAGCGAGTGCTGCGGACGTGGGCCAAGCGCCGCCGGAGCGCGGCGATTCGGTCGCGAGCCAGTCTGCGGTCGGTCTCGATCTGGGTCTCGCCGGGTCCCCGGGTGCCGATCCCGCCGCCAAGACGCTCGAGATGCGTCCACAGGCCGCGCATCCGCGCCAGGTTGTACTCCAGCTGCGCCAGTTCGACCTGGAGCTTGCCCTCGGCGGTGTGGGCGTGGTCGGCGAAGATGTCGAGAATCACCGCCGTGCGGTCGATCACCGGCATCCCCAACGCCTCCTCGAGGTTGCGCTCCTGGCGGGGCGAGAGCTCGTCGTCGCAGGCCACCAGGTTGGCGTCGGCGGCGGCCAGTTGCTGCTTCAGCTCGTCGAGCTTGCCGGGACCAAGGTAGGCGTTGGGATGCGGGCGCTCGCGGCGCTGGACGAGCTCGCCGACGGCGGCCACGCCAGCGGTGCGCAGCAACTCGGCCAGCTCAGGCAGGTGGGTATCCGCGCCGGCCGGGAGGGCGGCAACCATGAACGCCCGCTGGCGCGCACGGCCGGCAGGTCGTTGACCGGCCTGACGGGCCGGCCGGCTGCCGTTGCGGTGGTGGGTGGCGGGTTCAGCCAACTCCTTAGATGGTAGCTGCGCCCGGGGCGTCCGGCGTCCGGTCGTCTACAGGCGGCTGAGGCGGTCGACCGCCTCGAGCAGGCGATCATCGGGTGTCGTCAACGAGATCCGGAAGAAGCCCTCGCCGTTGGGCCCATAGGCGCCTCCCGGCGAGATCACCACCCCCGCCTGCTCGAGCACGTGCTCGCAGTACGCGGCGGCGTTGGCAAACCCCGCGGGTACGGGCGCCCAGACGTAGATTGTCCCCTGCGGCGGGGTGATCTGCACCCCGGCCCGGGCCAGGGCATCGCAGACGAGGTCGCGCCGGCGCTGGTACAGCGCGTTTGTCCGCCGGACCTCGGCGTCGACCTCGGGCGCCAGCGCGGCGGCTCCGGCCAGCTGGATCGCCTCAAACAGCCCCGAGTCGATGTTCGACTTCAGCCGCCAGTACTGGGCGATCGCGTCGGCGTTGCCGACGATCGCCGCGCAGCGCCAGCCCGTCATGTTGTAGCCCTTGGACAGCGAGAAGACCTCGACGCCGACATCCTTGGCTCCCGGCGTCGCCAGGAACGACGGCGCGACGTAGCCGTCGAACGTGGTCTCTGAGTAGGCGTTGTCGTGCACGACCAGGAAGTCGTTGGCCCCGGCCAGGGCGACCGCCCGCTGAAACAGTCCGTCTGGGACCACGGCGCCGGTTGGGTTGTTGGGGTAGTTGATGAACATCAGCCGGGCACGCTGCAGCGTGCTCTGCGGGATTGCGTCGAGGTCGGGCGCGAACCCCAGCTCGGGCCGCAGGCCCATCAGGTAGGGCTCACCGCCGGCCATCAGCGGACCGCCGGTGTAGACGGGATACCCGGGGTCCGACACCAGCGCCACGTCGCCGGGATCCAGGAACGCGAGGTTGAGATTGAAGATGCACTCCTTGGCGCCGATCGCCGGCATCACCTCGGTCTGGGGGTCGAGCTCGACAGCAAAGCGACGGTGGTAGAACGCGGCGACGGCATCGCGGAACTCCTGGCGTCCCCGGTTGGACGGGTACCGATGGGTGCTGGGATCGGCCACCGCCCGCTGGGCGGCCGCCACGATCGGCGCGTACGTCGGGGTGTCGGGGTCCCCGATTCCGAGGCTGATCACGTCCACCCCGGCGGCGCGCTTCTCGGCGATCTTGCGCTCAAGCTCGGCGAATAGGTACGGGGGGATTTGCTCGAGGCGCTTACTCGGTCGCATGCAGCTCCTTGATGAATTCGTCGGCCAGCGTGCCGGAGAACACCGGCACCGCCCAACCGCTGAGATTGACGCGGAGGTCCTCCCCCACCTCGACCTCGAGCTCGCCGCCATCGAGCACCACGGTGACCGGCGAGTCGCCCCCGGCCAGCACGTGGGCGACGGCCGCGCCGGTGGCGCCGGTGCCGCTTGCCGAGGTCTCGCCCACTCCACGCTCGAAGATCCGCGCGCGAATTCGGACGTCGGCGAGAGGCGCGTACCAGGACACGTTGGTGCGGTGGGGAAACAGCTTGTGCCGCTCGATTGCGGGCCCGATTGCGGGGAGGTCGAGCGCCTGCAGCGATGGCTCGTCGGCAACGTGGATCGCGCACTGGGGGTTGCCCACCTGGACGTGCTGAAAGCGCCAGGCGTGTCCGTCGGCGGTCAGCTCACCGATCCCGTCCGGCGCCCCCGATGGGTAGTCGTCGCTGCGCGTGCGCACCCGCCCGAGGTCCAGGCGGGCGCTGGTGGGCGAGGTGATCGTCGGGCGAATTTCGCCCGCGGCGGTCTGGATCGAGAATTCGTCGGCGGCCGCCCAGCCGCGGCGGCGCAGGTACAGGACCGCCTCGCGGGCCCCGTTGCCCGACAGCTCGGCCTCGGACCCATCCGGGTTGAAGATCCGCAGCCGGGCGACGAACCCGGGGGCGTCGGGCGCGGACAGCAGCAGGATGCCGTCGGCGAACACGCCGGTGTGCGGCGCGCACAGCGCCCGGACGCGCGCGGGCGTCAGCTCGAACGGCAGCTGATCGGCCTCCACGATCAGGTAGTCGTTGCCCAGGGCATGCCATTTCTCGAAGTCCACGCGGCGGCAGTGTATGTGTACCGTCGCCTCGATCATGGTTCGGCGCATCCGTCTCTCGGTGTCCACGCCGCTGCTCGCGCTGGCCCTGATCTCGGTCCTGTCGTTGGCAGCCCGCGGGCTGCTGCTCGATGAGCCCTGCCAGTCCCCCTGCAGCCGCGCCGGTCAGCACACAATGATCTTCGACGAGGCCTACTACGTCAACGCGGCCCGGGTAATCGCCGGAATCCGTCCGCCCTCCGGCGCTCACTACGACGCCTCGCCGCTGGGCACCGATCCCAACGCCGAGCATCCGCAGGGCGCCAAGCTGATCATGGCGGCGGCAATTGAGATCTTCGGCGACGGACCGTTCGCCTGGCGGATCGGAAGCCTGATCTTCGGCTCGCTGGCGATCCTGGGGATGTTCGTGTTGGTTCGCGCGGCCGGTGCGGGGCGCTGGTCGGCGGTCGGCGCCGCTGCGCTGATGGCCTGCGACAACCTGCTGCTCGTCCACGGCCGGATCGGCACGCTGGACATCTACGCGGTCGCGGCGATGATCTGGGGGGTCGCCGCTTACCTGCGCGGGCGGCCGGTGCTGGCGGGCGTCGTGCTGGCGGTCGCCGACGCGCTGAAGGAGGTTTCCCCCTATGCGCTTCTGGTGCTGGCGCTGGTCGAGCTGGCGCGGCTGGGGGTGGCTCGCCGCGACCCCGATCCACCCGCCGATTGGCGTCTGTGGCCGGCGGTCAAGCGTCTGCTGTCGACATCGTTTACGAGCGTCGGCCTGTTCATCGGGCTGCTGGGCGTCATGGGACTGATCGCGCAGCCCTATGCCGACGCCGAGGGCAAGCTGATCACCGGCGGACCGTTTGACCACCTCTGGCACATGATCACCTACGCCGCGAAGCTCACCAGCCCGCACGGGCCCCAGGGGATCGCGTCCTATCCGTGGCAGTGGCTGGCGGATCTCCAGCCGATCACGTACCTGCGGGTCAACCCCTCGCTGCCGGGCCAGGGGCTCTATGGAATTCATCCGGTAGCGGCGTTCTTCGGGATGATCAGCCCGCCGATCCTGGCGCTGGCGCTGCCGGCGATGGCGTTCGGGGTCTACCGAGTGCTGTCGCGGCGGGTCGTGGCCGGGGGCGGCGTGAGCGCTGCGGACTCGGACCGCACCCACCCCGACCCGGGCAGCCGCTCGCTCGGGGACGTGCAGGCGGCGATCCTCGGCGTCGCCTGGTTCGTCGGCACCTGGGTTCCGTATGAGCTGCAGAGCGCGCTGGACAGCCGCACCAGCTATCTCTACTACATGGTCGTGGTGGTGCCGGGGATCTATGTGGCGGTCACGTACCTGATCTCGCAGGGGTGGCGCCGCCGGCGCGGGCGGCTCTGGCTGCGCTGCCTGATCGTGCTGTGGGGTCTGGCGGTCGTCGCCGCCGTGGTGCTTATGTATCCGTTCGTGGCGGCGTTCTGAGCGTCGGTTTCAGGCGACGCTGAAGCGTGCGGCCACCTCGGCCGCTGCGACCTCGGCGCCACGGTCGGTGACGTCGAGCACCTGGACGCTCGCCAGCTTGCGCATCCATGTGAGCTGGCGGCGGGCGTAGTTGCGCGTGCGGCGCTTCATCTGATCGATGTCGCCGGCGAGCAGCTCCGCGAAGCCCAGCGCCTGACGAGCTGTCGCCGAGGCGCCCGCCGCGTGGGCGCGGCGAACCTCCTCCTGCACGCCGGCCGCCAGCATCGCGTCGACGCGCGCGTCGATCCGCGCGTACAGCGCCGACCGCTCCATCACGATGCCGATCAGGAGCGTCGGGTGCCGCGTGGCGTCGGTCCACAGCTCCGACTGCCCGTTCGGTGGCTCCAGCTCGCCGCTGTCCAGCAACTCCAGCGCGCGCACGATCCGCTGGCGGTCGCCGGGTGCGATCGCGGTGGCCGCCCACGGTGCACGCTGGGCCAGGATCGCGTGCAGTGCGCCGGGACCGCGCGCCTCGAGTTCGGCGATCCAGCGCTCGCGGATGCCCTCCGCCGGAGGCGGACGCAGGCTGAGCTCGGTCAGGGCGGCGCGCAGATACAGACCGGTGCCGCCGACGACGATCGGTCGCTGGCCGGCGTCGAGCAACCCGTCGATCTCGGCGTGCGCGAGCTCGGCGTACTGCCCGGCGCTGAAGGTCGCGTCGACCGGGAGAAATGAGATCAGGCGATGCTCGAGCTGGGCGCGCTGGCGCGCGTCGGCAGCGCCGGTGAGGATCGGCAGGCCCGCGTAGACCTGCAGCGCGTCGGCGGAGACCGCCACCGGTCGCTCGCCCTGCGCGCGCAGCCGCCGGGCGAGGGCAAGCGCGAGGTCGGTCTTGCCCACCCCAGTGGGTCCAAACAGCGCGATCACCTCGGGTGTGGCCACCCCGCGGAGTATCGTGAAGTGATGCCTGGCGCACGGTCGCAGGGGGGAAACTCGAAGCGTGGCCGGCGGGCGTGAGGGTCGGCACGGGGGTCTGTGCCGGGGTCGACCCACTGGCCGGCGCGACGAGCGCCGCGCGGGCGGCGGCGGATGCGCTTGACGACGAGCCCGCCGACCTCGCCGTCGTGTTCGCCAGTGGCGCCCACCTGGCCGCTCCAGAGGCGACGCTGGAGGCGATTGCCAACGAGCTATCGCCGGGGACGATGATCGGCTGCGGCGCCGGCGGGGTGCTGGGCGACGGGCGCGAGCTCGAGTCCGGAACGGCGGTGGCGGTGTGGGCGGCCTCGCTGGGCGATGGCTCGGCCCGCTCGTTTCACGCCACTGTGATCGAGTCCGAAGACGGCGGCGTGCTGGAGGGACTGCCGGAGCCGAGCGCCGACGCCGGACTGATCATGTTGTCGGACCCGTATACGTTTCCCACCGATGCGGTTCTGGCCGGCCTCGCCCGCGACGCCCCGAGCGTGCCGGTGCTGGGCGGTCTCTCCAGCGCGCGCACGCTCGGCGGCAGCGCCGCTCTGTTTCTGGACCGCGAGACGCACGAGGAGGGCGTCGTCGGCGTGTGCCTGGAGGGGGTCGAGATGCTCCCCTGTGTCTCCCAGGGCGCGGCTCCGTTCGGGCGTGAGATGACGATCACCGAGGCCGACGGCAACGTGATCGTCGAGTTGGCGGGTAAGCCGGCCGTGCAGACGATCGAGGAGGTGATCGCCGAGCTGCCGATCGCCGAACGGGCGCTGGTGGCCGGCGGGCTGTTGATCGGGATCGTGATCGACGGCGGCAAGCCCGACTATCAGCAGGGGGACTTTCTCGTGCGAGGGGTGCTCGGAGCCGATGCCAACACCGGCGCCGTCGCGGTCGGTACGGCCGTCTCCGCGGGGCAGGTGGTGCGCCTGCACGCGCGCGACGCCCGCTCGGCCGACGAGGATCTGCGCCGGGAGTTGGAGTTGCGGGCGAGGGCGATCGGGTCTGAGCGGGCGGCCGGCGCACTGCTGTTCTCCTGCAACGGTCGCGGTCAGTCGATGTTCGGGGCCTGCGATCACGACGCGACGATGATCCACGAGATCCTCGGCGGCGCCCCGACGGCTGGACTCTTCGCCGCCGGCGAGATCGGCCCCGTCGGGGGACGCAGCTTCCTGCACACCTTCACCGCCACCGTGGCCGTGTTCCCGCGGTAGCTCGAGCCAGCTCCTACATGCCGCGCGGGACGGTGTATTACAAGCCAGCGCGGTCGGGTCCCAGGCGGACGGTCACCGCGTAGGTAGGCGCCGAGACGCAGCCCGATATTGTTGCCGTAGTGCAGGTCGGCGGCGCCGGCGTTTGTCCCTTCCATTACTGCGACCGGAATCTGCTTGGGGCTCCGCCAGATGATGAAGCGACCGTGATCCGGGGGATCGCGCCTATTCGGAACGCACGGGCTTAGACTGCGCTCGGTGTCCAGGCGCCCCCGGATCGCGCTCGCCGACGCGACCGTCATGATCACCGGCGCCAGCGGGGGGATCGGGCACGCAATCGCGCGTGCGCTGGCGCAACAGGGGGCGCGGTTGTTGCTGACCGGACGCCAGCGCGGCGCCCTGGAGCAGCTGGCGACGGAACTCGGCGCGCGGGCACTCGTCGCCGACCTCGCACACCGTGCCGACGTGCAGCGCCTGAGCTCAGCGGCGCTGGAGGCCAAGGTCGACGTCCTGGTCGCCAACGCCGGCATGCCCGCCAGCGGCGAGTTGTACGATCTCAGCGCCGCCGAGGTCGATCGGATGCTGGACGTCAACTTGCGGGCCCCGATCGCGTTGGCGCACCGCCTGGCGCCGGCGATGGCTGGCCGTGGTCGCGGCCAGCTCGTGTTCGTGTCCTCGCTCTCGGGCCAGGTCGCCTCGCCGGCCTCGCCGATGTACTCGGCGACCAAGTTCGGTCTGCGCGGGTTTGCGCTCGGGTTGCGCGAGGATCTGCGCTCGCACGGCGTGGGCGTGTCGCTGGTCGCGCCGGGCTTCATCCGTGATGCCGGCATGTACGCCGATGCCGGCGTCAAGCTTCCGCCCGGCGTCGCCACACGCTCCCCGCAGGGGGTCGCGACCGCCGTGATGCG
>JBPCPC010000309.1:0-6896 GCA_050999585.1 Solirubrobacteraceae bacterium | reverse complement strand
ACTTCAGGAAGCCCTCGTAGTTGCGCATCATCAGCTGCGCCTCGAGTTGCTTCATCGTGTCCAACGCGACCCCGATGACGATCAGGATCGAGGTACCGCCGAAGAAGAAATTGGCGCTCGTCTGGTTGACCAGGACCGTTGGCAGCGCGGCGATCGCGGCCAGGAAGAGCGCGCCCGGGAACGTCAGGCGAGCCAGGATGCGGTCCAGAAACTCGGCGGTCGGCCGACCCGGTCTCACTCCCGGGATGAACCCTCCGTATTTCTTGAGGTTGTCGGCCTGATCGACGGGGTTGAAGGTGACGGCCGTGTAGAAGTAGGTGAAGACGATGATCAACAGACTCTCGCCGACCACGTAATGCCAGCCCTGGGGGCTGAAGAAGCTGGCCAGATCGGTGCCGAACCCCTTGCGGTTCTGACCGATCAGCTGGCCGAGCGTCGGCGGGATCGCCATCACGCTGGCAGCGAAGATCACCGGGATCACGCCCGCCATGTTGACCTTGAGCGGCAGGTAGGTCTGCCCACCCTGGGTCATACGCCGGCCGATCACGCGCTTGGCGTACTGGATTGGAATCCGCCGCTGGCCCTCCTGCACGAACACGATCGCCGCGACGACCCCGATCGCGATGAACGGCATGATCACCCGGAACACCTGGTCGGGGTTGTTCCACCACGAAGAGATGCCGTTGGGGATCCGGGACACGATCGAGGCGAAGATCAGCAGCGAGATGCCGTTGCCGATCCCGCGCTGGGTGATCAGTTCGCCCATCCACATCAGCAGGATCGTGCCGGCCGTCAGCGAAAGCACGATCAAAAAGACCTTGAACAGCGTGAAGTTCGTGATCAGCGTGACGCCGTTCTGCTGCTGATATGAGCGGAACAGGAAGACGTAGCCGATCGACTGGGCGAACGCCAGACCGACGGTCAGATAACGCGTGTACTGGGTGATCCGCGTCTGGCCGACCTCGCCTTCCTTGGAGAGCTTCTCCAGGGACGGGACGACGACCTGCAGCAGCTGCAGGATGATCGACGCCGTGATGTAGGGCATGATCCCGAGCGCGAAGATCGCGATCCGACCCAGGCCGCCGCCTGAGAACAGGTTCAGCAGCCCGAGGATGCTGTTGCCCCCGAGGCTCTTGGAGATCTGGCTGACGGCGGAGGCGTTGATCCCCGGCGCGGGAATGTGCGTGCCTAGCCGGTACAGCGCCAGGATCACCGCCGTGAACAACAGCTTGGTCCGGATCTCGCCGACCCTGAATGCCCCGAGGATCGTGGAGATCACGGCCGGGCCCTCAGTCCTCGATCAGCTGACAGGTTCCGCCGGCCGCTTCAATCTGCTCACGCGCGGACTTGGAGAACCCGTGCGCGTGCACCGTCAGCGCCTTGGTCACCGACCCCTTGGCCAGCACCTTAACCGGGACCTGCTTGCGCGTGGCCAGCCCCTTGGCGTGCAGCGCCTCCAGCGTGACCGCGTCCCCCGTCTCAAAGCGGGCCTCGAGGTCGAGCAGGTTGACCGGCTGGGTGTGGGTCCGGAACGGCTCGAACGGCATCGACTTCTTCATGTGCGGGCCGCGCAGCTTGCGCATCCGCATGTGGATCGGGTTCTGACCGCCCTCAAAGCCGGCGCGGGACTTGGAGCCCGAACGCGAGCCAGCGCCCTTCTGACCGCGGCCAGAGGTCTTGCCGGTGCCTGAGCCCTCGCCACGGCCGATCCGCTTGCGGGGCCGGCGCGAGCCCGGCGGCGGCTTGAGGCTGTGCAGGCCGATGCGCTGCGCCGGCGCGGGCTTCTCCTCGGAGGTGGTGCTCATGACTCCTGCACCTCGATCAGGTGCCGGACCTTGTGCAGCATCCCGCGCGCCTGCGGGGTGTCGGAGACCTCGACGGTCTGACCGATGCGGCGCAGCCCCAGCGAGCGCAGCGTGTCGAGCTGGCTCTTGTCGCAGCCGTTGCGGGACTTACGCTGGGTGACGCGGAAGCTGCTCATGACATCTCGGCCGGAGCGGGCTCGGCGCTGGGGGAGCCATCGGCGGACTCCGACGTCAGCCCGAGCACCTGGTTGATCGACAGGCCGCGCAGCTCGGCGACCTCGTAAGGCGTGCGCAGCGACTCCAGACCCGCCATCGTCGCCTTGACGAGGTTGATCGGGTTCTGCGAGCCCAGGCTCTTGGAGAGGATGTCATGGATCCCGGCCAGCTCCAGCACCGCACGCACGCCGCCGCCGGCGATCACGCCGGTACCGGGCGAGGCCGGCTTGAGGAACACGCGGCCAGCGCCGAAGATCCCCAACGTCTGGTGGGTGATCGTGGAGCCGTGCTTGGGCACGCGATAGAGGTTCTTCTTGGCGCGCTCGACGCCCTTCTGAATCGCGACCGGGACCTCGTTGGCCTTCCCGTAGCCGATCCCGACGACATCCCGTTCGTCGCCGACGACAACCAGCGCCGTGAACGAGAAACGGCGGCCGCCCTTGACGACCTTGGCGACGCGGTTGATCTCCACGACGCGTTCCTGGAGGTCCAGGCCCTGAGCTGAAACTGTGCGATCGGCTGCCATGAGTTGTTCGAGAGTAGCGGGTGGTTGCGGGTGGCGGAGGCGACGAATTCCCTACAGCGTCAGGCCGCCCTCGCGCGCGCCCTCCGCCAGCGCCTTGACCCGACCGTGGTACTGATAACCGCCACGATCGAACACCGCGACCTGCACGCCTGCCGCCTGGGCCCGCTCGGCGAGCAGCTCGCCGGCCTTGTGGGCCTGCTCGGTCGGTCCGAGCTTGCGCAGGGCCTCCTCGGTCCAGTTGACCGCCGCCAGGGTGCGGCCCGCGTCGTCGTCGATCAGCTGGGCGCAGATCCCCCGGTTGGAGCGGAACACGGAGATCCGGGGCCGCTCGGCGGACCCGCGAACCTTGGCGCGCACGCGGCGGCGGCGCCGGAGGCGGGCCTGGGGCTTGGTCATCACGGTCATGCTCGCTTACCGACCTTCCGGGCGACGAACTCGCCCTCGTAACGGATCCCCTTGCCCTTGTACGGCTCGGGCTTGCGCTGCTTGCGAATCAGCGCCGCGGTCTCCCCGACCTGCTGCTTGGAGGCGCCGCGAACGGTGATCCGAGTGGGCTGCGGGACCTCGAACTCGATCCCGGCCGGCGCCTTGATCGACACCGGATGGGAGTAACCGAGGGCCAGCTCGAGGTCTGAGCCGCGCAGCGCCGCGCGGTAACCCACCCCTTGGATCTCGAGCTTCTTCTCAAACCCGGCGGTCACGCCCTCGACCATATTGGCCACCAGCGTGCGCGTCATGCCGTGCAGCGCACGATGCTCGCCACGATCGGTGGGGCGCGTCACTCGGATCTGGTCATCGACGTGCTCGACGGTCATGTCGCGGTTGATGCGCTCGGAGAGTTCGCCCTTGGGGCCGTTGACGATCACGCGCTCGGACTCGATCGCGATCGTCACGCCTGCGGGGACGGTGATGGGTTGCCTGCCAATCCGGGACATGGTCTAAGGCTTACCAGACCCGGGCCACGACCTCGCCACCGACGCCCTGCTGGCGGGCTTCGTGGCCGGTCATGACTCCCTTGGAGGTGGAGATGATCGCCGTTCCCATCCCGCCCTGGATCCGCGGGATGTGGGTATGGTCGACGTAGGTGCGCTGGCCGGGACGCGACACGCGCTGCATGCCGCTGATCACGGGCTTGCGGTCGGTCGTGTACTTGAGCGTCACGGTGATCTGCTCGCCTGGCCGTCCGGGCACGGGCGGGTCGATCTGGTAGGCCTCGATGTAGCCCTGCTCCTTGAGGATCCGGGCCAGCTCGCGCTTGAGCCCCGACGAGGGGATCTCCACGTTGTGATGCTGGGCCTTGGCGCCGTTGCGCAGGCGCGTGAGGAAGTCCGCAATCGGGTCGGTCATGCTCATCGCGTCACCAGCTCGACTTCGTCATGCCCGGCACATAGCCGTTGTGGGCCAGCTCGCGCAGACAGATCCGGCAGACGCCGAACTTGCGATACACGGCACGGGCGCGGCCACAGCGCCGGCAGCGCGTATAGCCCCTGGTTTTGTACTTAGGCGTCCGCTGCTGGCGGACGCGCTGGGAGGTCTTAGCCACGGTGCTCCTTCTTAAGCTGGGGTCGCGGCCGGGGTCCGGCCGTCCTTCGAAAATGGCATCCCAAACGCCTCGAGCAGCGCAAAGCACTCCTCGTTCGTCGAGGCGCTGGTAGTGATGGTGATGTCCAGGCCGCGCACCTGATCAACCTCGTCGTAGTCGATCTCGGGGAAGATGATCTGCTCGCGGACGCCCATCGAGTAGTTGCCGCGGCCGTCGAACGCCCGCGGGTTCAAACCGCGGAAGTCCCGGATGCGCGGGATCGCGACCGACAGCAGACGATCCAGGAACTCGTACTGGCGCTCACCACGCAGGGTGACGGCCACGCCGACGGGCATGCCCTCGCGAATCTTGAACTGGGCGATCGACTTGCGCGCGCGGCGCACGTTGGGCTTCTGGCCGGTGATCGTCGCCAGCTGCTCGGAGGCCGCGTCGAGGACCTTGGAGTCCTGCTTGGCGTCGCCGCAGCCCATGTTGACCGTGATCTTCTGGATCTTGGGTGCCCGCATCACGCTGCTGTAGCCGAAGCGCTCCACCAGCGCGGGGCGGATCTCATCCAGATATCTGCTTTTGAGTCGTGCCGTAGCCATGTGTCTGATTCCCGTGATTCCTAGTCCAGGCGCTGGCCGCTGCGCTTGGCGATGCGCAGCCGCTTGCCGTTGTCGATCTCGACGCCGACCCGGGTGGGCTTGCCGTCCTTGGGGTCGATCAACGCCACGTTGGAGACGTGGATCGGACCCTCGCGCTCGATCACGCCGCCGGCCTGCTGGCCGCTGACGGTCTGCGTCGGGCGCTGATGGCGCTTGACGATGTTTAGGCCCTCCACGTAGACGCGATCCTTCTTGGGTACGACGCGCAGCACCTTGCCGCGCTTGCCGCGGTCTTTGCCGCTGATCACGATCACCTCGTCGTTGGTGCGAATGCGAGCCGGCATGGTCAGAGCACCTCCGGGGCGAGCGAGACGATCTTCATGAAGTTTCGGTCACGCAGCTCGCGGGCCACCGGTCCGAAGATGCGGGTGCCGCGCGGGTTGTTCTGCGCGTCGATCAGGACCGCCGCGTTCTCGTCGAAGCCGATGTAGGTCCCGTCTTCGCGTCCGTAGGACTTCTTGGTGCGCACCACCACGGCGGTGACCACCTCGCCCTTCTTGACCGAGCCCTGCGGGCTGGCCGTTTTGACGGTCGCGGTGATCGTGTCGCCGACGCCGGCATAGCGACGCCGCGAGCCGCCGCGAACGCGGATCACCAGGATCTCCCGGGCGCCGCTGTTGTCGGCCACGCGCAGCCGGGTTTCGTTCTGGATCACGAGTGACTCCCTTGCTCGGTCGCGTCGCGATTCGCGAGCGAGAATCGAGCATGGCAAGGACGCAGGTCCGAAGGGGTGGCTCTGCCACATCGAGGACCGAGGACGCGGCCAGGCGATGATTCGCAGCCGCGAAGCGGGGCGTGGCTGGGCGAGGGCGTCACTTAGCGCGCTCCAGAACTTCGATCAGGCGCCAGCGCTTGGTCCGCGAGAGCGGGCGCGCCTCGCGCACGGTCACCGTGTCGCCGATGTTGGCGTCGTTGGCCTCGTCGTGGGCGTGCAGCGTCCGGGAGGTGCGGACGATCTTCGAGTAGCGCCGGTGACGCCGCGCGGTGTCGATCCTGACGGTGATCGTCTTGTCGGCCTTGTCAGAGACGACCACGCCCTGGCGAACCTTCTGGACGCTGGGGGCGTGCTCGCGCGGCGGCGTGACCGCGGCGGCGCTGTCGCGCTTGGCGACCTTGGCCCGCGCCTTGACGCGACCCTCGCGCCGCTGCTGGGCCTTGCGGCTCCGCTCGACGACGCGCTCGGCGTGACGTTCCTCGGGCGTGCGCGCAGGAAGAGTCTTGAGCTTGGCGGCCTTGGCCGCGCGAGAGCCGGCCCGGCGCTCCTTCGGGGCCAAGACCACCTGCGGCTCGGCCGGGGCGCTCGGGGCAGCCGTCTTGGTCACCGAGGCTTTCGCCTCGGGAGCCGCTGCCGCGGCCGTCGGTTCTGCGTCTTGGGGGGGTTGTTCCTCAGCCATTTTCCTGTCCGGATCGAGATATGTGTCCCGCCAGCCCTCGCTCGCGCTCCACGGTCAGCGCGCGAGCGATCTCGCGCCGGGCCTGGGCCAGCGACGCGGTGTTGTCCAGCGCACGGTTGACATGGTGCTGCGAGCGCAGGCCGAACAGCTCGCGGCGCGCAGTCGCGATGTGCTCGGTCAGCTCGGTGTCTGACAAGTCGCGCAGATCAGAGGCCCGCATGTTCAGACCTCCTCGCGCATCACGAATTTGGTGCGCAGGGGCAGTTTGTGGCCGGCGAGGCGCATCGCCTCGCGAGCTAGATCCTCGGGCACGCCGGCCAGCTCGAACATCACGCGTCCGGGCTTGACCACGGCGACCCAGCCCTCGGGCGAGCCCTTGCCGGAGCCCATGCGGGTCTCGGCCGGCTTCTTGGTGAACGGCTTGTCGGGATACACGTTGATCCACACCTTGCCGCCGCGCTTGATCTTGCGGGTCATCGCGATACGAGCAGCCTCGATCTGACGGTTGGTCAGCCAACCGGCGTCCAACGCCTTGAGGCCGTATTCACCGAACTGGACCTTGACCTGACCGCGCGAGAGGCCGGCACGACGACCGCGATGCTGCTTGCGGTGCTTGACGCGCTTCGGAGACAGCATCAGCGACCGCCTCCGGCACCCTGACCGCCTCCGGAACTCTGGCCACTGCCGCCGCCCGGACGCGGACCACGGCCACCGCCGGGACCGCCGCCGCGACCACCGGCGCCACCGGGACCACGGCCACCGCCC
>JBPCPC010000274.1:0-7680 GCA_050999585.1 Solirubrobacteraceae bacterium | reverse complement strand
ATCGACCATGTTCGCCTGCCTGGTGTCCACGGGGTTCTGCGTTGCCTCGGTTTGTCCCTCGCGGGCCCGGCCCCGGGCCGCGAGGCGGCGTCGCTGGGGCGCCCCCAGGGTGGCGAACACGATCACGTGCGTGGGGTCGCTGGGGTGGGGATCGGCGCTGTCGCCGGCCCGGATCAGGTAACGACCATCGGGCGGGCCGAGCGCCCAGGGGAACTCGGCCTGGGCGAAGCGAAACAGAACTCCGGCCACCGGCGTCTGCCCCTGCACGCTCACGGCCGCCGGCCGGCGGTCAGTTCTTAGGCTTGCGGATCGCGTACTTGCTGGGGGAGATCGGCACGACCGGCTCGGGGATCTGGCTGATGCGGTTGATCAGCTGCGCCCACTGTCCCGGCTGCAGGATGCTCTTGATCTGGCTGGAGAGCTTCTTGTTGGTGCCGTAGTCCGGCGTGAACGTGATCTGGATCCGGTTCTTGTGATCGGGCAGCGCCAGCGTGTTGGGCTGGGACTTGTAAGCGATGTCCGAGACGATCTCGTCGGGCTTCATCGCACCCTGCAGCGTCAGCAGTCGGCGGATGGCGAGGTCGGTGGTCGACCCGGCCCCCTGGTGGCCGAGCACCGGGACGCCGTTGATCTTGGAGATATCGACGCTCTGCCCGGTGGCGCCCTGCGCGTCGGTGCCGGTGGTGGCGTTGATCGAGGCGCCGCACTTCAGGCCTGACACGTAGGGGTCCAGGCCCGAGGCCGAGAGGAACTCGATCGTGGCCAGCACGCGCCGGTCGATCTGGCCGGTCTGGATGTCGCGGCGGCCGCAGTTGTAGATCTGGACGTGCGGGTCGGTGAGCACGCGCTCGGTGAGTTGCTGCTTGGACATCAGCAGGACCTGGCCGACGGTCGGATTCTTGGCGCCGGGGCCGTAGAACGGATCGACGTTGGCCGCGCGATAGACCGCGGTGGCCTCCAGCAGCTTCCAACCGTCGAGGATCGGCTTGGGATCGATGTTCGGGGCGTTGCGGCCGGCGGGCTGGATCGTGAAGTAGAGGTGCGGCGACAGGCCCTGGGTGGGGCCGCCAATATGGCCCAGGATCGTGCCGGCGATGACGATCGAGCCAGCCTTCAGGCGCTTGAGCGTGTACTGCTTCTTGCCCAGGTGAAGCACGTCGGAGAAGTAGTTCTGGAAGCTGGAGACCTGCTGGCTAGTGTGCTTGAGCTGCAGGTTTCCGCCGGCGGCATAGGAGGCGGTCCGCGACGGGTGGGCAAACAGGCGCTCCTTCACCAGAGGCGCGGAGATCGACGCCGTTGAGCTGGACGCCGCCGGCTTCGGGGCCTTGGCGGCGGGCGCGGTGACCTGCTTGCCGGCGGTCGCTGACGCGGTCACCTGCTTCGGCGCGCGCGTGGCCGGCGCTGCCGGGGTGGGGGTGGTCGCCTGCTGGCCGGCCGACGCGGCCGTCTTTGGCGCCTTGACCTTCGGCGCCGCGAGTTCGTGGGCGATGTCACGAGCGGTGATCTTCACCGGCTTGGCCACAGGATAGGTCTTCGACACGCTGCCGAGATGCGCGTAGGTGTAGGTGTTGCCGGTCGAGTCCTGGAGCTTGATGTAGTGACCCAGAGCGGTGCTCTCGCCGACCTTGACGATCTTGCCGTCGTTGACGGCAATCACCGGCGAGCCCCGCTTGGCGAAGATCGAGGTGCCCTTGCTGGCCAGGTCAGAGCCGATCGGGATCGCCGCGTTGGAGCCCTTGACCTTGTGCTTGGCGAGCGAAACGACCGAATCGTCGGCGTACTTGGCCGGCGCGGCGACGGGGAAGTGGCCCTGGACCAGGCCGGTGAGCGCCCCGATCAGCTGCGACGGGATCCCGCCGATCAGCTTGGCGCGCAGCAGCACCGACTGCACGTACCAGCCGGCGTGGTTATAGGCGAAGATCGCCTGCGACAGGTTCTGCGAGGCGCCGGCGGCGTGCAGGTAACGCGCGGCGGTGAAGATCGCGTCGACCGGGTTATACGGATCGGCGATCCCGTCGCCGTTGGCGTCCACGCCCCACTCCTTGAACGTCGAGGGGAGGAACTGCATCCATCCGACGGCCCCGGCCGAGGACACCGACAGGTTGCGGCCGTAGTCGGTCTCGATCTCGTTGATGGCGGCCAGCACCTGCCATGGCACCTGGTACTCGATCCCCGCGGCCTGGTAGATCGGGATCAGGAACGGCGGGATCTGAAACGAGTCGATAAAGAAGTTTGGGACGCCGATCGGCGCCGGTCCCGGCAGGGACAGGGAGTAGGTGGGGTTCTTGCTGCTGGGGACGCCCTTGCCCGACGGCAGCGCGGGCTTCTTGGACGAGACCCGCTTGCGCTTGTCGGGCTTCTTGGCGCGGTGGTGCTGCTTGGACGAACTCGGATGCGACGTGGTCCCGTGGCGGGATGACTTCTCGGGTGTTTGCGAGCTCGGCGCCTTGCTCGTGGTCGGCGCGGTCGGCGTGGTCGGCGTGGTCGGCGGCTTGTGCGAGTGTGAAGGTGAGGTCGAGGTTGAGGTTGAGGTTGAGCTGGAGCTGGAGGTCGTCGACGAGGAGCTCGATGAGGACGACGAGCTGCCCGTGGTGGTGGCGCTCGTGGTCGGGGTGGTGGTCGTCGTCGTGGTGGTGGTCGTCGTGCTCGAGGAGCTCGTCGCCAGCGTGCAGGTCATCGTTTTCGACAGGACGGCGCCAACGATGGGCAGGTTCAGTGACGAGACCGAGGTGCCCGCCGGCACGTCGACGTTGAACCTCAGCGTCTGTCCACCGACGAGCGTCACCGTGACGACGCACGGGTCGGCTGAAGCGCGGGGGACTGCGGCCATGAACAGCGCTGCCAGCACGGCGCCGGTCAAGGCCAGTACCGCCAGCAACCTGCGCCGGATGATCAACCGCGGCCTCGCTCTGCGACCGTCATTTGTGCGTGTGGCTCTCAAGCATGGGAAGTCAATGCACTGTGCGCCGTGCCGATCGCACGCTACTGACTGGTACGGAGGTTTGCAATTGGGAACCGCTCGCGTACGCCCCCGCTCGCGCTCGCGCGCGCCGTCCCCACCGGACCAGAGGTCATCGAGGTGCGGGCGGAGTCCGGAAATTGGCGTACCGACAGCCGCTGCGCCGCCATTCAGATGCTCAAGTCGAGGCTTAGAGTATGACCCACTGCCGGGACGAAGCGCTCCGGCGGCTAGAGTCGCCCCGATGAGCGACGAAGAAGGCTTCAAGTCACGCGTGACCCGCCAGGGCGAGGAGGCAATCGGCAAGTTCGCCCAGGAGCTGCTCGAGAATCCCGTCGTCTCCGGCGCGCTCTCGCGCGCGTTTGAAACGCGCGAGCGAGCGATGCGCGCGCAGGAGGTGGCGATGGGAGCGTTGAATCTTCCATCGGCCAGTGACCTGGAGCGCCTGACCCGGCGCGTGCGCAGCGTGTCGCAGCGACTGGAGGGGATCGAGGACGGGCTGGATCGGCTCGACGATCGAATCGAGCGTTCGAGCGCCACGCACTCCCTGGGGGACCGGCTGACCAAGATCGAGGCCGCGCTGGAGCGCCTGGAGGCCGGGCGCGAAGCGCCGACCCCGAGCGCCCGCAGTTCGGCGCCGAAGACTCGCTCGGCGCCGAAGTCCCGCTCGGCGCCGAAGTCCCGCGCCACGGGCAAGCCCGGCGGCTGAGCTCGGCTCACCGCGCCAGCGCCGAGACCGCCAGCTCACCGATCCGGTGCTCGGCGGCGCGCAGCGCTTCGAGCTCGATCCGCCGCCGTGACGGCAGCAGGAGGTCGGTGACGATCAGCAGCGCAGCCGCTCGCAGCCCGCGGCGGCCGGCGAGCGCGAACAGGGTCGCCGCCTCCATCTCGACGGCCGTGGCGCCGGCGGCCCGCCAGCGCTCCTCGGTTCCCGGCGTGGTGTCATAGAACAGGTCGGTGGAGACCACCGTGGCCGTGCGCGCCCGGCCAGCGCCGGCTTCGGTGAGCGCGGCCAGTAGTCCGGCGTCGGGGACGGCCCGCACCTCGGCGCCGAGCGCCCGGCTGGTTCCGTCCTCGCTCAGCGCCTCGCTGACCACCAGCAACTCGCCCAGCGCGAGCGAGTCGTCAAGCCCTCCGCAGGTTCCAACCCGCAGCAGCGTCTCCGCGCCCAGCTGCGCCAGTTCGGCGATCACGATCGCAGCGCTGGGCCCGCCCATGCCGGTGCTCTGGACTGTGAGCGGGGCGTCGTCGAGCAGCGCCTCGCCGGTATAGCCCCACAGGCCGCGATGGTGGTTGAACATCTTCGGCTGACGCAGCAGCGCCGTCGCGAGCAGCAGTGCGCGGCCAGGGTCGCCGGGAAGCAGGACGCGCGGCGCCAGCGGGGCGGTCGGCTGCAGATGGATCGTCGGCGGCAAGGCGCGGGGAGATTAGACTGGCGGCCGCGTGGCGGAGTTCAAGTCAGCCCAGGAGTTCCGCGAGATCATGGATCGGACGTTCGCCCTGATGAGCGACGATCCGAGGATGGGGCCCCAGCTGCGCGACGCCGATACACCGCAGCGCTTCGAGTTCACCGATCTCGACCTGGTCGTCAACGTGCGGGCCGGTGGCCCCGAGGAGCCGAACCTGGCCTGGGAATGGTCTGATGACATCGACTGGGAGCCACGGGTGAAGATGACGATGAGCTCAGAGACGGCCAACCGGTACTTCCAGGGCAAGGAGAACATCGCGATCGCGATCGCCCGCCGTCGGATCAAGGCCGGCGGGGATGTCAAGGCGGCGCTCGCGATCATCCCGATCACGAAGCCGTTGTATGCACGCTACCGCGAGATGGTCGCCGCGGATTACCCCCACCTGGAGCTCTGACCGAGCGCCGGGCCGCGCCCGCCGGCGCGGCAGACTTTGTGCTTAAACGCATGGACACACCGCGCGGTGGCGAGTAGACCTATGTCAGCACGCAAGGCAACAGGTCGGAGCGTGGTTGTGCCGCCAGGCGCGACCGCGAGGCGCCGCCGGAAACGTGACGAGCGCAAACGGCCGACACAGCGGGCCGGCATGCCCGCGGGCGGCGGGGCCTCGTCCTCATCGAGACTCCGCCGCCATCTTGCGACTCCGGAAACGCCCGCAGTGACGCTCGCGCAGGCCGCGCGACGCGTCGGCGTCAGCCCCGAGACCCTGCGGCGCTGGCCGCGCCGCGGGCTCGCGCAGCGGTACGACGGCGAATGGGCGCTATCGGCGATCGGGACTGCCGCCAGCCCGAAGCTGAAATTTGAGCGGATCGGCGAGGTTCGTCTGAAGCGCTTCGGCGAGTCGGCCGAGGTATTCATCGCGCGCCGGCGCGCGGAGCCGTGATGGAGCTGGAACCGAGTGTCCGCGAGCAGGGGCTGCTGGCGCGGGAACGTCCGGTCGTGGTGCTCTATTCCGGAGGACGAGATTCCATGTGCCTGTTGGATCTCGCGATCCGGATCGTCGGCGCGTCGCCCGTGACCGCGCTGCACGTGAACTACGGGCTGAGGGAGGCGGCACAGGACGACGAAAAACACTGTGTGAGGACATGCGAGCAACTGGGCGTGACACTGGAAGTGCGCCATGTGCGGCGCGACGCTGACGGTGTGGGCAACCTCCAGGCGTGGGCGCGGGACGAGCGCTACGCGGCGGCTCGGGCGGTCGCGGGGCTGCGGAACGCCGACATTGCAGCCGGGCACACGTCGACTGACCAGGTGGAGACGATCCTGTACCGCTTGGCCTCCTCGCCCAGCCGGCGGGCACTGCTCGGGATGCGGGCCCGCGACGGACGGGTGATCCGGCCGCTGCTGAGGTTCTCGCGCGCGGACACGGGCGCGTACTGCGCGGCACGCGGCCTGCAATGGCGCGAGGACGAGACAAACGCCTCCGGTGTCTATGCCCGCGGGCGCGTGCGGCACGAGCTCGTCCCGGCGCTGCAGCGGATCCATCCCGCCGCCGAGGCCAACCTGCTCGCGCTGGCCCAGACGCTGCGCGAGGAGGCGGCGGTGCTCGACGAGCTGGTCGAGTCGGTGCTGGCGGGGCGCTCGGCGATCGCGCTCTCCCGGCTGCGCGGGCTGGCGCCGGCGCTGCAGCGCCTGGTCGTGCAACGCCTGGCCGACGCCGCCGCCGGAGCGCCGGCAGCGGGGGTGGCACGCCGCGCCGCGGAAATCGCCAACCTGGACGACCGCGGCACCGCGATGCTCGACCTGCCCAGCGGGGTGAGGGTCACCGCGCGGCGCGGGCTGCTGACGTTCGCGCCCACCCCACACTTGCGTTCCCCATTCCACGGAAGCGGGGGTGCCGCGGCGGCCACAAACAGCGCGCGGAGCGCGCCACCTAGAATCGGGCGGGTGAGCGGCGACGCAGCGATCGGGGAGGTCCTCGTTGCCGAGGCGGACCTGACACGCCGCGTGCGCGAGCTCGCCGCTGAGATCTCGCGCGACTACGCCGGCAGGGAGCTGCTGTTGATCGGGGTGCTCAAGGGGGCGGTGTTCTTCCTCTCAGATCTGATGCGCAACCTGGACGTCCCGGTCGAGGTCGACTTCATGGCGGTCGCGTCCTACGGCTCCTCGACCAAGTCCTCGGGCGTGGTGCGGATCCTCAAGGATCTCGACGCCGCGATCGAGGGCCGCGACGTGCTGATCGTCGAGGACATCGTCGACTCGGGGCTGACGCTGCAGTACCTGCTGCGCAACCTCGCCGGTCGCCACCCGGCGTCGCTGGAGGTGTGTGCGCTGCTGGTCAAGCCCGAGCGCCAGAAGGTGGAGCTCCAGGCCCGGTACGTGGGATTCGAGATTCCGGACCGGTTTGCGATCGGCTACGGGCTGGATCACGCCGAGCGGTATCGCAACCTGCCGTACGTGGCTGCGCTGCGCCCATGACAGCGATGTTGCCCTGGCCTGCTGGCCAAACCGGGGTGCTACGCTTGCTGATCCGCAGCGAGATCGCCTTGGTCCGAGGGCAAAGCCGTCTGAATGCTGGGACTTAATCAATGAGCAGGTTCTTCAAGAGCGCCGCCTTCCCGATTCTGATCGTCGTCGTTCTGGCGTCCTTCGCCCAGAAGCTGATCGGAAGCTCGAACCACGGTCCGACGCACACGTTCGGCGACCTGGAATACGCGATCTCGCATCAGGAGGTCGCGAAGCTTTCGCTGGACCAGAAGTCCAACAGCGCCGACGTGACGCTCAAGGACGGAACCCAGTACTCGGTCGGCTACCCCGACAACTACGCGACGAGCCTGATCAACCAGGCCGAGAAGAACCTGCCGACGAGCGGACTCAACGTGCAGTCCAAGAGCTCGAGCGCCTGGCTGTCGCTGCTGACCTACCTGCTGCCGGTGATCATCTTCATCGGGTTCTGGCTGTTTTTGATGAACCAGATGCAGGGCGGGGGATCGAAGGTGATGTCGTTCGGCAAGTCGCGCGCCAAGCGAATGTCGGTAGATAGTCCAAAGATCACGTTCCGTGACGTCGCCGGCGTGGACGAGGCCGTTGAGGAGCTGCACGAGATCAAGGAGTTCCTCGAGAACCCCAAGAAATTCCAGGCGCTGGGTGCGCGAATCCCCAAGGGCGTGCTGCTCTATGGACCTCCCGGCACCGGCAAGACGCTGCTGGCCCGCGCGGTCGCCGGCGAGGCGGGCGTCCCATTCTTCTCGATCTCGGGCTCGGACTTCGTCGAGATGTTCGTCGGCGTCGGCGCCTCGCGCGTGCGT
This sequence comes from Solirubrobacteraceae bacterium, assembly GCA_050999585.1. Lineage (GTDB taxonomy): Bacteria > Actinomycetota > Thermoleophilia > Solirubrobacterales > Solirubrobacteraceae > Palsa-465. Next base: position 7 of record JBPCPC010000274.1, on the reverse strand, counting down.
GATCTGT
>JBPCPC010000224.1:0-5815 GCA_050999585.1 Solirubrobacteraceae bacterium | reverse complement strand
GCGTCAAGGAGGTCACGATCCAGCGTCCCGGCGCCCGCCATTCCCTCGGCGCCGGCCTGCTGACGCGCTGCCGGCTGCGCTTCGAGGGCAGCCTGGGATACTTTGCGCTGGGGATGATCGACGGCCCCGAGGTCCACATCGCCGGCCGGGTCGGGTGGTCGGCGTGCGAGAACATGATGTCGGGCGTGGTCGTCGTGGACTCCAACGCCGGTTCGCTGACCGGAGCCGCGATCCGCGGTGGCGACCTGGTGATCAAGGGCCAGGTCGGCGCGCGCACCGGGATCGATCAGAAGGGCGGCTCGATCATCGTCATGGGAAGCGCCGGCTCGATGACCGGGTTCATGATGCAGCGCGGGCGCCAGATCATCTGCGGCGACGTCGGGCCGGGCCTCGGTGACTCGATGTACGACGGCATCCTGTATGTCGCCGGCAAGGTCAAGTCGCTGGGCGTCGACTGCGTCGAAGGCGAGTTCAACGCCGCCGACGCCGAGATCATCGAGCGCAAGTTCCGCATCTACGGGCTCGGCACGCCGCCCTCGTTCACCAAATTCGTGTGCGGCAAGAAGCTCTACAACTATGACGCGCTCGAACCCTCCGAGCGCAAGCTCGTCCTCTAGGAGGAGATCCGCCATGGCAACTGCCGACGAGAACGCACCGAGCACCCGTAACGTGCTCGGACATTCGAGCATCTTCACCCCCGAGGTGATGAACGACATCCACGTGAAGTCAGAGCTTGGCCGCTACCGCATGCGCGGTTTCTCGATGTTCAAGAAGATCCCGCATTGGGACGAGCTGATGTTCATGCCGGGCACGCTGACCCGGTTCGTGATCGAGGGCTACCGCGAGAAGTGCACCACCGAGACGATCCTGGGCTCGCGGTTCGCGGCCAACCCGATCAAGCTCGACATCCCGATCTACATCACCGGAATGTCGTTCGGCGCGCTCTCGCTGGAGGCCAAGATGGCGCTGGCCAAGGGCGCCTCGATGGCCGGGACGGCGACCTGCTCGGGCGAGGGTGGGATGATCCCGCCCGAGCGCGACCTGTCGACCAAGTGGTATTACCAGGTGATCCAGAGCCGTTACGGCTTCAACCCGCACCACCTGATGCTCGCCGACGGGATCGAGTTCTTCATCGGCCAGGGCTGCAAGGTCGGCCTCGGCGGGCACCTGATGGGCCAGAAGGTCACCGAGCAGGTGGCCGAGATGCGTTCGCTGCCGGCCGGGATCGACCAGCGTTCCCCCGCGCGCCATCCGGACTGGCTGGGCCCTGACGACTTGTCGCTGAAGATCCAGGAGGTTCGCGAGGCCACCAACTACGAGGTGCCGATCCAGCTCAAGCTGGGTGCGGCGCGCGTCTACGACGACGTGCGGATGGCTGCCAAGTGCGGGCCGGACATCATCTACCTCGACGGAGCCGAAGGCGGCACGGGCGCCGGACCGCACACGGCGGCCGAGGAGACCGGCATTCCGTTGATGGCGGCGATCCCCGAGGCACGGCGCGCGCTTGAGGACGTCGGCCTGGCCGACGAGATCGACCTGGTGGTTGCCGGCGGCATTCGCAACGGCGGGGACGTGGCCAAGTGCATCGCGCTCGGCGCCGACGCGATCGCGATCGGTCACTCCGCGCTGATGGCGCTGAACTGCAACAAGGAGATCCCGGGTGTCACCGACTACGAGGGCACGATCGGCGTGCCGGCCGGCAGTTGCTATCACTGCCACACCGGCCGCTGCCCGGTCGGCATCACCACCCAGGACCCCGAGCTGCGCAAGCGACTGAACGTCGATGAGGGGGCCAACCGCGTCTACAACTTCCTGCATACGCTGACGCTGGAATGCCAGATGCTGGCGCGGGCGTGCGGGAAGACCGATGTGCACAGCCTCGAGCCCGAGGATCTGTGCGCGCTGACCGTCGAGGCCTCAGCGATGGCCAAGGTGCCGTTGGCCGGCACCGACTACATCCCGGGTGTCTCCGAGGAGCGGACGCTGGCGCGGATCGAACGCCTGCTGGAGCGCCACATCGAGAATCCGATCGACTACCTGACGTCCGAGGAGGGGGTGAGCGCCGGTGACTGAGGTACGCCGGGTTCCCGACGAGCCGCAGAAGGTCTACGCGATCGACGCCGAGTATCTGTCGGGCAAGCGTATGGACTATCAGGAGGAGATCTCGGCGATCGAGGACGTCGACCTGGATGAGGCCACGCCGGGAGATGACATCAACTGGCTGGAGGACGTGACGCTGCTGCAGGAGGACGGGGTCCCGGCGGTGTTCGATCGCTACTCCAACTCGTTCATCAAGATCTACTTCGAGATCCCCGCCGGCCGGGAGGACGAGGTCGCCCGCAAGGTGCTGATCACGCACCTGCAGTCGGGCAGCTCCTACGGGATCCAGCTCAAGAGCCTGTACTGCAAGTTCCCGCAGCCCGAACTGGGCCCGTGGGTGGCAAACTCCAGGCTCGTGGGCACGGACTACAAGCCGACGGTGCTGGCGGGCTTCGAGCCGCTTTCAGAGCGGCCGGTGCAGGAGCAGCCCGAGGCGCTCAGCGAGGGCTGAGACATCGAGCCCGCGACGATTCCCAGGTCGGTCCGGCGCGGGCCACCGATCACGCTGACCTGCCGGTGCGGGCAGACGCGGTACCTGCACTACGGCGAGCACTGGCACTGCGACGCCTGCGGCCGGGGCTGGGACACGACCAGGATCCCGCTCGAGCAGTACGCCGCGGTCCGCCGGACGCAGCTGCGCTTCCGCCGCGTGCCGATCGCGATCAGCGCGCTGGCGCTGGTCTGCGTGATCGTGTGCATCGCCGTCGGCAAGGCGCTCGGGGCGCTGCTGTTGGTGGCGATCGTGGCCACCACGTGGAGCATGTTCTTCCGTCCGATCCACCGCCGGCAGTACCGGGCGGCGATCGCGGAGCTGCCGAGCTGGGAGATCGAGCCCGACTGAGCGGTTCGCCGCGCTCTCGCCGCAGGGGTCGAGGGCTCAGGCAGCGTCGCTTCGGCCCCTTCGTCGCCGCCGTTTTGCCGGTGGGAACCCCGGTCAAACCTGCCGCTCTCAACGGGCCTTTTCAACCAACCGACGCCGCTGGGTGCGCGCGTGGTTGAAAACCCCCACCGGGCCGTCTGAATCAGTGCTTTCCGCGGCGGGGTCGTGATCGAGGTGGTTCTGTTAGCCGCCGCGATCACCCTCAAACCCTTAACCACCAACCCCAGACGTCCCAGCTGTGCGCTTGTCGACCACGGCACCTAACCACACGGAATCAGTTATGCGGCGTCGCCCAGACGCGAGGCGATCACCCGGGCGGCCGCGACCAGCTCGGGCGGGGAGAGCACGTCGAGCGGCTCGTCGAGCAACGCCATCCAGACGAGGAACTGCTGTGACCAGGGCCCGCGGGTGCTGACCACACAGCCCCGCTCGCCGTCGGGTTCGATCGTCGCATAGCGGGCCGGGACCCGGCGCGCCATCCGCGACGCCGACGCGCCGATGCGCACCCGCCCCGGAACGGCCTCGCTGTCGCCCATCCGGCCCGAGCGCAGCTGCCGCCGAACGTACTCGGCGGCGTCGCCGCCCGGCACCGTGCGCCTGCGGCCACGCTCGCCGAGTGACAGGCGGCCACGAATCCGGTCGACGCGGAACGTGCGCCAGTCGTCGCGATCGAGGTCGAAGGCCACCAGGTACCAGCGATAGCCGCTGTGCACGAGCGAGCAGGGCTCGGTCTGGCGACGGGTCGCCCGCTCGTCGCGCGCCACATAGGCAAACCGGGCCCGCATGCCGTCGCGGCACGCGCCCGCGAGTGTGGCCAGCAGCTCGGCGTCGATCCTCGGCCCCTCGGTCTCGAACGTCGAGGTCGCGTTGCCGAGGGCGCTCACCCGTCGACGCAGGCGGCTGGGCAGGACCTGCTCGAGCTTGGCCAGCGCGCGCACCGAGGTCTCCTCGATCCCGGCGATCGAGCCCGACGCCGCGGTCCGCAGCCCGACCGCGACCGCGACCGCCTCGGCGTCGTCGAGCAGCAGCGGCGGCAGTTGCCCGCCGGCACCGAGCCGGTACCCGCCTGCCACGCCCGGCGCGGCCGTGACCGGATAGCCGAGCCCGCGCAGTTTCTCCACGTCGCGCCGAATCGTCCGTGGTCCCACGTCCAGGCGCTCGGCGAGCTCGGGGCCCGTCCACTCGCGGCGCACCTGCAACAGCGAGAGGAGGGCGAGCAGGCGGGCGGAGGTCTGAACCATGAGGACGATCAGGTTCTCACACATTGCGGACCGAAAGTGACCGCATGGGCCGAATTGCGGACGCTGGTTGACCGCATTAGCCGAGAGGCTCGACTGGTGTGAACCACCACCATCTCCCCACCTCGGATCGCCGCTCCGGCGCGATCCTCGCAAACCACCCGAACCGCGTGGCTCGGGTTCGCCGTCGTGCTCGCCGCGGCGGTGATGGATCTGCTTGACGCCACCATCACCCAGACCGCGTCTCGGGCGATCCGCCGCGAGCTGGGTGGCTCGTTTGCCACGCTGGAGTGGATCTCCGCGGCCTGCACGCTGGCGATGTCGGTGACGCTGCTGGTCGGCAGCCGGCTCGGCGACATCCTCGGACGCCGGCGGGTCCTGTGCGCCGGGCTCGCCGGTTTCGTCGCCACCTCAGCGCTGTGCGCGCTGGCGCCCACGAGCGAGGCGCTGATCGCCGCCCGCGCGCTGCAGGGCGCCGTCGCCGCGATCATGGTTCCGCAGGGCTTCGGTCTGATCCGAGAACTGTTCGGCGACGAGGGCCAGCAGAAGGCGTTTGCCGTGTTCGGACCGGTGATGGGGCTAGCGGCCGTCGCCGGGCCGCTGGTCGGCGGCGGCCTCGTCAACCTCGACGTGCTCGGCACGGGCTGGCGGGCGATCTTCCTGGTCAACGTCCCGCTCGGGCTGGCCGCGCTGGCGGCCGGACGGCGATTCCTGCCCCGCACCCCACCGGCGACGCCCGAGGCCCGGCCCGACGCGCGCAGTGCTGGCCATGATCGGCGGGGTGGCGCTCGTCTAGCCGCTGATCCAGGGCCGCGAGCACGGCTGGCCGGCGTGGTCGTTCGCGCTGCTGGGAGTCGGCGTGCTCATGCTCGCGGGATTCGCCAGGCTGTAGGCGCGGCGGTCACGCAGTGGTCGCGCGCCGCTCACGATGGCGGCGGGGCTGGCGCTCGTCGACCTCGTCCTGGGCGCGGCCGGTGGCGGCGTGAGCGCGTGGCAGCTGGCGGCTCCGTTCGCGGTCACCGGCTGGGGGATGGGATGGTGTTTGTGCCGATGTTCGACGTGATTCTCGCCGGCGTGGCGCCGCATGAGCTCGGCTCCGCCTCGGGCCTGCTGGAGTCCGTCCAGCAGCTGGCGATGTCGCTGGGGATCGCCGCCGTCGGCACGGTGCTGTTTCACCGGCTCGGCTCGCGCCATGGCCCGGCGGCGTTCGTGAGCGCCGCCGATCACGGCCTCTGGGTGGCGATCGCGTAGCTGCTGGCGCGTCCGTTGCGGTGTTCTGGCTGCCGCGCCACACGCGGCCGCAGCCCTGACGAGATGCCGCGGGAACGCTCAGATCGCCGTGGGGGAGATTCCGGAGCCTGCGGCGGTCGGCTTGATCGCCTCGAACTCGCTGGTGCGGGTCAGCGACAGGCCGTCCGTCACGGGTGCCCACCGGTGCGAGACGAGCGCCCCGATCACGCAGATCGCCCCTCCGATCATCACGCTTGGCCCGATGCCGATCTTCGAGATCCCGACCGGGAGGAGGAACGTGCCTAGCGCGGCTCCGATCCGGCTGAACGCGGCGGCGAAACCCACTCCGCTGGCCCGGAGGTGGGAC
>JBPCPC010000193.1:0-25735 GCA_050999585.1 Solirubrobacteraceae bacterium | reverse complement strand
TCTCGCGCATCGCGCCGTAGCGCACCGTCGTCGTGCCCGAGGCGCCGGTGGCGATCATGCCGCCGACCGTGGCGTCGGCTCCCGGGTCGACCGAGAAGAACACGCCCTCGGGACGCAGCCGCGCGTCAAGCTGGCGCCGCGTCACGCCGGCCTGCACGTGGACGTCGAGGTCCTCGAGCGACAGGTTGCTGATGGCGTCCATCTCGCGCATGTCGACGCTGATCCCCCCGGCCAGCGCGGCGACGTGTCCCTCGAGCGAGGTGCCGGCGCCGAACGGCACCAGCGGAAGGCGGTGCGCGGCGGCCACGCGCACGATCGCGGCGGCCTCCTCGGTGGAGCGCGGCCAAACGACGGCGTCGGGTCGGGCCTCGGCATGAAACGACTCGTCATGGCCGTGCTGGGAGAGCACGTCCTCCCCGGTGAGCACGCGATCGGCGCCCAGGAGGTCGGTCAGTGCCTGCTTGCCGTCGGCCACGGTGGCGGGGGCCGGGCGGTCCACGATGGACATCGGCCTAGCTTGGCAGATTCGACAATGCCGGGTAGAGCGCGACGAAGCGCTCGCGCTGGGCAGCGTAGGCCTCAACCCACGCCGGGTCGGGCGCCACCGTATCGATCACCGCGATCCCCAGCTCAGCCGCGCTGCGAGCATCTTCGAACACGGCGCCGGCGACCCCGCCGAGCAGCGCAGCACCGTAGGCGGCGCCGGCCTCGGACTCCGTGCGCTGCAGCGGCAGATCGAGGACCGACGCGAGGATCGCCAGCCACAGGTCCGAGCGCGCGCCGCCTCCCGAGACGCGGGCGCATTGCGGCCTCGGGCCGGCGGCTGCGATCAGGTCCAGCCCGTCGCGCAGCGCATACGCCACGCCCTCCAGCAGCGCGCGCACCATCGCTCCGCGATCGTGGCGCAGGCCGAGGCCGACGAAAGCGCCCCGCACGTCGCCGTCGGCATGGGGGGTGCGCTCGCCCGACAAATAGGGCGCGAACGTCAGCCCCTCGGCGCCGGGGGCCCAGGCCGCCGCCTCGGCCGTCAGCGCGGGGATCCCGTCGTTGTGCCCGATCGCCGAGTCCAGCCAGCTCAGGGCGCCCGCGGCCGACAGGATCACGCCCATCACGTGCCACCGGTCGGGCAGCGCGTGACAGAACGCGTGCAGCCGGCCTGCGGGGTCGGCGGTGTAGGTGTCGCGCGCGGCGAAGATCACGCCGCTGGTCCCGAGCACCAGCGACGCCGGACTGGCCGCATCGGTGACGCCGACGCCCAGCGCGCCTGCCGCCTGGTCACCGGCTCCGGCGGCCACCGGCACCCCGGCGGCGGTCTGACCGGTGACGACATGGGACTCGTGCACGGGCGCCAGCCAGGCCGGATCGACGCCGAACGCCTCGGCCAGCTCCGGGCTCCAGTCGCGCCTGGCGACGTCGAGCAGCAGCGTGCCCGAGGCGTCGGAGACATCGGTGGCCAACTCACCGGTCAGCCGCAGACGCACGTAGTCCTTGGGCAGCAGCACGTGTGCGATCCGGCGGTGCACGTCGGGCTCGCGCTCGGCCAGCCAGGCCAGCTTGGGGGCGGTGAAGCCGGCCAGCACGCGGTTACCGCTCAGCGCCACGAGCCGGTCGATCCCCAGCCGCTGCTCGGTCGCGATCGCCTGCGGCTGGCTGCGGCCGTCGTTCCAGAGGATCGCCGGGCGCAGCGGGCGCTGGTCGGCACCGAGCGCGACCAGGCCGTGCATCTGGCCGCTCAACCCGATCCCCTCGGCATGATCGGCTCCGAGCTCGTCGAGCACCTGATCGACGGCGCTCGCCCAGTCGTCGGGATCCTGCTCAGACCAGCCGGGCTGGGGCATCGCGACCGGGTAGGGGCGCGTCGCCTCGGCCAGCAGCGCGCCCTGCTCGTCGATCGCCACGCCCTTGGCCGATGACGTCCCGACGTCCACTCCGATCACCCGCGCGTCAGACGACATTATGTCTAATCTTAGACAAAATCCTGAACCCCGGAGATGTCGAGATGACCGCAGACCAGCCCGCCTCACCGCGATTCACGTTCGGCCTGTGGACTGTCGGCAACCCGGGCCGGGACCCGTTCGGGGAGCCGACGCGTCCGCCGCGCGATCCCGTCGACACCGTCCACAAGCTCGCCGACGCCGGCGCCTGGGGGGTGAGCCTGCACGACAACGACCTCGTGCCCTACGGGACTGGTGCCGCCGAGCGCGACCGGATCGTGGCCGGGTTCAAGGCTGCCCTGACCGAGCGAGGGATGGGAGTGGGCATGGCCACCACGAACCTGTTCAGCCATCCGGCGTTCAAGGACGGCGCCTTCACGTCCAACGACCGCGGCGTCCGGCGGGCGGCGCTAGGCAAGGCGATGCTGTCGATCGACCTGGGGGCTGAGCTGAGCGCCGAGGTGTACGTGTTCTGGGGCGGGCGTGAGGGGACCGAGGTCGGCGTCGCCAAGGACCCGCGGGACGCACTCGAGCGCTATCGCGAGGCGATCAACGTCCTCGCCGAATATTCCGTCGGGCAGGGGTACGACCTGCGGTTCGCGATCGAGCCCAAGCCCAACGAGCCACGCGGCGACGCGTTCCTGCCGACGGTCGGCCACGCGCTGCACTTCATCTCGATGCTCGATCGTCCCGAGCTGGTCGGCGTGAACCCCGAGGTGGCGCACGAGACGATGGCCGGGCTGTCGTTCATGCACGGCGTAGGCCAGGCGCTGTGGGCCGGCAAGCTGTTTCACATCGATCTCAACGGCCAGCGGATCGGGCGCTATGACCAGGACTACCGCTTCGGCGCTGAGGATCTCAAGGAGGCCTTCCACCTCGTCCGGCTGCTGGAGCGCGCCGGCTATGCGGGCCCGCGCCACTTCGACGCCCACCCGTACCGCAACGCCGACGAGCGCGACGTGTGGGCGTTCGTTGACGGATGCATGAGCACTTACACCGCGCTGGCGCAGAAGGCTCGCCACTTCGACTCGCTGCCCGAGGTTCAGGAGGCGCTGGCGGCCGCGTCGGTGCACGAGCTGGGCGAGGCGACCTGCGGCGGCTTGAACGAGACCGATGGGCTCAAGGCGCAGAGCGCAAAGCTGGACGCGCTGGCGCAGCGGGGGTTCGGCAACGAGCACCTGGACCAGCTGGTGATCGACGTCCTGCTCGGCGTCCGATGAGATGACGGCGCGCGACCGCGTCGTTGCCTATCTGTTCCGCGCGGGTCCCGCGGCGCGCGACGAGGTGATGCGCGGCACCGAGCTGTCGCGGGCCACGGTCTCCAAGCTCGTCGGCGAGATGCAGGCGCAGGGTGTGGTCGTCGAGCTGCCCGCGGCGGCGCGGTCCGGCCGGGCCGGGCGCCCGACCTCGCTGCTGACGATCGAGCCCGGCCTGGGTGCGGTCGGCGCGATTGACTTCGGGCACAGCTCGGTGCGGGTCGCGATCGCCGACCTGGCCGGGACGATCGTCGTCGAGAGCGGGCACGAGTTCGACGTCGACAACGACCCGATGGGAGCGATCGGGCTGGCGTCGGCGAGGCTGCTGGCGCTGTCGTCGCGCGAGCGGCTGCTCGGGGTGGGTGCCGCGATCTCGGCGCCGGTGCGGCGCGACAGCGGGATCGTGGTCGTCGACGGGATCCTTCCGGGGTGGAGCTCGATCTCGCTGCGCACAGAGCTCGAGTCGCGAATGCGGACCACGGTGCACGTCGGCAACGACGCCAACCTGGGGGCGCTCGCGGAGGTCCGCATGGGGGCGGGACGCGGGGCGGTCAACGTCGTCTACCTGATGCTCTCGTCCGGGATCGGCGCCGGCCTGGTGCTCGACGGCGAGCTGTTCACCGGGCACAGCGGGATGACCGGGGAGCTCGGTCACGTGGTCGTGGCGCCCGGCGGTGCGCTGTGTCGCTGCGGCCAGCGCGGCTGCCTGGAGACGGTCGCCGGCGCTCAGCGGCTGCGCGCCCGGCTGGGCGGGGGCTTGAGAACCCAGGGGCCGGCCGCGCACAGCGCGTTTGCCGAGGCCGGCCGGGCCATCGGACGCGTGGCCGGCGCGGTCTGCAACCTCGTCAATCCCGAGCTCGTGATCGTCGGCGGGGAGTTGATCGTGGCCGGCGAGACGTTGGTGGCGGCCGTCCGCGCGGGCCTGCGCGAGGCCGCGATCGAGCCCGTGTGGCAGGACGTGCGCGTGACGGCGGCGCAGCTGGGCGACCGCGCCGAGCTGCTGGGGGCCGTCGGCCTGGCGCTGGCCGAGGTCGACGCGACCGAACTGGCGCTCGCCGCCGCTGCGTAAGGTGACTAGCCGACCGCGCGGGCGATCTCATCGGCCACGACGGCCGCGCCGCGGCTCCCGAGCGCGATCGAGTAGTGGTTGACGTCGGGCACCTCGATCGCCCGTCGCCGCGACGGGTCCTGAGCGGCCCACTCCTGCACCCGCGCCAGCGGCTGCATCGGATGCGGATCGTCGACCATCCCACGCGGGGCGCACAGCAGCACCGCCGGCACGCTCAGCTGCATCGCGTCGGTGATGCCAAACAGGTCGATGCCGTCGTCGTGGACGACCTGCGGGTTGATCGAGGGGTGCAGCTGTGGTGGCTCGCCGACGAGGTCATGCGCCGCGTAGGCGTCCAGGTTGGCCGGATCGATGTCGGCGTGGGCGAACGCCGGATGCTCAGCCCACCAGTCGCGGTAGGCGCCGACGTCGGCAAACGTCATCTTCAGCCGCGCCAGCGTCGGTCCGAGGAACGCCTGCATGAACTGCTCGGGATCGACGCCCTCGCTGCCGGGGATCGTCAGCCCGCCGTCGACGAGCACCAGGCGGTCGACCCGATCGGGGTGCAGGATCGCCAGCCGGGCGGCGATGTAGGCGCCCAGCGAGTGACCGGCGATCACCGCGCGGGATTGCCCGAGATGGTCCAGCACCGCGATCACGTCGCGCACGTGCACGTCGATGCCGAACGGCCCGGGCAGCGCGCGGCTGTCCCCTCGTCCGCGCAGGTCGATCGCGACCAGCGCCGCTCGCTCGCCCAGCGCCTGGGAGGTCGCCAGCCATGAGCGGCTCGTGGAGGTGATGCCGTGGATCGCCACCACCAGCGGCGCGGCCGCCCGCCCGGTGCCGAGACGGAAGCTGGCCAGCGTGCCGTCGGGGACGACAACGTCGGTGCGCTGCGGCGAGCTCGTCACACGACCAGATCCTCGGCCGCCCGCTCGTCGTCGGCGTCAGCGGGCGCCGGTTCCCCGTCCCCGGTCCGGCGCGGCGTCACGCCGATGGTCTCCCACGGCCGTGCCGTCCACAGCCACAGCGTGCCGGCGCCCAGCAGCGTCGCGCATAGGATCCAGCCCAGCGTCGTGGTCTGCACGCCGATGTACTTCAGTCCGGAGGCGAAGATCACAAACGCGATCACGGGCCGAACGTACCGGTCCGGGACGCTGGAGGACAGCAGCGAGCCGATCAGCACGGCGGGCACGCTACCGATGATCAGCGACCCGGTCACCGAGACCTCCACCTGCCCGAAGGCCAGCGCCCCGAGCGCCGCGGCGAGCGTCAGCGGCACCGCCTGGGTCAGGTCGGTGCCGACCAGCTGGTTGGCGCCCAGCCGCGGGTACACGAACAGCAGCCCGACGATCATCAGCGAGCCCGAGCCGACCGAGGTCATGCCCACGATCAGGCCGCCGACGATCCCGATCGCCAGCGTCAACCACGGGCGCGGCGCCACGTCGCTGACGATCGCGGGCCGGCCGCCGCCGCTGCGACGATCGAGTCCGTAGCGCAGCACCATCGCGCCCGCGCCGACGAGCAGCGCCGCCCCGAGGAAAACCTCGATGTTGCTCTCCGCCGACTTGGCGTTGCCCATCAGGTGCAGCAGGTAGGCGCCGAGGAACGCCGCCGGCACCGACCCCAGCGCCATCCAGCCGACCAGCTTGGTGTTGACGGTGCCGGCACGCCAGTGGACGGCGGCGCCGAGCGGGCGCATCACCACCGCGGCCACGAGGTCTGACGAGATCGCCGTCGACGGCTTGACCGAGAACAGCAGGATCAGCATCGGCGTCATCAGGGCGCCACCGCCCGCGCCGGTCATGCCCACCAGCAGGCCGATGATCGCCGAGCCCAGGACAATGTAGGGATCGATCTGCACGGTCTAACGGTGGCCGTTCGGCGGTCGGACGTCGGCGCCGATTCCGTTCGCCACTCCGTCGGGCGCCGCCAGCTGCCCCGGTGGGTCGCCGGAGAGCAGCCAGCCGTCGTCGACGGCTCGGATCATGCCGCGGCGGGTCAGGTCGGAGAGCGCGCTGGTCACGGTCGGTCGTCGCGCCGCCACCAGCTCGGCCAGGGTGGTGTGGGTCAGCCGCAGCGGCACCACGACCCCGTCGGCGCGCACGCGGCCCCAGCGGCCGGCGAGGTGCCAGAACAGCATGTGCAGGCGCACGTCGACCCGCGCCTGGTGCACGATCGCCATGTTCACCGCGAACTGTCGCGTGCGCAGCACAGAGCGGGCGAACAGACGCCCGGCGAGCTGGGGAAACGCGGCCAGTTGGCGCACGAAGCGCTCGTCCAGCACGGCCAGCCGCGACGGCTCGAGCACCAGCCAGCTGATCGACAGCGGCAGCGTCGAGGTCGGTGGCTCGTCGCGCAGCGATCGCAGGACATCGCCCTCGCCGAGCAGTTCGGCGCTGTAGCGCTCGTCGATCCCCACCCGGTGAACGAGCACGCCCTTCAGCACGAGCAGCCCGATCCCGCCCTCGGGCGTGACCGGCCGTCCCTGCCAGGCTCCCGCCGGGACGTCGATCGCCCGAGCCGCCAGCGCGTCGGCGGCGGCTCCGCGGCGGTCGGCTCCGATCGCCTCGGCGAGCTCGGGGTCCTCCTGCAGCGGATAACAGACGGTGGAGTTGGGCCGGCTGATGCGCGTCACGGGGGTCACTCTGACAGAGCGTGGGGCTCGATCACGGCGACCAGGTCACGAGCCGTGGCCCGCAGGATCGAGGCCACCACCTGGTCGGTGTCGACCTGCTGGGCGCTCACGTGCTCGACCGTGTCGAGCGCCGCGTGCTCCACCTCCTGCACCAGCGCCGAGGCCCACGGACGATCGGCTCCGGCGAGACTCGCGAGCCCGCCGGCCAAGGAGGCGATCCGCTCCCGCAGCGCGGCCGGTGGCGGGTTGCGCCCGTCGCTGCGCAGCGTTGCGGCGCGGATCAGGCTGAGCACCGCGTTGGCCAGCAGGTCCAGCCGCCCCGTGCGGGTGACCTCCCCATCAACCGACGTGCGCAGTCTGAAGCGGCGCGGGGCGACGCGAACGCTGAGCCGCGCGGTGGCGCGCGCCCGGGCCAGCGCCGCGAGCCGGCGGTGGATGTCGTGACCGGTGGCCAGCGTCCACGCGTCGGACGCGTCCTCACCGGAGCCCAGCAGCGCCACCACCTCGTCGAGCTTGCCCGCCAGCGTGCGCAGCACGTCATCCTCGGCATCGGCGAGCAGCGACATCGGCTGCGCGGGGAACAGCACCACCCCGAGCAGGTACGCGACCGCGCCGCCGACGAGCACGTCGATCGCCCGCTCGCCGCCGGTGCCGTGCCGGTGCACCGTCACCACCAGCACCGCGGAGACGGCAGCCTGATTAGGGAACATCAGCCCGTCGCCGAAGAAGCCCACGCCGACGGCCAGCGAGATCAGCATCGTAACCAGCACGATCACGCCCAGAGCGGCGGTGCTGCTTCCCAGCAGCGCGTGCAGGACCTCAGCGACGCCGATGCCCAGGAGTACGCCGGCGACCATCTGGGCGATCCGTCGACTGCGCTGGATGCGGCTCGTGCTCAGCGATATCGCGGCGGCGACCGGTGCGAAGAACGGCTGTGGGTGGCCGAGCACGCGGTGCGCAAACAGCCACGCCAGCGCTGCGGCCACCGAAGCCTGCAGCACGGCGGTGAATGAGTCCAGGACGCGGCGACGCGCCGACTCGCTCGATCGCGAGACGTCGATCCGGCCGCGCAGCGGTCCGCTGCTCATGCGCTCAGACGGCGGCGACGCCCGGGGTCGCGGCCACCCTGCGGACCAGCTCCTCGATCGCGTCGGCGAGCTCCTGGGGGCGTTCCAGCGGCGACATGTGGCCGGTGGCAGGCAGCTCGAGCAGGCCGGCGGGTGCCGGCAGCGCCGCGACAATCCGGCGGGCGTGGTCGGGTGGGGTCAGCCGGTCGCGCTCGCCGGTGACGACCAGCGTGGGGACGGTCAGGCTGGCCACCGCCGGCCACAGGTCCAGATCGGAGAGAACCACGCCGCAGGCCGCGCGTACGCCGCACGGGCAGGCCAGCAGCATGCGCTCATAGAAGGCCACGTCCCCGGCCGACGCGGTCGGCCCGAACGCCATGTAGCGAATCAGCGCCTGGGATACCGGCGTGGAGAACGGCAGGATCGGCGCGGCGGAGCCGAGCACCGCCCGGCTGAGCCGCGGATTGTTCAGCCAGCGGGCGAGCTCACCGAACAGCAGGTGACCGCCGATCAGATCGCCCAGGCCGGTGTTGACCAGCACGGCCCCGTTGGCGCGCGCCTGGACGTCATGACCGCCGGCCCAGGCGGCGATCGACATCGCCCCCAGCGAGTGGCCGACGACGGTCGCGCGCTGTGGCGCCTCCACGGTGGCGGCCAGCACCGCCTCCAGGTCCTCGCCGAAGCGCTGCAGCGAGTAGTCGCCCTGGGCAGCGGGCGCACTGGCACCGTGCCCGCGCAGGTCATAGGCGATCACCCGCTGCCCGCGGCCGCTGAGCCGGCCGATCACCGGTCCCCAGAACGACAGCTGCTCGGTCCAGCCGTGGGCGAGGATGATCGCGTGCCCGGTGTCGGGTCCGAACGCCTCGGCGTGCAGGACCGTGCCGTCGGGCGATGTCGCCGACAGCGTGCGACCTCCCAGCGGCCGGCGCAGGCGCACGTAGTCGGGGTCACGGTCCAGGGCGCGCAGGTGGCGGCGCTGCACCGCGATGCCGGCGGCGCCGGCAGTCACGGCGGCGACCGCGGAGGCGGTGCGGCGGGTGAGCCGGGGTCGGCGCGGCATCGCGCGAACCCTAGTGCACGCTGGTGCACCGTTCGCGCGGCGCGTAGGATCTTGCCCGTGCGAATCGGCATGCTCACCGGTGGGGGTGATTGCCCTGGGCTGAACGCCGTCATCCGGGCGGTGGTACGGAAGGGGATCGACGAGTTCGGCGACCAGCTGGTCGGCTTCCGCGACGGCTGGCGCGGGGTTCTGGAGGACGTTCAGGACGAGCTGACGATCGAGTCCACGCGCGGGATCCTGCCCCGTGGGGGCACGATCCTGGGCAGCTCGCGGACCAATCCGGCCAAGCGCGACGACGGCATTGAGTTGGTGCGCCAGACGCTCGAGCGCCATCGCCTCGACGGCCTGGTCGCGATCGGTGGCGAGGACACGCTGGGCGCGGCCAATCGGCTCAGCGCGGCCGGCATCAACGTGATCGGGGTGCCCAAGACGATCGACAACGATCTCGGCGCCACCGACCAGACGTTCGGGTTCGACACCGCGCTGCAGGTTGCCACCGACGCGATCGACCGCTTGCACACCACCGCCGAGAGTCACCACCGGATCCTCGTGGTCGAGGTGATGGGCCGCAGCGCCGGCTGGATCGCGCTGCACTCGGGCATCGCCGGCGGTGCCGACGTGATCCTGATCCCCGAGCTCCCGTTCGACATCGAGGAGGTCTGCCGGCTGATCGGACGCCGCCACGGGCGCGGGCGCTACTTCTCGATTGTCGTCGTCGCCGAGGGGGCCGTGCCCAAGCAGGGCACGATGAGCATCGCCACCGGACAGCTGGACGAGTTCGGCCATCCCCGGCTGGGCGGGATCGGCCAGGCGCTGGAGAAGGAGATCGAGCAGCGCACCGGCTTTGAGACGCGGGCCACGGTGCTCGGCCACATCCAGCGTGGCGGAACCCCCACGGCGTTTGATCGCGTGCTCGCGACCCGCCTCGGACTGGCGGCGATCGACGCCGCCCACGCGGGGCACTGGGGGACGATGATCGCACTGCACTCGACGCGGATCGAGCGCGTCGCGCTGGCCGACGCGGTGGCGGAGGTTCGCCGCGTCCCGACCGAGGAGTACGAGCGCTACGGGGTGCTGTTCGGATAGGCCCGCGCGTTCACGGGAACCAATATTTTGCAGCCTGAGATCTGACTATGCTGACCTTCGGGGCTTCGCCGGCCCAGCGATGGCCGCAGGGCGGGTGGGCACATTTGCAAGCCAACCACGGAGCGCAGCGATGAGCACGACCGAAGCGACGAACGTCAATCCCAACCTTCGCTCGCTGGCGGAGGCCGGCACCAGTCCCTGGCTGGACTTCCTCAGTCGCTCGCTGGTGCAGGACGGCGAGCTGGCCCGACTGATTGCCGAGGACTCGCTGAAGGGCATGACCTCGAACCCCTCGATCTTCGAGAAGGCGATGCTCGATCCCAAGGTCGACGACTACGACGAGCAGCTGGAGTCGCTGGCCGCCGAGGGACTCGAGGCGCAGGCGATCTACGAGGCGCTGGCGATCGCCGACGTCCAGCACGCGTGCGACGTCCTGCGCGACCTCTATGAGTCCTCCAATCATCAGGACGGCTTCGTCTCGTTGGAGGTGGCGGCCGACATGGCCCACGACGAGCATCGCTCGATCGAGGGTGCGCGTGACTTCTGGCGGCGGGTCAAGCGCCCCAACGTGATGATCAAGATCCCCGGCACGCCCGAGGGCGTGGGCGCGATCGAGCAGGGGATTTACGAGGGAATCAACGTCAACGTGACCCTGCTGTTCGCCGTCGAGGCCTACGAGAAGGTCCACGACGCCTACCTGAAGGGTCTGGAGCGCCGTCAGGCCGAGGGCAAGTCGCTGGACGTCGCCTCGGTGGCCAGCTTCTTCGTCTCCCGCGTCGACACCGCCGTCGACAAGCGCCTCGAGGCCGTCGGGCACATGGAGCTCTACGGTAAGGCGGCGATCGCCAACGCCCGCGAGGCCTACCGCCGGTTTGAGGCGGTGCTGAGCAGCCCGCGCTGGGAGGGCCTGCATCATGGCGGCGCGCATCCGCAGCGTCCGCTGTGGGCCTCGACCGGGGTCAAGAACCAGCGCTATCCCGACACGATGTACGTCGACGAGCTGGTCGGCGCGCATACCGTCAACACGATGCCACTGGCCACGCTTCAGGCTGTCGCCGATCACGGCCGGGTGTCCGGACCGACCGCCCAGCGCGATCCCGAGGCCGACCTGCAGGCGCTCGCCCAGGCGGGAGTCGACATGCGAGACGTGACCGAGGAGCTGCTTGTCGACGGCGTCAAGCAGTTCGAGGACGCGATGTCCCGTCTGCTGGCCGGGATCGAGGAGCGCCGTCAGGCAGCGGTGGCGGCGCTCAAGACGTGAGCACCGCTTCTCCTCTGAACCTCACCGACAGCGAGAATCCGCTCGTCGAGGGCCTCGAGCGGCTGCCGGTGCATCCAACGTCGCTGGTGGTCTTCGGAGCCACCGGCGACCTCGCGCACCGCAAGCTGCTCCCGGCGCTGTACAACCTCGCTCACGAGGGCCAGCTGCCCGAGCGCTTCGAGATGATCGGCGTCGGCCGGCGCGACCAGGAGCACGAGGACTTCCGCGACGCGGTCACCGACTCGATCCAGCGCTACTCGCGGCGCAGGCCCGACGCCAACGTGCTCAGCGGGCTGCTGCAGGACACTCGGTACGTCCAGGGCAACTTCGACGACGACGAGGTCTATGCCGAGCTGCACCGCACCCTGCAGGAGTTCGACGAGCAGGCGGGACGCAAGCTGGACCGCGTGTTCTATCTGTCAACCGCGCCCGAGTTCTTCCCCCTGATCGCCGGCAAGCTGGGCGACGCCGGGCTCGATCGGGTGGAGAACGCGCATACGAGGATCGTGATCGAGAAGCCGTTCGGCTATGACCTCGCCTCGGCGCGCGCGCTCAACCGTCAGCTGCTGGAGGTCTTCGAGGAGGAGCAGATCTTCCGCATCGACCATTACCTGGGCAAGGAGACGGTGCAGAACCTGATGGCATTGCGGTTCGCCAACGCGCTGTTTGAGCCGGTGTGGAACCGCAACTACATCGATCACGTCCAGATCACCGCGGCCGAGGACATCGGGATCGGCGGCCGTGCGGGCTACTACGAGCATTCCGGCGCGCTGCGCGACCTGGTCCAGAACCACATGCTCCAGCTCCTGGCGTTGCTGACGATGGAGCCGCCAACGGCGTTCACCGCCAATCGCCTGCGCGACGAGAAGCTCAAGGTCCTGGAGGCGATCGTGCCCCCGACCGTCGACGAGGTGGCGCAGATGGCGGTGCGCGCGCAGTACGGCCCGGGGGTCGTCGGCGGTGAGCGCGTTCTCGGCTACAAACAGGAGAGCGGCGTCGCCGCCGATACGCGCACCCCCACCTACGCCGCGCTGCGCCTGCACGTCTCCAACTGGCGCTGGGCCGGAGTCCCGTTCTACCTGCGGACCGGCAAGCGCCTGGGCCGCAAGCTCACCGAGATCGCCGTGATCCTCAAGCCGGTTCCGCACCTCGCCCTGCGGAGCTCGGGGTCGGTCGGGATCCAGGCCAACCAGCTCGTGTTCACGCTGCAGCCCGACGAGGGCGTGTCGGTCTCGATCGGAGCCAAGATCCCGGGCACGCGGATGCGGATCCGCCCGGTCAACATGGAGTTCCGCTACGGCACGTCATTCCTGTCGGAGTCGCCGGAGGCCTACGAGCGCCTGATCCTCGACGCGATGCGCGGCGACGCGACGCTGTTCACCCGCAACGACGAGATCGAGGCGCTGTGGGGGATCATCGACCCGATCCTGGAGGCGTGGTCGCTGGACACCAGCTCCGAGATCCCGATCTACGCTGCGGGCTCCGACGGACCGGAGGCGGCCCGAGCGCTGACCGGCAACGCCCGCGCCTGGCGGCGGCTGTGAGCGAGGACATCTGGTCTGAGCAGGACACCAACCCCGATCACATCGAGGCGGCGCTGCGCGACCTGCTGCGCCGGCGCCACGCCGCCAACGAGCGCCTCGCGCCCGCACGGGTGCTCAACCTGGTGGTGATCGTTGATCGCGACTGGAAGGGCGAGATCGCCAACCGGCTCGAGCGCGCCGGGCGTTACCACGCCTCGCGCACCGTCCTGTGCGCCGTCGAGGACGGTCGCGAGACGCTCGACGCGATGGCCACGGTCAGTTATGACGAGCCCGAGAACGGGCTGGGGGTGATGCACGAGACGGTCGAGATCGACCTCGGGCCTGAGCATCTGCTGAGCCTGCAGACGATCGTGGACCCGGTGCTGGTGGGCGAGATCCCGACCGTGGTGTGGTCGCCGCACGGGCACGACGAGGCGGTCGCGGCGCTGCTGCCCTTGATCGACGTGATGTTGCTGGACTCCGACGACCTGCCCGAGCCCTGTGACGCGTTTCACCGCGCCGACCGGCTGCGCGAGCACGCTTATGTGGTCGACCTGGCGTGGCTGCGCACGACTCCATGGCGTGAGCGCCTGGCGGCGAGCTTCGATCTGCCGTCGCGCCTGAGTGCCCTGCGCCGCATCGCCGAGCTCGAAATCCGCCATCAGGAGCGCTCCACCGCCTCGAGCCTGCTGCTGGCCGGATGGCTTGCCTCGCGCCTGCAGTGGGATCGCGCGCGCCTGCAGGGCGGGATTGGGATGCTGACCGGGACGATGGCCCGTCCGGACGGGGAGGTGGTCGTCTCGCTGCGCGCGTTCGAGCAGGAGTCGCCCGGTCTCGTCGGCGTCGCCGTCGCCTGCGAGGAGGGGACCTCGCTGGCGCTGCAGCGCGGGCTCGGCGGGCTCGACGCCACCGAACGTAACCGCGACGGGGAATCGCGCGAGTGGAAGATTCTCGGGGCCTCCCGCGGCGAGGGCGGGATCCTCGGCGAGGGAGTGCGCCAGGCTCTGTTGCGCGACCCCACCTACATCGGCGCGCTCGACGCCGCGCGGGATCTCTGTCCCCAATGAGTCTTGGCTTCGAGATCGTCGATGACCCGGGGCGGGCGTGCGCCGCACTGATGGTCGGCGCCGCGATCGGTGGAGGCGAGATCGTGCTCGCCGGCGGGTCGACGCCCAAGGCCGCCTACGGGCACTTCGTCGACACGGTCACGACGGTCGGGCTCAACCTCGACGGCACCACGTTCTGGATCGGCGACGAGCGCTGCGTGGAGCCCGACGACGAGCGCTCCAACTACCGCATGATCAAGCAGAGCCTGATCGACCCGCTCCAGGGCGTCACCACGGTCGATGTGCGCCGGATCCGCGGCGAGCTCGGACCGGTCGAGGCGGCTGAGGAGTACGACCAGCTGCTGCGGCAGGACGGGGGGCCGAACTTCGATCTGGTGCTGCTGGGGATCGGGCCCGACGGCCATACCGCATCGCTGTTCCCGGGCCAGGCGACGGTGCAGGAACGCCTGCGGCTGGCGGTGGCGGTGCCCGAGGCCGGCCTGGAGCCGTTCGTGCCGCGTGTTTCGTTGACGGTCAAGGCCCTCAGCTCCGCCCAGCGGGTCGTGTTCCTGGCCTCCGGCGGGTCCAAGGCCGACGCGATCGTCGAGGCGTTCGGCGATGACGCCGAGCCCGACCCGGCCGTGCCGGCCTCGCTGCTGGTCCCGGACTCAAAGCTGGTCACCGTGCTGCTGGACCGCGCCGCCGCGGCGCGGCTGGGTCCTCGAGAGCTGGCGGACGAATGAGCGACGTCATCGGGGTCGACCTGGGCGGGACCAAGATCGCCGTCGCCCGCCTGGCCGATCGCGAGCTCGCCGGCTCGACGCTGGAGCCGACACAGCTGGCCGATGGGAACGCGCTGATCGACCAGCTCGTGGCCCTCGTGCAGCGCTGCCGTGGCGATGAGCTCGACGGCGTCGGGATCGGCGTGCCGTCGGTGGTGGAGTTCGACACCGGTCGGGTGATCTCGTCGACGAACATCCCGCTGGTCGACGTGCCGTTGCGCGAGGTGTTGAGCGAGCGCCTCGGGGTGCCCGTGTTCGTCGACAACGACGCCACCGTGGCCGCGCTTGCCGAGGCCCACGACCACGAGTTGAAGCTGGTCGCCCGCGACCTGGTGATGCTCACGATCGGCACCGGGGTGGGCGGCGGGCTGGTGCTCGGCGGCCGAATCTACCGCGGCGCCACGGGCGCCGCCGGCGAGCTGGGCCACACGCTGGTCGGAATGGACATCAGCGGGCCGGTGCCTGACGCGGGTCACTTCCCGCAGCCCGGTTCGCTGGAGGCGGTGGCCGCCGGCCACGCGCTCGACGGTCTGGCGACGGCGTTCGCCGAGGCTCATCCCGACTCGTCGCTGGGGCACATGTACGCCAAGGACGGGCCTCTGACGGGTGTCGACACCGTCGAGGCCGCTCACGGCGGCGATGCTGACGCGGCGCGCCTGATCGAGCTGTGGGGCGAGCGCGTCGGGATCGGCGTTGCCAACGCGATCAACACCTTCGATCCCGAGGAGGTCGTGATCGGCGGTGGTGCCGCGCGCGCCGGCGATCTGCTGCTCGTGCCGGCCCGTCGCACCGCCGCCGCGTACGTGCTGCCGGGGCTCGGCCGCCAGACCACGATCCGTGTCGCCCGGCACGGCGTGCAGGCGGGCGTGCTCGGAGCGGCGCTGCTCGCCGTCCACGAGCTTGCCGACGCGGCCGCGCGATCCGCGCCGGAGGTGCGATCGTGATCGTCGCCTGCGGCTTTGATCACGCCGGTTACGTGCTCCGCGAACGCCTGCTCGGCGTGATCGCCGGCGCCGGGCACGAGATCGTGGACTTCGGCGTCGACGGACCGGATCCGATCGACTACCCGGATAAGGCACTCGAGGTCGGGCAGGCCGTTGCCTCGGGTCGGGCGCAGCGGGGGATCGTCGTCTGCGGCTCAGGGGCCGGGGTGTCGGTCGCCGCGAGCAAGATCCGCGGCGTGCGGGCGGCCACGATCCATGACACCTACACCGCCCACCAGGGGGTCGAGCATGACGCGGTGAACGTGCTCTGCCTCGGCGGCCGGGTGATCGGAGTGGAGGTCGCCGCTCAGATCGTGGTCGCGTTCCTGGCGGCGGAGATCTCCTATGAGGAGCGCCACGTGCGCCGCCGGGTCAAGGTCGACGAGATCGAGCGCACCGGCGGCGACGTCGATTCGCTCACCGCCTGAGCCTGGCGCGTTGGCCGATCGGATCTTCATCGTGCGCCACGGCGAGACCGAGTGGAGTCGCTCCGGTCAGCACACCAGCCGGACCGACCTGCCGCTGACCGAGCACGGACGCGAGCAGGCTGCGGTGGTGGCGGAGAAGCTGTCGGGAGAATCGTTCGCGCTCGTGCTGTGCAGCCCGCTGACGCGGGCCCGGGAGACGTGTCGCCTGGCCGGGTTTGGCGCCGTCGCCGAGATCTGCGATCAGCTGGTGGAGTGGCAGTACGGCGAATACGAGGGCCTGACGTCATCGGAGATCTGGGAGTCTCACGATCCCGATTGGTTGTTGTGGCGCGACGGCTGCCCGGGAGGCGAGTCGCCGGCGGAGGTGGGGGCGCGGGTGGACGGCGTGCTGGATCGCGTCGCGGCGGTCGACGGCGACTGCCTCGCCTTTGCCCACGGACACGTCCTGCGGGTCCTGACCGCGCGCTGGCTGGAGATGGAGGCCGCCGGCGGCGCCCGTTTCACGCTCGCGGCGGCGGCGATCGGGGTGCTCGGACACGAACGTGACACAGCGGTCGTGCAACGGTGGAGCGCATGACAGTTGTCATGTAGGAATTGGGTCGCGCGCCACTTACGGTGACGATCGGGCGAGCATACGCTGGCCCGCATGAGTTCAAACCAAAATCACACGCAGCAACCCGCCATCGAGGTGCGCGATCTACGTCGCTCGTATGGCGAGACACAGGCCGTGCGCGGGGTGAGCTTTGAGGTGTCTCGCGGCGAGGTGTTCTGCCTGCTTGGACCCAACGGCGCCGGCAAGACGACGATCGTCGAGATCCTCGAGGGGTTTCGCTGGCGGACCAGCGGTGATGCCCGAGTTCTCGGGATCGATCCCGCCTCCGCGGATCGCGAGCTGCGCGAACAGGTCGGGATCGTGCTTCAGCAGTGCGGCGTTCAGCCGGACCTGTCGGTCGCCGAGCTGGTGGAGATGTACGGGCGTTATCACCTCCGCCGCCGCCCGGTCGACGAGGTCATCGATCTCGTCGGGCTGGGGGAGAAGCGCGACGTGCCCGCCAAGGCACTGTCCGGGGGCCAGCGCCGCCGCCTGGACCTGGCGCTCGCGCTCGTCGGCGATCCGGAGCTGATCTTCCTGGACGAGCCGACCACCGGCTTTGATCCGGCGGCCCGGCGGCAGGCATGGTCGACGATTCGCTCGCTCTGCCAGCTCGGCAAGACCGTGTTTCTCACCACTCATTTCATGGACGAGGCCCAGCACCTCGCCGATCGCGTGGCCGTGATGCGCGACGGTGAGATCATCGCCTGCGGGCGGCCCGACGAGCTCGGTGGTCGTGACCTGCGCCCGGCGGAGATCCGCTTCACCCTGCCCCGGACGATCGCGCTGGGCGACGTGCCCGAGCTCCCGTCCGACAGTCGGTCGCTGGAAGGCGACCGGGTCCTGGTGGTGACGCGCGAGCCGGTGCGAGCCGCGCAGATTCTCACCACGTGGGCGGTTCAGCGCGACGCCGATCTGGGTCACTTCTCGGTCACCCAGCCGACGCTCGAGGACATCTACCTGGAGTTGACGAGCGGCGCGGGCCAGAATTCGACACCCCAGGAGGCCTTCGCATGAGCGCCGTTTCCCAATCCACCCTCACCCGCGACCTCGGCCTGGTCGGCTGGCAGATCCGCTATGAGCAGCGCGCCTATTGGCGCAACCGTGGCCGCGGCGTGTTCACGTTCGTGTTCCCGGTCATGCTGCTGGCGATCTTCGCCAGCCTCGACAAGGGCCAGCACATCGCCAGCCGCGGCGGGATCTCCTACAACGACTTCTTCATTCCCGGGATCCTCGCCTACGGCGTGATCACGACGACGTTCATGAACCTCGCGATCGGCACTGCGATCCTGCGCGACCAGGGCGTGCTGAAGCGAATGCAGGGCACCCCGCTACCGCGCTGGGCCTATGTGGGCGCCGGGATTGCGTCGGCGTCGCTGATCTCGTTCGTGATGGCGATGCTGGTGTTAGTGCTCGGCTCGTTGGTCTGGGGGCTGGACTTCCGGGTCGGCGAGATTCCCGGGATCGTGGCGACGCTGCTGCTCGGAACCGCCTGTTTCACCACGCTCGGGATTGGGATCACGCGCTTCATGCCCAATGCCGAGTCGTCGCCGGTGCTCGTCAACCTGGTCACCTGGCCACTGACGTTCATCTCCAACATCTGGTTCCCGACCGACTCGCTGCCGACGTTCCTCAAGGACCTGGCGTCGGTGTTCCCGATTAAGGCGCTGGCCGGCGGACTGCAGTACGTGTTCGATCCGCGTCACCACGGCGTCCCCATCAACGGCTCCGATCTGCGTACGCTGGCGATCTGGACGGTGATCGGCATATATCTGATGGTCCGGTTCCTGCACCAGCCGCAGGGAGAGGTCACTTGAGCGCCAGACGCTCCCGTCTGCGCGAGGGCGGGTGGCATCGAGGCCGTCCGCCATCGCACGTCCGTTCGGCCGTGATGCTGGTCTGGCTGGGCTTCATCGTCGCCCCGGTGCTCGACGCGCTGACCAACACCGGTCCGGCGCTCGGGCACTGGCTGGCGCTTGGCGGAGCGGTGGCCTTCTCGGCCTCCTACGTCTGGCTGGTGTTCATCTGGATCGAGCATGACGCCCGCCGGCGGGGCTACGCACTCTCGGGCTTTCAACTGGCGCTGGCGATCGCGCTGACGCTCGCCGATCGACCATCCTGGGGGTTCCTCTTCAGCTACTGCGCGGCCTGCATCGCGCTGGTGACGCCTTCGCCGTGGGGCTTCTCGGCCGTGCTGGCGGTCACCGCGGTCGCCGTCGGCGCCACCCTGCTCGGTGGGGCAAACGGCGGTGCCGCGTTCGGGATCGGTGCCAGCACGGTCGGCGTGGGTCTGTTGCTCGCGCTGATGCGCGACCTGCGGATGCGCAACGAGGAGCTCAGCCAGGCCCGCGCCGAGCTGGCCCGCACGGCGGTCGCCGCCGAGCGCGAGCGCTTCGCGCGCGATCTGCACGATCTGCTCGGCCACACGCTCTCGGTGATCACGATCAAGGCCGAGCTGGCCGGCCGGCTGCTGCCGGCGCGTCCCTCAGAGGCAGCCGACGAGATCCACGACGTCGAGCAGGTGGCTCGCCAGGCGCTGAGCGAGGTGCGCGACGCGGTCAGCGGCTACCGCCAGCCGACGCTGGCCGGTGAGATGGAGGGCGCACGGATCGCGCTCTCGGCCGCGGGGATCATTGCCGAGCTCGAGCGCTCGCCGGTCAAGCTCGACCCCGAGGTTGAGGCGGTGCTGGCGTGGGCGGTCCGCGAGGGCGCGACCAATGTGATCCGCCACAGCGGCGCCCGGCGCTGCCAGGTGCGGGTGCTAGCGGGACTGGCGGATGCCGCGGTGGAGGTGGTGGACGACGGGACCGGCCCTGCCCCGCGTTCCGGTTCTGGCTCCGGCGTTGTGGACGAAGGCAACGGGTTGGCGGGGTTGTCCGAGCGCGCGGAGGGCCTGCGGGGGCGGATCGAGGCCGGCGCGCTGCCCGGCGGCGGCTTCCGGCTCTCGGTCTCGGTTCCGGTGTCGGTGGGTGCCTCGTGATCCGGGTGCTGATCGCCGAGGACCAGGGGATGGTCCGCGGCGCACTGGCCAGCCTGCTCTCACTCGAGCCCGACATCAAGGTGGTCGCGCAGGTCGCGCGCGGCGACGAGGTGGTGCCGGTGGCGCTGCGCGAGCGGCCGGATGTGGCCCTGCTCGACATCGAGATGCCCGGGCAGTCGGGCCTGGACGCCGCCGAGCAGTTGGCGTCCGCGCTGCCCGGTTGCCGGGTGTTGATCCTGACGACGTTCGGTCGCCCCGGTTACCTGCGCCGCGCGATGGAGGGCGGCGCGTCCGGCTTCCTGCTGAAGGACGCCCCCGCGACCGAGCTGGCGGCCGCGATCCGCCGTGCGCTGACCGGCGAACGGATCGTCGACCCCGGTCTGGCTGCAGCCGCGCTCTCACAGGGGGAATGCCCCCTGACGCCGCGCGAGCACGAGGTGCTCGCCGCGTCGCGCGAGCACGCCACCGTCGCCGAGCTGGCCAAGGCGCTGTATCTGTCGCACGGCACCGTCCGCAACCATCTTTCGTCGGTGATGCAGAAGCTCGACGCGCGGAATCGGGCCGAAGCCGTGCGGCTGGCCGAGGAGCGTGGGTGGTTGTAGCGGCGGTTCGGGCTGGTGTCGCGAGCGATTCCCCCGTCCCTGGATCCGCTTGCCGGAGCGAATGTTGTCATGCGGCTGAGAGGAGTCGAACCTCCACGCCCGTGAGGGCACGGCGACCTGAACGCCGCGTGTATACCAGTTTCACCACAGCCGCTGGCTGCCTGCAAGTTATCAACTCGACGAACGGGCGCTATCGAATCGGGCGCGATCGCCGGCGAAGGGGGGACGTGGTCGTGGGCACCGCTGGCGAGCATCGACTCGCCGACGAGGATGTTCTGGGGATCCTCCTCGACCGGTGGCGAGGTGAGATCGGGCGGGCTGAAACCAGGCAGCGAACACTTCAGGTTGGTGACCGAATAGACGGCCTCGCACGCGGCACCGCTCGCAATGGCTCCGGGGAGTCGTAACTGCCGGCGGGCGGTGCTGTGCATGGTGTGCCAAATCCGGTCGGCCATCTGAGGTTTGTCACCGGCTGCCGGCTGAGCGTGCGATCGGTGACAAATCTCGAGTCGCGGGACGGATTTGTCGCGCGGCGCAGGTCACCATTCGGAGATCTGCCGCCGTTGGCGGGATGGAGCTCCCGCGTGGCGCCGGTGAGGTGAACGGCCGGGCCTGGCCGGTCCAGCGCCCGGTAGCCATCGCACCAGCCTCCGGAGATCGAGCTCCACGCTAAGCTGGACCCCGCGCCCGGCGTCGCCGGCACCGGGTCACGAGGCCAACACCTCTCGCCGCTATCGTCCAGGGGACTAGGACGCCGCCCTCTCACTGCGGAAACCCGGGTTCGAATCCCGGTAGCGGTATTAGGGAAAGCCCTGCACAGCAGGGCTTTCGTCGTGAAGGTGCGAACGAAAGTGCGAACTCGACGAAGGAACGTCGGCGATCGGGTGGAATAGGGTGCGCTGGATGCCCTATGCGACGGCGGACTATCGGCCGCCCACAGCGCCAGCTAATTCGGGCTCGAAGGCGTTTCTAATGCACACCGACCGCGGCCTGTGCTGGTGTAAGCAGTTGGACAACCCGCAAGGGCCAATGGTTCTCGTGAACGAGCAAGTCTGTTCAGCTTTCGGACAACGGTGGGCATCCCGGTCTGCGACGCATGGATCGTGGACATTCCGGAAGCTCTGGCTGGAGAGGAAATGGCGCCTGGATATCTGCTGCAGGCCGGATTCGCCCATGGGAGCGCGCAGGTTCAGGGCGCCATTGAGCAACGTGTGCGTAATAGGCGTTTTGATCGGACGGCGCCCGACTGCTCATACGCATGTTTGGCTTCCTGCGCGGCGCTGTAGAGATAGGTCGCTGACGACTGGCCGCGGCTGACCATCAGCGACACATCCCAGTTGCTCGTCACATCGGCGACGACGTCAGCGAGCGCGTCCTTCTCGAGCCAGACCTCGATCCGAACATTCTGGCTCTGCCAGAGATCCCGTCGGAGATACCGATCCTCGTCAGTCGATGCTGCCTGACCCGCCAGCAGCAAGCTGACCGCGTTCTTTGACTACCCCGCCGAGCACTGGCGGCATCTGCGGACCACGAACCCGATCGAGAGCAGCTTCGCCACCGTGCGCCTCCGCACGCGGGTGACGAAGGGCGCCGGCTCGAAGACCGCGGCGCTGACGATCGCCTACAAGCTGCTCGAAAGCGCGCAGGAGCGCTGGCGCCGGGTCAACGGCCACGAGCTCGTCGCCGACGTGCTCGACGGCGTGAAGTTCAAGGACGGCATCAAGGTCACCAACGACGACAACCACGATGAAGAGATGACTGACGAGAGGGTCGCCGCCTGATCATTCTTCATTGCCAAACCACAACATTTGACAATTGCTCTGCGAATCGCCTTCTTCAGCTGTCCGAGTTCTCTGCGCGTGAACATGAGCGTCTGCTTTCGGGCGTCGCCGACTCTGACACCAAGGCCGAGTTGAATAGCCCATGCTGACACCTTGCTTTTCGCCCGGTCGAGATCTTTCGCCGCCTCGTCGAGAGTCACCAGGCCGTGGGTGCGCGCGTGGTCGGCGCGCTTCTCGTGCTCCTTCAACCACCAAGCCCTTGTGCCCTCGCTGCGTGCGGTCCGTTGTTAGCCCAGCTAGGGCATCCGCGATCCGGGCGGCCTCGTCCCGGTCCAAGCTCTCCGTCGGCTGATTCAAAGGGTGGGGCGTGCCTCGGTTTGCCGCCAGCCCTTCCGGCGATGCTGCCGGCGCCGCTGACTATCTGTCGACGAGCAAGGACCGGATCTACGCGGCTGTGATCGGCGAGGAGAAGGCCCGTCTGGCCGGCGCTGGAATGCTCGGGCGGCAGTCTGACGGTCGCCTGATGCCGAACCCGGGCTACTACGGTTGGCTGGCCCCGCGCCGGCTCGGCGGTCGGCGGGTCTGCCCGCGCCAGCAGACCCGTCTCAACCGTCCGCCCCCGCGAACCACGCCCCTGGTTCCTTTCACCTGAAACGCTCAGCAGCGTCCAGACTTGCGGAAACCCGCAAGTTGATGTGCAGACCTAGCTGTTACTCGGCGTGATGACTTAGGGTGTCGGGTGCAAGGACGCTCGCGCGTGCTTGTGCGCCCCCATCAGCACGCGCACGGGCCCGCGACCCACGTTCTCTGAACCCGCGGTCGTGGGCCCGGATTTCACCCTTCGCAGGAACGTGTTGGCCAACCGTCCGATCTGGGTGACGCTGCAGGCTGAAAGTCGAGGGACCGGTTAGGCACCCGGCAGCCGACAGGGCGCGGCCCTCGGCTCGCCTTGCAAGCTACCGGAGAGGTCGACCTGCCGTCGCCTGACGATCTTGCCTTCTCGGCGGCGAGACGGCAGCTAGTCGCTAGACGACGTCAACGAGGCGCGAAGCGGCTGCTACAGCTGCCAGGGATCGAGCTGCACCGTGAATCTCGCAGCCGGCCACTGCTCGCGCGCCCACACGAAGAACTGCACGTCGTCTTCGAGCTCGATGGCGTGCCGGCCACTACCGACGATGATCCACGGCCGCTCCGGGTCGTGCTCGGTGACCGTGAAGCTATAGGAGCGCACGAACGTATGTTCGCAGATGGCGAATATCAGACAACGAACTTTTGGTTGCGGGCACAGAATGAGCGAAGCCTCCGGAGCTATGAGCTACGGAGGCCTCGCGGACAACGGAGTATTCCCCCTGATCGGCAGCAGCCGGGCGGGGCTTGTACCGCTGGACGGGTCAGAAGTAGTGCTTTCGACCCCCGACTGCGCGTCCGGTGGCGCCGAGCACGTACAGGATCGCGCCAACAACGACCAGGATGATGCCGATCGTCCAGATGATCGCCACCTTCGCGATAAACCCGATGATCAGTAGAACAACGCCTAGCAGGATCAATTGCTCTCCAAAGAAAGAGGGATGGGCACAACGGGTTTCGCGGCCGGCTTAGCGTCTCCTTCCGCGATTGGTTCTCCCGCGGCCGCCTCGATTCCCACGCCGATCCCACAGCCATCTCAACGTCAAGAACTCCAGTAGCCGCTTGAACATTCCCCTCCTCTTTGTCGACCCGTCCCAGCCGAGGTTCTATCGCGGGGAGCGATCGAGGCGCTGATGAATTGTCCGCAAGCGGACGTACAGATCCCGTCCTTGCGATCTGCCGCAGCTGGGCGTAGGATGCTCGCACCAAAAAAAAGTGGGCCCGCGCGTGGGGAACGCCGGGCCCGTGGCACCGAGAGTTCTGACCTCCCGACGCGCCAGAGAACCTACCGATTCGGCCGGCTCTCTTCCTCGCCAGACAGGACCGCTCTCTCGGAGCCGTTACGAGAGGAGCAGTAATGCATTCCCAGGACATCAACCGCGCGGCGGAAACCCTTTGTGCGATGGCCGCGATTCCGTGCCTCCGCGGAGCCGGGCCGCTGTTCGACATCGACGACAGCCTCGAACCCGCCGGCTGGTATCGGGAGGATCAGTCCGCGGACTTTGAGATCAACCAGCTGTGGGTCATGGTGCCCGACGCCCCCGACCTCACCGAGTGCCTGAAAGCTGTTCACGCTGCGCTCGCTGAAGCCCGTGGCGAGCTTCAGCGGATGGTGGAGTGGGAAACGAGCAAAGAAGGCGCACTGTGCCATCTGCCTGGCTGGAGCTCGATATATAGCCCTCGGCTGGCGGCGCTCCAGGTGGTGGCGTGATGGCTGACGTTGACGAGGTCGTTGACCAGCCAGTTCTATCGGGCCGCACGCGTCAGCAACGACCTGTCAGCGTTGCGTGGGGCAGTCCAAGGCGGGTGGCCGGAGGGCACGCAACGTGGCGCTGAGCCGCGGAATCGATTGCGCCGGGGGATCGGGGAGACTACTGGCGGTGATTCGCGACCCCTCCGAGACGACCACGCGATTCGCGTGAGGTTCATGCCTTGAGTGAAGACCGGATCAAGGAGATAGAGATCGCCCTGGCAGAGGCGATGAGGGCGGAGGACACGGATCGGCTGCAACTCCTTCTAGAGCAGGTGCCAGAGAGCGAGCGTGACGGATCTGCCAAGAGGGTGTTTGACATCTTTTTGCACATGTTCGGTGCGCGCATACGCGAGGTGATCGACGCGCTCGAGGGGGCCGGTACAAACGACGAGCAGATCGACCCCATCCTCGAGTCCATGACGTCATCAGAGGCAGTTGCTGTCGTCTCGTGGGCCGTCTGGCGACGTGCCCATCTCGAGGAACAGATTTCCGTGGCGCTAGATGAGCTGAACGCCCAAAGCACCGTAGTCGACAACGCGGGGGTGGATGGACCCTTTATGTTCCGGACGGCCAAGGAGCTGTCGGAAGTAGTTAAATTGAGCACACGGATATGCGTCGACAGCGGGTTCCTAGGCGTGCAGGCGCTGTCCGACGACGAGGCCGATGCCACGGACGAGGAGCTCGAGGAGCGCTTGTCGGACGCGGGGCGGCTCGGCGCCAAACTGGATGCGAACAGCAGCCTGAATCCGTACGTCCTCGCCACTCGTTGGACGCCGATGCTTGGTCGTAAGACCCACGCGACGGTCATGCGTGAAAGAGGTTATGTCTTGGGCAGTCATCGGACCCTCTGTGGCCGAGGCGAGGGGTGGGTTCGTTCTGCTGGCCTCAACCTGGATGATGTCGACTGCGAGGGATGCAGAAACGCGCTTCTGCTTGGGGGCTTCCTCAACGAGACGACCGAGCGCTAGTTGTCCGCTCCGCTCGTCAAGACCCGCACGCCAGGCATCTACAAGCGCGGCGGCCGATACGTGTTCAGCTACCGCGTCAGCGGTCGGCAGTGCTGGGAGTCCTGCCGAACGCTCGAAGAGGCGCGCAGGGCCAAGGCAGCCCACCTCACGGACATCGCTCGTGGCGATTACGACGGACGGCCACGGCCCACGTTGCGTGACTACGCCACGGACTGGGTCGAGCGCTACCAGGGAACCGGCCGTCGCGGGTTCCGTGACGAGACGCGCGACGAGTATCGGGTCTTGCCGACGAAGTACGCCCTGAAGTTATTCCCCAAGCA
>JBPCPC010000133.1:0-8124 GCA_050999585.1 Solirubrobacteraceae bacterium | reverse complement strand
GCCGGCTCGCGCTGGAGGATCTGGACGTCCACGTCTAGGCCGGCGTGACCCGGCGCCAGCTCGATGCGCAGCTGCGGCCCGAGGGCGTGTTCTTCTCCGTCGACCCGGGCGCCGACGCGACGATCGGCGGGATGATCGCCACTGGGGCGTCGGGGACCACCACGGTGCGTTACGGCGCGATGCGCGAGAACGTGCTCTCGATCACGCTGATCGACGCTCGCGGGCGAATCGTGCGCACCCACAGCCGCGCGCGCAAGTCCTCGGCCGGCTACGACCTCACCCGGCTGATGATCGGCTCCGAGGGCACACTCGGGCTGGTCTGCGAGGCGGTGTTGCGCCTGCACCCAATCCCCGAGGCCACGGCCGCCGCGCAGTGCACGTTCCCAACCATCGACGCCGCCGTGCAGTGCGTGGTCCGCGTCGGCCAGTATGGGATTCCGGTCAGCCGGATCGAGCTCGTCGACGAGCTGCAGGTCGAGGCGCTCAACCGCCACTTCGGTACATCGTTCGCGGTCGCGCCGACGCTGTTCCTCGAGTTCGAGGGCGCCAGTGACGGCGACGTCGAGGCCCAGGCGCGCGAGGTCGCGGCGATCGCCGCTGAGCTCGGAGGCTCGGAGTTCGCCTGGGCCACCGACGAGCGCGAGCGGCGCAAGCTGTGGCACGCCCGTCATGGCGCGATGGAGGCCGCCCGGGCGATGCGACCGGGCTCAGGCGCGCTGACCACCGACGTCTGCGTGCCGATCTCGGCACTCGCCGATTGCATCTCGGCCACCCAAGCCGACATCGCCGAGCATGCCCTCCAGGCCTCGATCGTCGGCCACGTCGGCGACGGCAACTTCCACGCGGTCATCCTCGTCGACCCCGAGGATGCGGCCGACGTGGCGCGCGGCGAGGAGTTCCACGCTCGGCTGGTGCGCCGCGCCCTGGACCACGACGGGACCTCCACCGGCGAGCACGGCATCGGCTATGGCAAGGCGAGGTTCCTCGTCGAGGAGCACGGCGAGGCCGCCGTGGAGATGATGCAGGCGATCAAGCGCGCGCTCGATCCCGACGGGATCTTCAATCCGGGCAAGACGGTCTCCGCCGCACTCTAGGCCTGCGAGCGCAAAAGCGCTCGCGAGATCACCAGTCGCTGGATGTCCGAGGTCCCCTCCTCGATCTCCTCCAGCTTGGCGTCGCGCATCCACTTCTCGACCGGATACTCGCGCGAGTAACCCCAACCGCCCAGCGTCTGCACGGCCGCCCAGGTGCACCACATCGCGGTCTCCGACGCGTGCAGCTTGGCCATCGCCGCCTCGCTGGTGGCACGCTCGCCGCCGTCCAGCAGCTGCGCCGCGCGCCAGGTGAGCAGCCGCGATGCGTCGACGCGCAGCGCCATGTCCGCGAGCCGGAAGGCGACCGCCTGATGGGACGCGATCGGCTTGCCGAACTGCTCGCGCTGCTTGGCATAGTCGACCGCGTACTCAAGCGCCGCCCGCGCCAGGCCGGTGGCCGATGCCGCCAGCGTCACCCGCGAGCGGTCAAATGTCTCCATCAGGCCGATGAAGCCCTGGCCCTCCTCCCCCAGCCGCCGTTCGCCGGAGACGAACAGATCGTCGAGGAACAGCTCGGTGTTGGGGATCGCGCGCTGGCCCATCTTGCGGATCGGCGGTCCGCAGCGCAGACCGGGATCGTCAGCGCGTACCAGGAACGCGGTCACTCCGCGGTGGCCGCTGCCGGGCTGCACGGTCGCGAACACCACGTACACCCCGGCCACCCCGCCGTTGGAGATCCACGCCTTCTGGCCGTTGAGCACATAGCCGCCGTCCACCGCGCGGGCGTGGGTGCGGATCGAGGCGGCATCCGAGCCCGACTGAGGCTCGGTGATCGCCAGTGCGGTCAGCGGGGGATCCTCGCCGGCCAGCGGTGTCAACCACTCCCGCTTCTGGGACTCAGAGCCCAGGGCCAGCACCGGCTCGGCGAAGAAGCCGCCGGAGGTGATCAGGTTGCCGATCCCCGAGCAGCCGTGCGACAGCTCCTCTTGGACGATGCAGGACGTCAGGCAGTCGGTCATCCCGGCGCCGCCGTACTCCTCGGGCAGCATGTAGGCGGTCAGCCCGATCGACGCCGCCAGGCGCCAGATCTCGTGCGGCCAGACCGAGTCGGCCTCGTCGACCGCCAGTGAGACCGGACGAATCTCCCGCGCAGCGAACTCTCGGCAGGTGCGCTGGATCTCGCGCTGCTCGTCGGTGAGGATCGCCGCGACGGTCATCGGCGAAGCCTCGCGGCGATTGCGCGGTCGGCGTCGCCGGTCTGGGCGAGCATCCCGTAGGCCAGACGCTCCAGCGCCAGTCCGGCACCGCGCGACGCCTCGGCGAGGACATCGACGACCTCGCGCGTGACCTGCACCGCGAGCGCGGGCAGCGACGCCAGCCGGGTGGCCAGTTCGAGCGCGCGCTCCAGTGGCGCGACGCCGTGTTCGGTGACCTCGGTGACCAGCCCGAGTCGCCGCGCCTCGGTCGCGTCGATCCGGTCGCGCAGCAGAATCAGCTCCTTGGCGCGCGCCGGGCCGAGCATCCGGACGAGCCGGTGGGTGCCGCCCGAGCTGGGCAGGATCCCGATCTCGACCTCGGGCAGGCCGAACACCGCGTCCGCGTCGGCGATCCGGAAATCGGTGGCCAGCGCCAGCTCGAGCCCGCCGCCGAGGCACCAGCCGGAGATCGCGCTCAGGGTGGGCTGGGGCAGATCGGCGACGCGCTCGGCGAAGTCGCCGCTGGCGCGGTAGTAGGCGGAGATCGCGGCGGGGTCCTGGCCGCGAATCTCGTCAACGTCGGCGCCGGCCGAGAACACCTCCGGGCCGCCGGTGAAGACGACGCACGGCGCCGCGCGTAGCTCGTCGGTCGTCAGCGCCTCGCACAGCTCGCGCTCCATCGCGACCGAGATCGCGTTCAGCTTGGCCTGGCGGCACAGCGTCACCACGCAGGCGTGCTCCCGCGTCTGGAGGGTCACCAGGTCAGGCATGGGCACCCTCGGCCACGGGCACCGCGGCGCCGAAGCGCAGCAGGGCGTCCAGGCCGCGCTTGCCGGCCTCGTTGGCGATGATCGTGCGCTGGATCTCGGAGGTGCCTTCCCAGATCCGGTCGACGCGGATGTCGCGATACAGGCGCTCGACCGGGTTCTCGCGCATGTAGCCGCGGCCGCCGAAGATCTGAACCGCCCGGTCGATCACCCGGCCGGCGGCCTCCGACGCGGTGAGCTTGACCATCGCCGCCTTGGCGTGCAGCAGCTTGCGGGCCATTCCGGCGTCGGCCTCCCACGCGACCTGGTGGGTCAGCGCCCGGCAGAGCGCGATGTCGCACACGCTGTCGGCGATCATCGCGCCGATCATCTGGTTCTCGATGATCGGCCGCCCGAACTGAATCCGCTCGCCCGCCCACTCGGTGGCCAGCGTCAGTGCCCGCTCGGCGGCGCCCGTGGCCCGCGCCGCGATCATCAACCGCTCCTCGACGAACCATTCGCGGGTCAGCTCGTAGCCGCCGCCGATCTCGCCCAGCACCTGCTCGGGCCCGAGCTGCACGTCCTCAAACAGGAACTCGGGGTGCTCGAAGACGAACGTGTGCATATACGCAGGCGTGCGTTTGACGCTCACCCCGGGCGAGTTCGTGTCGAAGAGGAAGAGCGTCGGCGCCCGCTCGTCACCGACGAGCGCCTGCACGATCAGGAAGTAGGGGAAGTCGGAGAAGGTGAAGAAACAATTCTCGCCGTTGAGGGGGGAGCAAGCGTTCGTGGCCGGGACCGCTGTCGTCTCGATCAGCGATGGATCGGAGCCGGCCTTCTCCTCCGTGACCGCGAAGCAGTCACGTCGTTCACCGGCAATCGCGGGGATCAGATAGCGCTCACGCTGCTGCGGGGTGCAGTGGCGCAGCGCGTTGGCCGGACGCCAGACCGCGTCCCACAGGGCGTTGGTGAGCTGGCCGAGGCGCTCGGAGACGATCACCTGATCAAGCACCGAAAGACCCTGCCCGCCCCACTCGGTCGGCATGTTGATGGCGTTGAGCCGGTGCTCGAGCGTCAGCCGCCGGATCTCGTCCAGCGACTCGGCGGCAAGCCCCCGTCCCTGCTCGCACGGCTCCTCGAATCCGATCATCGCTTCGGTCAGCGCGCTCGCGCGGTCACGTAGCTCCAGCTGCTCGGGGGTATAGGTGAACTGCACGGGGCGGCTCCTAGGGGTCAGGGGTTGGTGGCGGGGACGGACCGCACGTCCAGGGCGAGCGCCCCGGCCGGCATGACCAGCAGCGGATTGACCTCGAGCTCGGCGAGCTCGGGATGGGCGGCGGCGACGCGCGACAGCGCGGCCAGCGCAGCGGCCGCAGCCGCGACATCGAGCACCGGGCGGCCGCGCGCGCCGAGCAGGAGCGGGGCGCAGCGCAACGAGCGCAACATCGCCTCGGCGTCGTCGGCGGCCACCGGCGCCAGCGCCACGCCGGTGTCGCGCAGCACCTCGGCGTACACGCCGCCCGCGCCGGCCAGCGCCACCGGTCCGAAGCGGGCGTCCCAGCGGGTTCCGATCAGCAGCTCCACCCCGTCGGCCAGCGGGACCATCCGCTGCAGCAAACAGCGCGGCGCGTCCAGCCGCCGCGCGAAGTCGTCATACACGCAGGCCAGCTGGTGCGCGTCGGCGATTCCGAGCGCGACGCCGCCGCGATCGGACTTGTGCAGGCTGCCGAGCGCCTTGAGCACGACCGGATAGCCGAATTCGCAGGCCGCGTCCTGCGCCTGTGTGGCGGTGACGACCGTCCGCTGGGCGACCAACGGGACACCGGCGGCGCCCACTAGGGCGCGGATCGCGGCGTCGTCAGCGGGCCCCGCCCCGGGCGCAGAGGTCGGGGCGGTCGCCGTGCTCGCGGGCGGCAGCTCGGGCACCCCCGAGGGGCGCCGTTCGCCGGCATCCACCAGACGGCGCACGGCGTCGGTGGCTTGCTCAACCGACTCATACACCGGGACCCCGGCCTCGCGCAGCGCGCCGGCCGCCGGTCCCCGCGGATACATCGTGTGGACGACCGCGGGGCGTTGCGTCGCGCGCACAGCCTCCCCGATCCGGGTCGCCGTCAGCAGCTCCTCGACGGCGACCGCCGGCCCATACTCGGCATAACCGCCGAAGTAGCCCGTGATCAGCAGCGCATCGATCTCCTCGCCGCGCAGCAGCTCGAGGGCCAGGCGGTCAAACGCATGCACGTCCTGTTCGGCCCCGCCGGCGAGGTCGACGGGGTTGCTGACCGCTGCGCCGGCGGGCAGTTGCGCGCGCAGCGAGCCGGATGCCCGCGGCGACAGCTGCGGCAGCTCCAGGCCGTCGTCGGCGGCCACCCCGGCGGCGATGCTGCCGTGCCCGCCGCCGTCGGCGAGCACGGCGACTCGGCGGCCGCGGGCCGGCCGGCAGCGCAGCAGCGCCGACGCGGCGTCGATCATCTCCCGGGGGGTGCGCACCCGCTCGATCCCCGCCGCCCGGCAGGCGGCGTCGATCGCGGCGCCGTCCGAAGCCAATGCCCCGGTATGCGAGCGCACGGCGCGGGTGGTCGCGCCGCCGCGCTCGATCGCCAGCATTACCACCGGCTTGCCCGCGCCCACCGCGCGCTCCGCAGCCCGGGCGAACGTACGGCCGTCGCGGAAGTCCTCCAGGTACAGCGCGAGCAGCCGGGTGGCGTCGTGCTCGGCGAAGGCATCGATCAGCTCGGCGCCATCGACGTCGGCCTGATTACCCATCGACACGAAGCGCGAGAACCCGAGCCCGTCCCCCGCCGCCAGCAGCCCCAGCTCGAG
This sequence comes from Solirubrobacteraceae bacterium, assembly GCA_050999585.1. Classification (GTDB taxonomy): domain Bacteria; phylum Actinomycetota; class Thermoleophilia; order Solirubrobacterales; family Solirubrobacteraceae; genus Palsa-465. The sequence goes on along the minus strand of JBPCPC010000133.1, from coordinate 2,328 downwards.
CGCCAGGTTCCCGCTCTGGGAGATCAAGCCGATCGAGCCCGCCGGAAGTGGACTGGGGATCAGCTCCAACAGTTGCCCCGAGTCCAGCACGCCGAGACAGTTGGGACCCACCAGCACCGCACCGGCGGCGCGGACGCGCGCGCCGAGCTGCGCATCTAGCTCGGCGGAGTCCTCCGCACCGGCGCTGATCGCCACGATCGCCCGGGCGCCGATCGCGAGCGCCGCGTCGACGGTCTCGTGCAGCGCGACCGCCGGGACCGCGAGGACGACCAGCTCGACCGGGCCGGAAAGCTCGGTGAGCGAGCGATAGGCCGCACGACCGAGGACCGTCCCGGCGCGGTGGTTGACCAGGTAGGCGGGGCGACGGGATTCGCCGCGCAGTGCGCCGCGCGCGAGCCAGTTCCCCCATTTGCGTGGGTCATCCGACGCGCCGACCACCGCCACCGACGCCGGAGCGAAGAGCGAGTCCAGGGAGCGCGCCCTGGTCGTCATCGCAGCGGAGCCTCGGGTGATTGGGGCGGGAGGGCTCCTATTCCCCAGGCATCGGCACCGCCGTCCACCGCAATCGTGGTGCCGGTGATGTAGGCGCCGCCGGCGCTGGCCAGGAAGGCCACCAGCCCGGAGACCTCCTCAGGGGCACCGAGCCGCCCCAGCGGGATCGCCCGGCGCCAGCGCTCCACGTCGGCCGGCCCGTACTGCTCCAGGCCCTCGGTGAGGATCGTCCCGACCGCCAAGCACACGCTCCGGATCGAGTACCGGCTCCATTCCAGCGCCAGTCCCGAAGCGAGATTGGCCACCGCCGCCCGCGCCGCACAGGCGTGTGCGAAACCGGGATCACCGCGCTGGGGGCTGAAGCCGACGAACACGATCAGGCCCGAGCGGCGCGGGATCATCGAGCGCGTCGCGACCGTCCGGGTGACCGTCCAGGTGGCGTCGACCGCCAATCGCTGGACCGCCCGCCAGCCGTTGTCCGAGATCTCCTCGGCGGGTGCGGAGAACTGACCGCCGGCGTTGTTGACGAGCACGTCGATCGCACCGAAGCGTTCGATGCCCGCGTCGATCACCCGCCCGACCTGATCGGGCTCCCGGATGTCGGCGGCGATCGCCAGGCAGCGACCGCCGGCGGCCCGGATCGCGTTCGCGGTGTCACGCAGCGGCTGATCGCGGCGCCCGCAAATGATCGTCGCCGCGCCGGTCGCGGCCAGCTCGAGCGCGGTGCTCCGCCCGATGCCCGTGCCACCGCCGGTGATCAGCGCGACCCGGCCGGCGTTGGCGTCGGCGCGCAGTGAGGAGGTGATCGGAGGAGGAGGCGCGGCGGACATCTGAAATACTAATTTGAAATGATGATTTCACGCTGCACCGTACCATGGCCGAGACGGATCTGAACGAGCGCCCCCGCCGACGTCTGGACGGCGTCCGCCGCCCCCAGATCCTGGCCACCACGGTCGACTTGATCCAGGAGCGCGGGCTGTGGGATGTGCGGCTCGGCGACGTCGCCAAGCGCGCCGGCCTGAGCGCCACCAGCGTCGTCTACTACTTCGGGTCCAAGGACCAGCTGTTCGCGTTGGCGATCGCCCACGCCGACGATGCGTTCTACGAGCCGCTGCTGGCCGAGCTGGCGGGGCTGGAGTCCGCGGTGGAGCGGATCGCGTGCCTGTTCCATCGTTCCAGCACGAGCGACTGGCCATTGTGGATGGACCTGTGGGTGTACTCGCGTCGCCACCCCGAGACCGCGGCCGCGCAGCGCCGCTTCCACGCCCGCTGGCGCGACACGATCGCCACCGTCGTGCGCCACGGCGTCGCCACCGGCGAGTGGCGGGTGGCTGCCCCCGACGAGGTGGCGCTGCGGCTTTCGGCGTTCACCGACGGTCTGGACGTGCACATGGTGCTCGGCGACGAAGACCACTCCGCGCAGCGCTATGTGTCGATGTCGCTGGCCTCCGCGGCGCTCGAGCTCGACTGCGATCTGGGCCGGCTGCTGGTGGCGGCCGAGACGCTCAGCACGAGCTCGACGTAGCCGTCGGCAATCTGCTCGGGGGTCAGCGCACCGCGCGGGCGATACCACTGCGCCGTGTGGTTGACCATCCCCAACAGCGCCAGCAGGTCCAGCCGCACGGCCGGCGACGGATCCCCGGCGCCGACGGGCACGGCGCGTGCGAGCACCTCAGCGACCAGCCGCTCAAACCCCTTGCGACTGGCGCGCACGCCGCGCCACTGCTCCCCGGTCTCGATCACGTGGCGCTCCTGCTGAAAGACGAGCATGTGGTCGCGGTGCGCTACCACATGCTCGACCCAGCGTCGCACGAGCATGCGCAGCTGCTGCCGGGG
>JBPCPC010000098.1:0-5226 GCA_050999585.1 Solirubrobacteraceae bacterium | reverse complement strand
CGTCGGCGCCGCCCCCGCGGGTCGACGTGGTGGTCGTCGGCGCGGGCCTGGCCGGCCTGGTCGCCGCCCGCGGATTGAGGCGCGCCGGTCACTCGGTGGTGGTGCTGGAGGCGCGCGACCGGGTGGGGGGACGGGTGTGGAACCACGACCTCGGCCACGGTCACGTCTCCGAACGGGGCGGCACCTTCGTTGGACCGACCCAGAACCGCGTCAGCGCGCTCGCGCGGGAGCTGCACGTCGGCACCTTCCCCGTCTATGACCACGGGGATGACGTGTACGTGGCCGACGGGGATCGGCTGACCTACAGTGACCGGGGGCCGTTCGGGACCGCGCCGCCGGATCCGAGCATCGCCGGTGAGCTGGCCGCGCTGGTGCTGGGGATTGACAAGCTCTCGACCACGGTGTCCGTGCAGAGTCCCTGGGATGCGCCCGGCGCCGCCTCGCTGGACGGCCAGACGTTGGCGACCTACCTGACGGAAGCCTCGGCGACCCCACGCCTGCAGCAGCTGACCAGCGCAGCGCTGCGGGCGATCTTCGGCGCCGAGCCGCGCGAGGTCTCACTGCTGTTCGCGCTGTTCTACATCGCCGCCTCCGGCGACGCCAAGCATCCGGGGAGCTTTCAGCGCAACTTCAACACGCGCGGCGGGGCGCAGGCCGCTCGCTTGATCGGTGGCTCTCAGCAGCTGCCGCTGAGGCTCGCCGCCGAGCTCGGCGCGCGCGTCGTGCTGAGTGCCCCGGTGCGGTCGATTGCCCAGCACCGCGCCGGCGTGCGGGTCGTCTCCGATCGCGGCACCGTCGTGGCCAAGCGGGTGATCATCGCGATCCCGCCGACCCTGGCCGGGCGGATCGACTACGCCCCGATCCTGCCGTTCGAGCGCGATCAGCTCACCCAGCGCTACGGCCAGGGTACGCTGACGAAGGTCGCCGCGGTCTACGAGCGTCCGTTCTGGCGCGAGCGCGGCCTCACCGGTTCCGCGGTGGCGACCGGGTTCCCGGTGAGCATCACGTTCGACGATTCGCCTCCCGGCGGACGCCCCGGCGTGGTGTTCGGCTTCGTCGGCGGTGACAACGCGCGCCGCTACGCCCGCATGGCCCCGGCCGACCGTCGCCGTGTGGTCCTGGCTCAGTACGCCGAGTTCTTTCAGTCCGAGCAGGCCCGGCGGCCGACCCGATTCTTTGAGACCAGCTGGAGCCAGGAGGAGTGGACGCGAGGCTGCCCGGTGGGGATTCCCGCCGTCGGCTCGTTTGTCAGCTACGGACCCCGCCTGCGTGAGCCGGTCGGCCGAATCCACTGGGCCGGCACCGAGACCGCCACCTATTGGAACGGCTACATGGACGGCGCGGTCAGCTCCGGGGAGCGCGCCACCGCTGAGGTCCTGGCCGAGCTCTGAGCGGCCGACCGCCCTCACCGGCCGTCCCCGCGCGGACAACGACTAGGCTCTCGCCCGCTACGAACCAGGAGAAGGAGCAGGCCAGATGACGACCGTCCGGGAAGCCACGTTCGAACTGTTTCGCGCCCACGGGATGACCACGATCTTCGGCAACCCGGGCTCGACCGAGCTCCCGATGCTCGGTGACTTCCCCGAGGACTTCAGCTATGTGCTGGGTCTGCAGGAGCTGGTGGTGATGGGGATGGCCGACGGCTACGCCCAGGCCACCGGCCGGCCCACGCACGTCAACCTGCACACCGCTCCCGGAGTGGGCAACGCCGTGGGCGGGATCTTCAACGCCCAGGCCAACAAGTCGCCGCTGGTGATCACCGCCGGCCAGCAGGTCCGCGCTCAGGTGACGATCGGGGCCAACCTGACCAACCGCGACGCCACCGTGGCTCCACAGCCCTACGTCAAGTACAGCCACGAACCGCCCCGCGCCCAGGACGTCCCGGGCGCGCTGGCGCGCGCGATCGCCCACGCGACGCTGCCGCCGCGCGGCCCGGCGTTCGTCTCGATCCCGATGGATGACTGGGCCCAGGAGGCCGACGAGGACCGCGCCAAGCACGCCACCGCGCGACGCTTGAACGGCCGTGCCGCACCCGATCCCGACGCTCTGGACGAGCTCGCCGCCCGCCTCGCGGCGGCCGCGTCGCCCGTGCTCGTCGTCGGCCCCGACGTGGACGTCGCCGGCGGCTGGGAGCACGCGGTCGCGTTGGCCGAGAAGCAGCGCCTGCCCGTGTGGGCCCCGCCGGCCACCGGTGGCTCGCGGATCGGCTTTCCCGAGCGCCACCCGAACTTCATCGGCGTGCTGCCACCGGCGATCGGCCCGCTCTCAGAGACGCTCAAGGCCCATGACCTGGTTCTGGTCGTCGGCTCTTCGGTGTTCGCCTACTACCCCTATATACCGGGCCCGCTGCTCGGTCCGGACACCTCGCTGGTGGCGATCACGAGCGATCCCGGAGAGGCGGCGCGCGCCCCGATGGGCGACGCGATCGTCGGCGACGTGGGGCTGGCGCTGGAGCGTCTGGTGGAGCTGGTGCCGGAGTCTGAGCGGGCGCGTCCGGAGGCGAGGCCCGAGCCGGACGAGCCACCGGCGGCCGATCCGCCCGACCGCCTCAGCGGATCAGAGGCGATGGCGGCGCTGGCCGAGGTCTGGTCGCAGGACGCCATCGCCGTCCTGGAGGCGCCGTCATCGACGCTGGCGTTGCGAAACCGGCTGCGGATCTCCCGCCCGGGCAGCTATTACTTTGGCGCCAGCGGCGGTCTCGGGTTTGGGATCGCGGCCGCCGTCGGCGTGCAACTGGCCCAGCCGGGCCGCCCCGTCGTGTGCGTGCTCGGCGAGGGTTCGGCGCAGTACGGGATCACGGCGCTCTGGAGTGCGGTCGCCTACAAGGTGCCGGTCACGTTCCTGGTGCTGCGCAACCAGGAGTACGCAATCCTCAAATGGTTCGCAATGCTGGAGCAGCTGACGGGTTCACCGGGGCTGGACCTGCCCGCGCTTGATGTCGCCGCCGTTGCCCGCGCCTACGGCATGTCCGCTCGCGATGTGGTCGGCCGCGACGAGTTGACCGAAGCGCTGCGCGAGGCGATCGCGGTGCATGACGGCCCCCGCCTTGTGCAGGTGCCGGTGGCCCCAGGCATGTGGCTTCAGTAACGCGCTGATGACGCCGCCGGCCGCCGTCGCCACGCCCAACGTGCAGACCGCCACGCCCCCACCACCGGCGCCCGACCGCGCTCCGGACTGGGTCGCGGGCGGGACCCCGGAGCCGCTGCGCTCCCGGCTGGAGGCGGCGCTCGGATCCGATCAGGTGCTCACCCGCGCGCTTGACCTGATCCGCTATGCCGGCGACGCCAGCCCGTATCGGATGATCCCTCGGGCGGTCGCGGTGCCGCGCGACATCGACGATCTGGTCGCGCTGCTGGGTTGTGCGACCGAACTGGCCGCCCCGCTGGTGTTCCGCGCCGCTGGCACCAGCCTCAACGGCCAGGGTCAGACCGACTCGATCCTCGTCGACGTGCGGCGCCATTGGCGCCGGATCCGGATCGAGGACGGGGGCGCGCGGGCGCGCGTGGGTCCCGGCGCGGTGCTCGGTCATGTCAACCGCCTGCTCGTTCGCCACGGGCGGCGGCTCGGGCCCGATCCCGCGAGCACCCCGATCGCGTGCGTCGGCGGCGTGATCGCCAACAACTCCGGCGGGATGCGCTGTGGCGTGGTCGCCGACTCCTATCGCACGGTCTCGGCGATGACGCTGGTACTGGCCAACGGGACGGTGATCGACACTGCGGCCGCCGACGCCGAGCGGCATTTCGCCGCCGCCGCGCCGGAGCTGGTGGCCGGGCTGGCCGAGATCCCCGACCAGATCCGCGCCGACACTGCGCTGGCGCAGCGGATCGCCGCCAAAGTCGAGATCAAGAACACCACCGGGTATCGCCTATGCGCGTTCCTGGACGCCGACACCCCGCTGGAGATCTTCCGGCGGCTGGTGGTCGGCTCCGAGGGGACGCTGGCGTTCGTGGCCGAGGCGGTGTTCGAGACCGTGCCGCTGGGCCGGCACACCACACTTGGACTGGTCGGGTTCGAGGACCTCGATGCGGCCGCCGACGCCGTCGGGCCGCTGGTCGCCGCCGGCGCCACCGCCACCGAGCTGATGGTTGCGCCAACGCTGATCGCCGCCGCCTGGAACATGCCGGGCACCCCGCCGGAGTGGAAGCAGCTGCCGCCGACCTCGGCGGCGCTGCTGATCGAGTTCCGCGCCGAGGACCCCGATCAGCTGGAATCGCTGGAGCGGGCCGCGCTGGAGATCCTCGAGGGCCGCCCGCTGCTCGGCGACCCGCCGGCGTTTTCCCGGGCGCCGGAGCGCGTCGAGCTGCTGTGGCGGGTCCGCGAGGGGATGCAGGGCCTGCTCGCCGCGCTGCGCCCCCCGGGGATCACGATGATCATCGAGGACGTGTGCGTGCGGCCCGCGCGCGTTGCCGAGGCCGCCCGTGACCTGCAGGCGCTGCTCGGCGCCCACGGTTTCCTGTCGGGGCTAGCCGGCCACGCCTCGGCTGGCAACCTGCATTTCATCCTCACCGCTGACTTCACCCAGGCGTCCGAGCGCGAGCGCTACGACACGTTCATGCACGCGCTGGTCGACCTGATCATCGACAAGTACGACGGCTCGCTGAAAGCCGAGCACGGCACCGGGCGCAACATGGCGCCGTTCGTAGAACGCGAGTGGGGGCCGGTCGCCACCGGGCTGATGTGGCGGGTCAAGCAGCTGGCCGACCCGGCCGGCGTGCTCGGGCCCGGGATCGTGCTCAACCGCGACCCGGGCGTGCACCTGCGCAACCTCAAGAGCGTGCCCGAGGTCGAGGAGAGCGTCACCAAGTGCATCGAGTGCGGATTCTGTGAGGCGGTGTGCCCATCTCAGAACCTCACCACCACGCCGCGGCAGCGGATCGTGCTGCGTCGCGAGCTGGCCCGCCAGCCGGAGGGATCTCCGGTGCAGCAGGCGCTGTTGGAGCAGTACGACTACGACGCGATCCAGACCTGCGCCGTCGACGGCTCGTGCCGCAGCGCCTGCCCGGTGGCGATCGACACCGGCGAGCTGATCAAGGACCTGCGCGTCCGCTCCCACAGCGAGCGCTCTGAGCGCATCGCCGGCCTGCTGGGCCGCCGCTACGCGTGCGTGGAGCGAGCGGCCCGGCTCGGCCTGCGCGTGGCCACGGCGGTCGCTCTCCGGGTGGGTGATCGGCCGCTGGTCGGCGCCTCGGCGTGGCTGCGCGGCCGGCTCGGCGCCGAGCTCGTGCC
>JBPCPC010000097.1:0-13070 GCA_050999585.1 Solirubrobacteraceae bacterium | reverse complement strand
CGCTTGGTCTGCGCCGCGGAGGTTGGCGTTGGTCAGGCAGAAAGCGCGGACCTGGTGTGCAATGAGGACTTCCAGTTCGGCGGGGCGACGCCGGATGCGAGCATCCTTCATCAGGACCACCCAGCCGCGCGTGCCGGCGTCGCGCAACCATTCTTCATCCTGAAGTCCTTGGCCGATCCGCTCGCCGTAGACGTCGGCCATCGAGTGAACGGTCGCGCCGGCTCGGCGCAGCGCGTTGGGGACGAGGTGTCGTCCCAGGCTGCGGTCGATAAAGAACTCAGGCAGCGAGTCGGGTGGCAACCCGGATGACGTCCTCGACCTCGTCCTGCGGGACTCCGAAGTCCTCGGCGATGTCAGAGACGCTGTCACCGGCACGGAACCGGTCGACGAGGTCCTCGACGCGGGCACCGCCGTGGATGACGAGGGGCTGCCCAAACGCGCGCTCTGGATCAACGATCACGTCGGCGGCTGTGTATGCCGGGAGCTGGATCTGCTCAGCCCAGCCATCTCCGCCGTAGCTGATGCGCGTGAGATACCCGCGGATGACCTCAGTGAGATGTTCCTGGCCGGTCCATACAACCGTCAGCAGAGCGTCGTCGTCGCTGGCGCTGGCGTAGTCAAAGATCAGTTCGGCGCCGTCGGTGTACACACGCTGGGATGCGAGGGCGTGGTCGAGCCCGAACTCCTCGCTGAGCCGGGCGACCGCGGGCCGGATGCGCTGCATTGGGACCCCCGCGTGGCGCAGGACGCTCAACACGTAGGCCTCAGCAAAGCCGACGAAGGGGACGGTGGCCGACCGGCCAGCTCTTGGAAAGATCGTCACCAGCCCAGGACCATCGCTAGGACGAACCCACTGATGAAGCGTCGACGTCGGAACATCTAGATAGGCGGCGCTCTCCCGAAGCGTGAACAACGCTCGGCGCACCCGATCGTCATCAGGAGCTAGCTGGGCAGAAGATGTCGTCGCGGAAGCCAGACCCAGATCGTAACCAGGACGTCCGTCGTTACGTGTGCGGCGTCATCCACGCCAGTGCGCTGATTGCTGCCAGCCTCTAATCACGACCGCCTGGACGCTTCCTTTCATGGACTGAGGCTCGATGCTCTGACGCTCGCTTTGCGACGTAAGGGCGCGCCGGCGGCGAGGGGCGGACGGATCACGCGATCCTCGTCGTCGCCGTAAGCGGGGCGGGGGCGGCGTCATCCAGCAACGTGGCAGTGCGTAGGCAGTCCCCCGATGGCCGGAAGCTATCGCCGCTGGTCGGCGGCGGTGCGTAGCGTGGTCACGGCGGCGATGACGGGTTGGGTGACCACCCCCTGGGCTGCTGGTCGGTGCGCGTTAGTGACCGCTTCGCTCTCGCGTTGATCTCGCTGGCGCTCGATGACGGTCACGCGGCGTAGGTCGGTGCCGGCGCGTCGAGACCCCCAAAGCGATCGTCGCGGCCCCCGCGGGCGCCCGATGCGGATCAGCACCCTGGGGGCTGTCACGTGTGCCGCGGCTCGCGATCCCAATCGCAGCAACGCGCTCGCTCGCGGTTACCAGGCGCGGTTCAGGGCCCTTTCACAAAGCACTCGTCGGTGTTCTTCACCGGCGTCGACGAATGCGATCACGAGAATCGGGAACGGCCCCGTCGCACGGCCGCGCGATCGGATCCACGCGAAAGCGCGCGCCCGCGTTCGGCGCAGCCCCGTCGCGAGTCGGACTGCTGGAACCTTTCGGACCCGACAACGTTAGAAGGGCGGAACGGGGCGCCCGCGTTGATGACGATGCGCAAGTCGGCGCGTCTGAGGACGCTCGCGTCACGGACTGTCGCGTTGCCTGCCTGAGAGGAAGTGACGTCGAGGTGAAGCGCGACGCCGCTGGTCCTGCTCGCGAGCGCAAGCCAGCTGCGACGTCGTGCCGCTCGGGGATTTCGAAGCGGAAGCCGTGCCTACGTGGGCGTCCGGCACGCGGGCGGGCGCTTGCTCGGCTGGCGCCGTCCGGCTAAGGGCATGTAGATAAATAACACTTCGGTTTGATAGATCGCAGTTGCTGACGGCCCCCGCGCAGATCCCAGCATGCACTGCTAGCGCACTGGGCTCCTCCCTTAGGTTTTGGCGTCGAAGCGCTGATCGGGCAAGTGGGTGCAGCACGCGGACGCGGGGTAGCCATCGGACCACGAGGCGGTTCATGCCGCTCGGTCCGTGCGGACGGAGCAAGTGGCGGCTCGAACGGGCGGGCTCGAACGCGAATGCCACTCCCCTCGGCGAACGGCCCTGCCACCGGGCTGGCACCGTCGCGTAGATCACGACGACGAACCGCCCCGCGCTCGCACCGTGCTTGCGGCTTCGCAGAGCCGACGTGCGGTGGGATCCCCGCCCGTTGAGAGCGAGTGTCAGCAGGACCCCGACGCGGGCTCTCTCCGTACCGGCCCGAAAGCGCCGCCGTTTGCGGCTGTTCACCTGGACCCCTACGCGAGGCTCAGGTCCGCTGGCAACTGGTCAGCCGACTGGGAGGTGCTCTCGGTCGCCCTCGTCTGCTGCGAGCGCGGCCGCGAGTTGCTCGCGTCCGGTGACGCCGAGTTTCCTGTAGGCGTTGCCGAGGTGCATCTCGATGGTCTTGCGTGTTACGAATAGGGCTTGGGCGATGCTTGGGTTGCTCATACCGCCGCCGGCCATTTCCGCGACTCTTCGCTGGCTGGGTGTCAGCGAGTCCGCGCCAGTCAGGGCCTGTCGCCGCAACCGCACGCCGGTTGCCGCCAGCTCCTCGCGGGCGCGCTTGAGCAGCTCGGGGCTGCCGCACCCGCGGGCGAGCTCATAGCCGGCGCTGAGGTGCTCCCGTGCCGCTTTGCGCTGGCCCGCTCGGCGTACGGCCGCTCCGAGCTCGATCAGTGCTCGCGCGTGCTCGAGACGTGCCGAGGACCCTGCCAAGACGAGGACGGCTTCGGTCAGCAGACGCCGCGCCTCCTGACCCTCGGAGAGCAGACCGATGGTCCTGAGTGCGACGCCGAGAGGCCGCGCCACGTTTGCGTGGCGGGCGAGCGTGAGCTGCTCCGCGGCGAGGCGGCGGGCTTCGGCATGGGCCCCTGTGGCGGCGAGCGCCAGCGCGGCATCGGTGCGCCACAGCAGCGCAACCGACGCCAGCGGGCCCATTTGCTCGCGCTCGCAGTCGAGCAGGTCGGCGAGGCCCTGGTCGGCTAGGCCGCCGGCGAGGCGAGCGCGGCCGCGCGATGCCTGCGCCCAGCGGTACATGTGCTGCTCTGGCAACGTGCCGCCGAGACGGCTGTCTTCGAACAGCCGAATCGCCGCCTCGGCCTGCCCGCGCTCGAGCAGGCACTCGGCGAGTGCGGCAACCGCGAGCGGGAGGACCGATGCCCAGCCGGCCTCGAGCTGAGCGTCGATCGAGATCCGGGCGTCGGCCTCGGCGTCGGCCAGCTCGCCCGCCAGCCAGCGCAGCTGGCTTCGGACCGCCAGCGCGATGCTCGTCCCCAGCAGCGAGCCCCGTCCGCGCGCTTCGATTAGGGCTTCGGCCAGCCATCGGTAGGCGAGGTCGAGACGTCCGGCTCGCTCGAACACGTACATCAGCAGGTAGAACGCGGGGGAGTCCGCGGACTGCTCGACCAGCAACAGGCCGTCTCCGAGCGCCCGCTGGGCCAGGTCCAGCAGCTCCTCGGCCGGGGCGAGCTCGACCGAGCGCAGGTGCGCGTAGCTCGCCAATACGAGGCGCTCTCCCAACGTCTCGCCGGTCAGCCCCGGCGCGAGGCGACGCAGCCGTGCGCTGACGCGCGGCGTCGAGGACACCTCGAGCTGGCCAATCGCGCATAGCTCGCCCTCGAGCCGCAGCTCGAGCTCGCGCTCACGGCCGCCGAGCGCAGCGACCCCTCGCTCCAGCGCCGCCACGGCTTCGGACATGCGGCCCAGCATCGCGAGCCCCAGCGCTAACTCACGAGTGGCGGCGACGATCTCGGCGCCGCTCCCGAGGAGGTCGACGGCCTCCTCCAAGTGCTCGATCGCCTCGGCCCGACCCACCCGCGCCTCCGCCACTCCCAGTTCGCGCAACAGCGGGCCGCGCACCTCAGGGCCGGGCTGCTCTTCAAGCGCACGCGTCAGGTAGCGCGCTGCGGTCTCCGGGGCGCCGCGCTTGACTGCCCGAGCGGCACAGCAGCGTAGGATCGCGACGCTCTCTGGGTCGCGCTGCGGCTCGCATTGCAAGAGGTGCGCACTGATCCGCTCCGGTGCAACCCGCGCCGCGAGCACCTCGGCCGCGCGCCGGTGCTCATAGCGGCGCAGACCGACGGGCAGATCACCGTAGATCGCCTCGCGCATCAGCGGATGCACGAACCGCAGCGGCATTCCCGCCAGCAGCAATCCCGCTCCGACGAGCGCGTCAAACGCATCCGCGGCGACGCGATCGGGCAGCTCGGCGAGCCGGGCCGCATCCCCGAGCTGCGCGTCTGTGCCTAGCACCGACAGCGCACGCGCGAGCGCGGCCGCCGGCTCAGGCAGCCGGCCCAGCCGCCGCAGCACGCTCCTGCTCACCGTCCCGGGAAGGAGGCGCTCGACGCGCTCGACAGCCTCCGGCCGGTCGGGAGCGATCCCAGCCTCTGACAGCGCGGCGGTCAGCTCGTGTAGGACGAACGGGTTTCCGGCGCTGCGCTGATGGCACGCGCGCGCAACCTCGGGTGCTGGCCGGGTTCCCAGCACGGCGGCCAAGAAGGCGTCCACCCCGACGACGCTCAGCGGTCGCGGCTGGAACATGCGCGTCAGCGGTTCAGCGGCGATCGCCTGAAGCGACGCCGAGCCTTCCGCGCCCTCCTTCACGCGGGTGGCCAGCACGACCAGGACCGGCACGTCCGCCAGACGCCGCGCGAGATAGGCAAGCCATCGCAGCGATTGCTCGTCCGCCCAATGCGCGTCGTCCACCGCCAGCACGAGCGGGCGGCGCGAGGCAAGGTTCGCGCACAGCCAGTACAGCCCATGCATCACCGCGAACAGCCGATCGCCGACGGCCAGGCCGTCACGATCGTCGTCCAGCCCCACCGCGGGTGCCGCCAGCGCGGCCGCCCCCTCCAGCGCCGCGGAGCGCTCCGGGCCGTCGAGTCCGCGCAGCGCAGGTTCGAATAGCTGGCGAACGACCCCGAAGGCGAAATCCCGCTCGAGCTCGCCCCCCCGGCCGCGAAGCACCCATCTCCCGGCGCGCTCCGCGCGCTCCCCGGCCTCGGTCACCAACCGGGTCTTGCCGATCCCCGGCTCGCCCCGCACCAGCACCACTCCACCCATCCCGACCAGCGCCGAGTCCACCGCCGCCAGCTCGGACTCACGCTCCAACAGCAGATTCACTGCACCGCTCATGCCGACGCCCAGATTATGCCCGGCCGACCGAGCCCGTGACGATGCGGTCGGAAGCAAAGAGTAGGGAGGGTCCCCATTGTGCACGCGCATAGGTCGTGTTTCGATCCATGTCTCTGTCCGGGGAAGCGGACTCCGGTCATGGCCCTGTGCGGGTCATCCAGTAGCAGCGAGGGGCGAATCAGATGCAGTCAATCAGCCAGGCCAGGAGTTGGACGAGGGCTCACCGATCACGCGTCGGCTGCGCGTGCGCTGCGGCGCTGGCGCTGCTGGTGTTGCTGCCGAGTGTGGCGTTGGCTGATGTCTCGGCGGTCGAGGGGCAGTCGTTCAGCGGTGATGTGGCGGCAATTGGGGGCTGTGGGCTGGCCAGCGCGACAATCGATTGGGGCGATCAAACGCCCAGCTCGCCCGGCGCGGCCGACGGGAACAGCGTGCAGGGAACCCACACCTACGCCGAGGAAGGAACCTACGCCGGGAGCGTGTCCTACGCGTGCACCCAGTTCGGTGGCGTGCAGATGGCGACGTTCACAGCGACGGTCCAGGACGCCCCCCTGGCCGGCGTCGGACGCGACGTTTCGGGGGCGGCGGGACAGCCGCTGAGCGGGGTTGTGGCGCACGTCGCCGATGGGAACCCGAGCGCCAGCGCAGCTGATCTTTCCGGCCAGATCGCGTGGGGGGATGGGTCGACCAGCGCGGGCATGCTGACCGCTGCGGCGGGCGGCGGCTTTGAGGTCAGCGCAACTCACACCTACCAGGCAGCCGGCAGCTACCCGATCAGCACCACGGTCACCGACACCGGCGGCTCGACCACCGGCGCCAGCTCGACCGCCCAGATCAGCGCTGGACCGCCGCCGCCGCCACCACCACCCCCGCCGCCGATCCTGGGTCCACCGACCGCGCGGTTCACCTACTCGCCGGCCAACCCGTGTCGCGACGACGCAATCAGCTTTGACGCCTCGGCATCAGGCAGTGGCAGCCCGATCACGCAATATCGATGGACCTTCGCAAACGTCACCACGGGGGCGTTCAGCGGGCGCCGCAGCACCGTCCAGACCGCCGTGACGACCGCACCGACGCTCACGCGAGCCTTCGGGGCGTACTCCGAGTTCAGCGAAGGGCTGGATCCCGCGTATGCCGATTTCGGCCCATACGGCCCCATCGTCTACATGTTTCGCCTCTTGCGCCCGCCGATCACAGTTTCTCTCAGCGTCCTCGACAGCACCGGGAGGACGGCCTCGATCACCCGCGCAGTCACATTCGTCAACCCGAGCGAGACGATCGACTACGACGAGCAATCCGTCATAAACGGGTCGTACCTCTGGACGGCCTCCTCCAACGTGCCGCTCTGCCAGAAGCGCACCGACACTGCGGCGGACTTCGCGGCCGCAGTGATCCGACAGGTTGTTTCGCTGTCGGGCACGTCGGTTCTGGTCCAGGTCGGGTGCTCGAACCCTCTGCTGAACTGCGTCGGTGTGGTAGACCTCCGCAGCTCCCTCCTGCGCCGGCGTGAGCATCGATCGGCCGCCCGGCGCCAGCGGTCCGATCCGGGGCTGCTGGGTCGCAACGCGTTCGTGATTCCGGCGGGGCAGATGGTTAAGCTGGTCGTCAAGCTCAATGCCCGCGGCAGAGCGTTGGCCCACGCTCACAAGCTTCGGACGGTGATTCTGCAACTCGACTCTTTCAGAGCCAAGGGCAAGATCGTCACTACGACGAGGACCGTCCGGGTTCGGACCCGGCGCCCCAGGTGATTCGACGGCTTTCACTCGGTTGCGCGTGCATGGCTACTGTCGTGCTGCTGGCGTTCCCGAGCTTCGCGGCTGCTGATGTGACGGCGGTCGAGGGGCAGTCGTTCACGCAGGACGTGGCCGGGATCGCGGGCTGTGACCTGGTGAGCGCGACGATTCATTGGGGTGACGGCACACCCACCTCGCCCGGGAACGAGGACGGCGACAGCGTGCAGGGCACCCACACGTATGCCGAGGATGGCACCTACACCGGAAGCTTGACCTACACCTGCACGAGGGTCGGCGAGGATGCGACGGTGGCGTTCACCGCTACGGTGCAGGATGCGTCGCTGGGTGCGGTCGGCCAGGACGTGGTCGGGCAGGCGGGCCACTCGCTGAACTCCGTGGTCGCGCACATCACCGACGCGAATCCGGGCGGGACGGCCGACGACTTCAGCGCGCAGATCGCCTGGGGCGACGGGTCAAGGAGCACCGGCACTGTGGCGGCGGCGGCGGCTGGTGGGTTCGATGTCTCGGGCTCGCACACCTACGCCGCGGCCGGCAGCTACCCGGTCGCCACCACGATCACCGACACCGGAGGCGCGACCGCCACCGCCAGCTCCCGCGCCCAGACTAGTGCCGCCGGACAACCACCCCCACCACCGCCGCCGCCAGCACTACCGCAGCCACCACCACCACCACCACCGCCAGCCGGACCGGTGGCGCAGTTCGGAAAAGCTCCGACCCTGCCGTGCGCCGACGATAGCGTCAGCTTCGACGCTTCGACGTCGGTCGGCAGCGAGGGCCCACAGCACCTGAAGCGGTCCGCCCGCCGTCCGATCACGCGGTACCGCTGGTCGGTCGCCGACCCGACCAGCGTCCTGGCCGGCAACCCTCCAGTGCCACCAGTGGTCACCACAACGCCAACTTTCGCGCACGCGTTCGGGCCTGCTTACAGCACGATCGGAGCTTACCGCGGGATGCTTGAGGTGGGTTCGGTCTTCGGGCTCAGTTACGGCGACTATCCCGCCTACGCACTGAGAATCTTCCGCCCGGGCGTCACGGTGACGCTCCAAGTGACCGACAGCGCTGGCGAGACGGCCTCCGCCAGCCGCTACTTCACGTTCCGCAACCCCGATGAGACGATCGAGATGGCGTTCGAGGACACCAGTTACACCTATCCCACCTACACGGGCGTGTACTACACGCCGGGACACGACGCGAACGGCAACGAGGTTTGGTCCAGCGATCCGAATAAGAATGTCAAGCACACGGACACCTTGCCGGACTACAGCCACCCCATCGGCTCCGGCGTCACGGACTTCACAAAGCCGCTGGGGACCGTCCAGGCCTACGGGTACGGTTCTGGGTGCCACTCGGGGCTCCCGCGGGCGGAACTCACTACTGTGAAGCTGAAGCCGGCTTCGCTCGCCGCGCAGCTCGCCTACCTCAAGGTGTACAAGACCTCCACCACGATCCAGTTGCGGCGCCCGTGTCTCTCCGCGCGGCTCGGGTGCGACGGGATCATTGAGGTCCAGACCGTCCGCTCGAGGCGGCGGGCGCGAGACCTGGTTCGGTTCGCCAAGGTCGGCGCGGTTGTGTTGGGGCTAACCAGACTGATCGCCCCACCGGGTCGCCGCAACGGGATCGTGACGATCAGGCTCAACCCCTTCGGCATAGCGCTGGCACGCGCTCACCAGCTGGCGAGAGTGACGTTCCGTTTGCTGTCGGCAGGGTCGAACGGCAGGATCGGCGTGACGAGCAGGACCGTGCGGCTGCTGACCCAGCCGCGACGACGGCTGGGCCGCGGGTAGGTAGGTACGATGCCGCATGACTTTACGGAACGCTACGTGTGTGCCGCCGTCGCCGTGCTGGCGCTCCCGGACTTGACGACTGGAAGTGTGCACGGCTGAGGCGCGGTCGGTCACTCGGGAGGTTTGCGACCCTCAGTGGTCCTGTGAGTGCGTCGATGGATGGGGCGACGGCACGCCCAGCTCGCCGTGGACCTTTGACCGCAACGTTGACGGCGACGGCCGACAGGGCGCCCACACCTACGCCGAGCAGGACACCTACGGCGCCTCGTCCGCTCCGCTTGGAGCGTCCGGGTGTCAACAAGTCCGCGAGGACAGAGTCACGGTTACGAGTCGGACCGCGGGTGGGATGGGACGACGGTTGCTACTCGTTCATGCGCCGTGTCCTTGAGAATGACTTACGCTCAGGCGGTCTACAAGAAGCGCCAGGCAACCCGTGTTCAGACAGATCAAGCACGACCGCGGGATCGATCGATTTCAACGCCGCGGCAGATCCGCTGTGCGCTGCGAAAGGAGACTCACAGCCGCAACCCGCAGCCTCCTGACGCTCTACAACGACCGAGCACCTGCTGCATGCCCCTGAGCCGGGGGCTGGGGCGGCCGCCCCAGGCTTCAAGGCACCCGATAGACACGCTCCCGGCTGATCCCGCCGAGGCTGGCAGCGGCTTCCCCAAGGGGCCGGGCGACCCCTCGCCAGCACGAACGTCGCCGCCACACGGGCGAATCATTTACCCGACGGCCACGAGCAAGACGAGCGGCATCGCGCTTCACGTCGCTGAGACGCCGGCTCGCGCAAGCAAGTGCGACAGGCCCAGACGCGAGCGGCGTCAGGTGCATGTCCTTGTGCATCGCCACGAACGCAGGCGCCTCGATCCTCGCGGTCCAGAGTGCTGAGTTTGAGCAGCAGCGACAGCGTCCCAGTGGGCGGCGGGGGGGCACGTTTGCCGCTGTTGCGGTTACGCCCGGGCCGCGAATTAGCTGGCTACTCGTGGGCCAGCTAGCACGTTGTGAACAATCAGTGCACCGCCGCCGGGTCGCGCCCGAAGCGCACCCGAGCGCCGGCGCCGCGGTAGGCGGACGATCGCTTCGCGCGGAGGCTGTCGGAATATCGGGTCTGTCTGGCGGGTTTAATTTAAGACACTTCTGGGATGGCTCGAGAATTCGTTGGTTGTCAGCGTGGGCAGATGTTGTTGATGCCGCCGTCGTTGAGCGAGTGGCTGCCGGAGGATCATTTGGTCTGGATGGTGCTGGGCGCGGTGGATGCGATGGATTTGGACCGTTGCCGGGCGGCGTATCTTCAAGGGAGGACCAAGTGAACTGGCCAAAAACCGTCGCTCTTGTCAAGAAACTCGCCGTTGTTGGCGTGGTCGTTGTCATCAGCTTCCTCTGCGGATGGTCGGCAACCGGAGTTACCGGTGGTGTAGTGACCGCCGTCGCCCTCGGTGCCCACGTCAGTGCCGCGGTCTTCACGACCAATGGGTGCAGTCGCCGGCCCAAGTCTCACGTGCCTCTTCAGCACGATGACCGGTGAATGTTTCGTCGTCTGAGATCGAGCAGCGACCCCGAGCGTTGGGCCCAAGCCGGCGCCGCCGGTCGATCCAGCGGGCCAGCAGCACCGAGGTCTGCTCGATGTTGACCCGATGGCGGCAGGAGGTCGCCAAACACGAGCGCGGCTACATCTTCCCGACCGTCGCGGTGCCACCCGCGACGGGTCAGGGTGACTGCCACTGTTTTTCGTGGAATGGGCGTCTCGCGTAAGCGGTGGCCGCTCGATTGCGGCCAGGCCAGTAAGGGCAGCAGCTGGCGCAGTTGGTCGCCCAGATGGCCGAGCTTCGTGATTGGAGCACTCTCGGTCCGTGTCTGCAGCTTGTCGAGATGCCTGCGCTGCGCTCGGCTCAGGAGTGGACGGTGGCGTTGGTCGCGACGGCACGTCCGGTATCGATGCGGTCGGAGCCCTCAGTATTGTCCGACTGATGCGAAATCGACGACGCCCGACATTCCGTTCTCATCTGCGGCTGCTGCTCGTCACGATCGCGGCGAGCGCCGCGACGATGACGTGCGCTGCCTTGCCGGCCGCGCAGGCCTCGACACCACCCGCGAACTGCCCGTATGGGCGGATCTGCAGCCTGAGGCCTGGGCAAGCGGTACCCGGATGCAGCAGCGGTTACGTATGCGTCTACAACGGCTCGACGTTTGGCTCCGGCGTCGAGCTGCGCTACTACAACTACGGCGCGTACAACCTGCACAGTCAGTACCACAGCCACCTGATCGTCAATAACCAGCACTACGACAGCCACTATCACGAAGCGGCGGAGGCGGACCTCTGCACCGGATACAACGGGACCAAGCAGTTCTGGGACTCAGTCGACGAGGGCGACTATCAGGTCGAGAACCTGACCCCGATCAACTCGATCGTCCTGAAGGCCGCGGCGTACCCGCTGTACGTGCCGACCTGCACCGAGTAAGTGGCGGGCGCCACGCGCATCAGTTCATTGATGTCGAGGACCGGCGTGATGGCCGGCAGTGGTTGGAGCGCCAGCCGTGGTTGTTCTCGTGGAGCTTGACCGTGACGGGGCGGCGGCTCAGTTCCGCTTCTGGTTCGCCGTGAGGCCGTCGCGTAAACGATCGGCTGGGTGGGGAGCGAGCTTGGGCTTGCTCGGCTGCTCGGCTGATCGGCGGGTTGGGGTGATTGGCTGGCGCTCGGGGCGCCTGGCGGCGCCCTGGGCTGCCGTCGGGGTCTATCCGGTGGCTAACTGGTGGCGGTGGAGCTTGGTCAGGTTATGCGTGGCCATCAGTAACCGCCAGTCTGTTCTGACTGATAGTCGTCCTCGTCGGGGAAAGCGCGTGAACTTGCGGTTGTGTTTGGTGTGACCGAACAGCGGCTCGATCGTTTCTCGTCGTCGGCGGTAGAAGTCGCGGCCGGTGTCACTGTCGAGCGCGTGGCGCATCCAGGTGTAAAGCCCGCCGTCCCAGCCCGGGCGCGGCCCGTGGCGTTTGCCGGAATCGGGCGGGATCAGGACCTGCATGTGGCGATCGGCGATCACGTCGTTGATGTGCTCCTCGTTCCAGTAGCCCGCGTCGGCGACCACGATCTCGGGACGGTCCTGAACGCCGGCGCGGTCAAGCTCGCCGAGCATGCTGTCGATCATCGGTCGTAGGTGCGAGAAGTCGCCGGGATCGTTGGTGATCTCCGCGGCGAGCACGATCTGGCGCTCGTTGACGATCGCCTGCGCGTGGTAGCCCTGCACGTAATTGCGCATCCCCTTCATCAACTTGGTGTCGGGATCTGAGAGATTGATCACCCCGGCCGGCACCTCCGGCGCCCGCCACGGGTTCGGTCCCCGACCAAACCGCTTCCCATCGCGCGCTCGTCCCTGAGCCCGCCACGCCTCATAGGCTCGGTTGCCACGCGCTTCCGCGACCAGCTCGTCCTCGAGGCGACCGGCGGCATCGCGCAGCCGCGCCGGTCGTGAGCGGGGCACCGGCCCCGCTGACCGGGTCCGCTCACGCTCAAGCTGGCGGCGCGCTTCACGCGCCCACCCCTTGCGACCCTGAACCCGATCAACAATCCGATCGACATCGAACTGCGGATCGGCCTCGCCCACAACCTCGTCGCTCTGGGCAGCCTGCCCCTCATCAGCGTCCTGGTCCTGCTCGCGCGCGAGCTCACGCCCCAGCCACTCCGCACGCCCCTGCGGCGTCGACAGCTCCTCAGGCAGCTCATCCCCACAACCGTCGCCGTGAGACTGATCCTCGATCTCGTCAGTCGCGATCGCGCCGGCGATGATCTCCCGGGCGATCTGGTCATAGTCAAGGTTGCGGTCACGGTTCGCGTTGCCCGACACCTTCATGCCGTCCACCGCGACCACCCCCGAGGCGACCAGCCCCGCCCGGGCGCACAAATCCAGCACCTGAGAAAACAAGTCAGACAACGCCAGCTCATGACGGCGCAAAAACCTCGCGATCGTCGCCCGATCAGGAATCACATTGCCCGTGATCACCCGAAACGCGACGTCTTGGCGACAGTGACCCTCGATCTTGCGCGAGGACTCCACGCCCGTCGAGAACGAGTACAGAACCAGCGCGACCACCACCGCCGGGTCATACGCCGCGCGGCCATGCCCATCAGCTCGATACGCCGCATAGAACCCCGCGAGCTCAAACTGATCAACCGCGGCGAGCACAAACCACGCCAAATGATCCCCCGGCA
>JBPCPC010000042.1:0-8679 GCA_050999585.1 Solirubrobacteraceae bacterium | reverse complement strand
GAGTGCGGCAACACGTCTGACTCCCCGGCCTGCGTGAGTTTCTGCTTCTGCTAAGTCGCCAAGGCAGCCACGAGACCGAGACTTCCCCTATCCGACGACAGTAGCCGTGTCGACGATTTAGCGTCTCACAGGGGATCCTTCAGCGCACGATTGAACGGCTGGTTGAAGCCCTGGCCGACCGGCGCCCAGCCGCGTGCCCCTGAGAGCCAGCGGTACCCTCCGATCAGTTTCGTGGCCCTGGAAGGCCGGTCTCGCTTGTCTGTCGCCTTGCAGAGCTATATTGTCTCAATGACGTCGCATTGGGGCGACGTGCACGCGACATTCGGACGAAGGAGGGCGGCTGGATGCCCATGCTCGAGGAGCGGGAGCGGGCTGCGTTGCGGCAGGCCGATGACGAGCTGTCGGATTTGCAGGTGGCCCTTGAGGCGGCAGTGCAGAGCAATGCCTTGGATCGTGAGAGCGTTGATCGGCTGCATGACACGGCAGAGCAGGTGGCGGGGCGCGTGAACACGAATCTCCCGATGCAGGTCGACGCTGATGCTCGGGACGAGATTCGTCGCCGCCTGATCGAGATGCTCACGTTGAGCATCGACGATGGGGCGCCGCTGGATCTCGCGGACCGCGCCCTGATTGAGGCCGAAGCCGTCCGCCACGTCTTGCGTGATCTACTTCAAGAGCAGCCGCCGGCCGGCCTGCGGGATGCCCAGGAGACGGTGCATTTGCTGGAGAACTGGTTCCCGGGGCTTGCGGTGAACCAGCTGGCAGAGCTCGCCGGTATGTCAACGCGACAGTTTCAGCGTCGTCGTCAAGACGGAGGGGTGAGCTCGCACCGACTACAAATGCTCGCTCGCTTGGGAGCCATTCTTCGTTACGCCTGGACGGATCAAGGCGTCTACGCCTGGTTTCATCGCCAACGGCTTGAGCTGGGTGGACGAGCCCCAATTGATCTCCTGGAGGATCCCGCTAGCGAACGAGATTTGATGCGCCTTGCCCGCGCCGGACGCGTCCAAGGTGGCAGCTGAACTGCTGGAGAACCTGTTCTCGTCGCCGCCGCTCCGGGCGGCCGAGAGCGTCGTAGCTTTCCGCTACTCGTCCTACGACGTCCCGTTTTGGGTGCGGCCCAACTCTCGCGCGGGCCGCTGGAATGTTCCGGGTGATGGCCCGACCCAGTACTGGTCGCTTACGCCCGACGGCGCTTGGGCGGAGCTGATCCGTTTCGAAGAGCTTCGATCCGAAGGCGAGCTGAATCTCGTGCGCATCGCCATCTGGGTCTGCCGGGTGCCGACCATGCGACTGGTTGACCTGCGAGAGCCCGAGACCTGCGGCCGCTACGGCCTAGGGGTCACCGATTTGACGGATGACGACTGGTCACGGTGTCAAGCCGCCACTAAAGCGATCCGAAGCGACGGGGCTCGCGGGATCCTGACACCCAGCGCAGCTCTGCCGAGCACGGTCAATGTGACGCTGTTCGGACCTCGGCGGGCGATCGCACTTGACCGGACACCAGCGTTGGCATCGGCGGTGCCTGCGGCAGTTGTGGCGATCGGGCGTCCGCCAGCCGGCCTCGTCAACCGCGTCATTCGACGGACGGTCTCGCCGACTCTCTTCTGAGATGACCTGCCAGGTGCGCGGTGAAGGAGTCTCACTTAGCAACGCTTATCGCGAGGCGCGGCCCGCGACCTTGTAGGTCGACCGGACGACGGCAATAGTTCGTCGTGGGCCCGAAACAGCCTCACGCGGAAGGAGTCTTGATCTGGTCAGTTCGTGTCTCTTTGTTCCTCCGTGCGAGTCGATGCTCGTCGCGAAGCGTCTTGGTGCTCGTGCTCTGCCTTCTAGCTGTGGTGCTGCTCGCGGCCTGTGGCGGGAAGTCGGTGAGCTCGACCGCGGACAGCGCCACCGCCACGCAGACTTCGCTTGTCGTCAGGGCCTGCAAGACGGCCGTGTACGGCCAACTCGCGCGCGACTGGCGATCTTCTCCCCTGACGGTGCGCGCCGGCGCTGTGAGCTTTCTCTACGTCCGCGACTACCGTACGGCTCCGGCGCGCCAGTTCCGAGGATCGGGCTCGGGCGCGTCTCGCCGATATTCAGGACAGAAGGTGCTTGCCGTCGTTGACCGCGGGGCGACCGCGACGGTGGTGATCTCCCCCCCGGACCGGGGTCAGGTCAGCCTCCAGTACCAATCCAGTATCCCCGACCCGCCCTACCGCATCAGCCAGGGGACCACGGCGGTGGAGTTCGAGGCCTGCCCGCACGCCGCGACGCAATTCAACGGTGGCTTCATCGTCGCCGGGCCGGTTTGCGTCCAGATCGACGTACATCAGAACGGGCAGCTCACCCAAGCCTGGATTCCGTTCGGCACCGGTCAAGAACCCTGCCCAAGACGCTCAAACCCAGCCTGACTGGTTGGGAGGGGAGGTCCACGCCTTCGCCGACGCCGGTCACGCGCACTGACACGCGATCCAGCGTCCCCGAGGCAGCCCCGGCATAGAGACGGTCACTTGCCGCGTCGAAGGCGGTCGAGCGGGACGAAGCCCGGCCGCAGAGATCTCGCCCTCGGACACGGCCGAGGACAGCATGCGTTCTGAAGGGAACGATCACTGCGAAGCAATCATCGTCTGGTCGCCGTGCCTGGTGCGGCGGCCCCTGGCCGCGGGCGGATCTCGGCGCGCCTGCCCGTGGCGCTAGCTGTCCGCGCTGGCTTGTCTTTGCGGCGTGCCGCGGTGACGTCAGCGATGCCTAGCTGATCGCGCCCAGCTGCAAAGAGCTGCGCCTCGGAGCTCCTTGAGGTTCGTGCGGCCGAGCGCTGAGAATGCGTTTCCGGCCGGGGCACATCTGTAAGAATCGGATTATGGGATCCGCGCGCCGCGTTGTCTGGGCCGGGGTAATCGTGACGGTGCTCATGGTCCTTGGCGTCAGGGGCGGACCGGCGCTCAGCGCGTCACATGACTCCGCGCAGCGTACGTTCGTGTCGCTGGTGCCGGCGTGCGGTTGCGCGGCGCACACCACGCTGGATGAGTTCTCTGACGTGTCGGGGCGGCGGCTGCGACAGCTTACGACGGTGCCTTTCTCCAACGGTCAGCAGGCCGGTGTCCCGGCGGTCCAGAGTGACGGTCGGCTCCTGCTCACGTTCGTGTCGGGCTTCCGCTGCGCGCTCACCGGCAACTACGCGGAGTGTCCGAAGATCGCGCCGGATTCGTGCGTGAACCGGGTGCTCGCTCTCAAACCAGGTGGGCGCACGTTCCGAGTGGCGTTCACTGTTTCGGGTCGGGTGGCGATCGGTGACGCGGTCCCCAGTCCTGACGGAAGACGGACCGCGTTTAGCGAGACCCCGTGCACGACCGTGCAGGGGACGGCCGGCCTGTTCATCCGAGATGCGGGATCCGGCCAGACACGGATGCTGTTCGGTCGGCGCAACGCGTGCGACGGCTTCGGGCGCCCAGCATGGAACGCCAGCGGCAGTTTGCTAGTGGTCACGTACTTTCGCGCGACGCGAGCGCCGCTCGCTGGGCCGGCCGGCGGCGTCAGGTCCTGTCCGATCGGGCGCAGTCGCCTGCTGATCGTCGGGCCGACAGGCTCACGATCGATCGCGCCCGATCGCGGATGCGTGTTCGCCGCCGCTGCCTTTGATCCGCAAGGCGGGCTGGCCGTGGAGGGCTGCCGGCACAGCGACCAACCAGACTTGCCGTCGACCGTTGACGACCTCGCCCGGCTGGTGCAGCTCACGCACACCGGCCGACCCGTATCCCGCTGGACGCTCAAACGCGGACTAGAGCAGGCACTGGTCGCTGCCGAGCCGGGCACGGACCGCGTGCTCGTCACGCAGGACCTGCCCGCCAACAACCATGAGCTCGAGGCCGACTGGGTCTGGGAGTACAACGGCAGAGTTTTGCGGCCTGTCGCGCACTACCGAGCGCTAGACGCAGCACAGGTCCTCGCCGTCCCCTGGCGATGAGCACCGGCGCTGGGTGCTGAGCTGAGACCGCGCGAGGCACCGGCGATGCTCGTAGGCGAAAGCTCGCGAAGCGTCACAGCATCCTGGCGATCGCAATCGATCTAACGACAGCGCCTATTGGCCGAGCAAGGAGTCATATATGGGAACGCTTAGCGAACACTGATTCCGGCCGCGGCCTTAAGGCCTGAACTTCGCCCGCACACTACGGGTCGTGAGCAAGGAGACGCCGGATCAATCAACGGTCCGAACCCCTAGCCCTAGCGCCCGCAGCACTTCTTGTGCTTCTGACCGGAGCCGCACGGGCACAGCGCGTTACGGCTGGTCTTTGTCGTGTGGCGCCGGCCGCTGTCTTGTGCCGGCTCGCCCGAACCTCCGCGGTGGTACTCATCGAGTGCCTGCTCGACGGCGACTTGAACCTCGCGCCGGACGGATTGCTCATGCTGCCGCACGATCCGCTGGACGTCCGCAGGAGTGGCCGAATCGTCACGAAGGTCAGCGACGCCTTGAGCGGCCAACACGACGATTGCCTGCAGGAGCACCCAGATCAAGACCTTCCGCAGATTCTTGGGTACGCGCTGGAGCAAGCGCTCGATCTCTGGGCTTTCCCGAGCGATCTGCCGGACTGCCTCGTCTTGGGCAAGCGAGCCGACCTGCGCCTGCCGCGCTAGCCCTGCGAAGCGCAGAAGAAGTTCGCGATCACGGACAGTGGCCCGCAGGACCTCGACAACGCCATCGCGGACATTGAACGTGCCCTCAAGAATCTGGGCCTGACCCCCACAACGTGGACAGCTCTCCGTGTTGTTCGACAGGTGAAGGCCCAGCACGTTGCCGCTCACGACGATCCCTCGCCCCTCGAACGTCAAGCCACAATTCGGACATGAAGCAGGAAGGCCAGGCATCTTCGACGACGGTAGCGCGACGTCCAGAGGTCTTCCCTGACGAGATCCTCAGCTTGCGCTGCGGCTCAAGCGACACTCCGCGTGGCCGACGAAACCCGGTCTCGGCTCGGATTGGCCATCGGACGGTTTCCGCGGCCCTCCCGTCCAGGTCGTGACCGTCTCATCCCCAACGTTGATTGCGGCGCGGCGAGCACGGTCCGACGTCGCAATCGGTGCTGCCGCCGACCGAGCTGATGGCCGGATTCGGCCGGGAGCAGGCGTCTCGCAAGAGCGGCTGGACGTTGTCCATGCTTTTCGTGGATGCGACTGTCTGCGCGGCGAGGTCAGCGTGTGAGCGCGATCCGCACCAGGTTCCCATCCCTGGTCGTGGCCCAGAGCGCGTGGGGCGTGGCGGTTGTCAGTTTGCGGAACTCGGGGGCGGGGATGGTCTGGATCCCGTGGGTGGCCGTGAGGTGCTCGATTTGACCGCCGTTGAGCGGTGCGACGTACGCGCCGCGGTTGTTGACGATCATCGTGGCGCCGCCTGGGACGGGCCACTGACGGGCGACGTGGCCGGCTTTGGGTTTGATCGCGGTCACGACGGTGCCTGTCGTGAGAGCGTGTCCGTCGGTTCTCGAGCCGAGCGCCCAGATCAGCCCGGCTCCCTGCGCGACGGTCTCGATGCTGAGTGGCTGTCCGGCCCAGGTGATCCGGTGGCGGGTGACGTGAGTGCTGTGCGCTGTGAAGGTGTCGACGCCGTAAAGCTCGTCGGCGACCCAGGTCAACCCACCAGAGGTGGTGACGCTGGTGGCCTGACTCGAAGATCGGATCATCCGATCAACCTTGGCTGAGCGCGGATCGATCGCGGCGGTCCATCCGCGCGCGGTCGTAACCCAGACCGTGCCGGCGGCGAAGCTGATGCCCGAGGGCAAAAACCGGCGGTCGCCGGGCACGATCGCTGTCGGGAGCTCGAGCTGGATCGTGGCGGTCGTCTGACCCGTCTGCGGGTTCACACGGGTCACAGTGCCGGTGGCGAAGTGCGCAAGCCAGATCTGCCCGTTGCCGCTGGTCAATACGCCCGGGTCGTTGACCGCGGCGCGGCCGATCACGCGTGCAGTGGCGGCGTTGAGCTCGGTCAGCTCACCAGACCCGCCATGGCCCGCAAGCACCGACCCGCATTGCCGTGCGCAGGTGAGAGCCCACACGTCGCCGTGCAACGTCGTTGCGTCGGTAACGCGGCCGCCCAGCGCGACCCGTTGCACTGCACCGACCGCTGCCGAGCCAGCCCCGAGCGGTCGACCCGCATCCTGGCTGTTCGCGATCAGCCCGCCAGATACAGCGGCTGCCAGGAGCACGGCGGCCATGGCGAGGATCCGCCGCTGGCGTCGGTGCTGGCGACGCCGGGCGTCCTTGATGACCGCCCAACGCGCCGCGGGGAAAACGTGCACCCTGACATCGAGCATGACGCTATTATTGCTAGCACCATGTTGCATGTCAAGATTGACCGAGACCGACCCGTACTACTGCACCAGCAGGTCGCGGGCGAGATCCGCCGCGCGATCGCTGAGGGAGAGGCCAAGCCGGGAGAGCGGCTACCACCCGCACACGACCTCGCCGCCGTTCTCGACGTCAACACCAACACCGTGCTGCGCGCGCTGCGGCTCTTACGCCACGAAGCGCTACTCGAGTTCAGACGCGGGCGCGGAGTTCACGTCACTGGAACCCCGGAGCGCGGGGCCGTGCTCGCCAAGGCCAGAGAGTTCGTCCAGTTCGGACGCCGGCACGGCTACGAACCGGAGCAGCTGGCCGACCTGATCAGACAGGTAAGCCTGTAACCCACGAAAACTTCCGCTCGGTCGCCAAGGCAGCCACGAGACGAGACTTCCCCTATCCGACGACAGCAGCCGTGTCGACGATTTAGCGTCTCGCAGGGATCCGTCAGCGGTCAGCGATCGTCCGTTTCGGCCGAGCGGCTGCCAGGCCATCGTCGACTGCCCGCCTCGTCCACTGAAGGCGGCAATTGGGCAGGCCACAGCACTGCCTGCGCCACTGTGACTCGGTCGCGGTCGCTCGCGACGGCCGGGCTGCCGTACAGCTGGTAGCCGAGTTCAAGCGCTTCGCTCACGCGTAGGCAGAACGCGTCATCGTCGGAGCCGGTTAGAAGGCGGTAGACCGGCAGGCCATCCGGCGGCGGTTGAGGCATCGGTGAATCGTCTCACGCTGAACGGGCGGCAACCGTCCGCCGATCCATCGGCGGACGGCCTTGGTGGACCGCAGCACACCGCTCCACCGCACCGGCGTCGCACAACACCCGCCCGATGGGATTCGCATTGAACCCTCGCCAAACGAACACGCCTCCGCCCGTGTCAGATCAGGCGGGACGGTCAGCTGGTCACCGGCGAGCTGCGTCACCGACGGCCTCCGCCTCTTGCCGGTGACGAGCCAGACGCCGGTACAGGCTGGCCGGACTGACGCCGAGCTCCTCCGCGATCTGCGTCATCGTGAGGTCGCCCTGGGCGCGCATCGCCAGGGCGGCCAACGAGCTTGCGGCTCGTCACCACGATGGGCCGGCCACCCGTCCGGCCCCGCGCACGCGCGGCTTCCAGACCGGCGCGGGTGCGCTCCTGTCCCAGCGACCGTTCAAACTCGGCAAGCGCCGCGAACAGATGGACTTGCAGCCGGCCCGCCGCGGTCGTCGTGTCGACCGCTTCCGTCAGTGACCGGAACGCGACGCTGCGCTCGCTGAGTTCGGCGAGCACAGCCAAAAGATGCCGCAGGCTCCGGCCGAGGCGATCCAGACGCCACACGATCAGCGTGTCGCCCGCGCCGAGGCGTTCCAGGCACGCGTCCAGTTGCGGGCGAGAGCGCAAGGACCCTGAGCCCACATCGCTGAAAACGCGGTTGACGCCAGCGCCCTGAAGCGCGTCGAGTTGCAACCGAAGGTCCTGACCGCCGGTGGAAACGCGCGCATAGCCAATCACCTCGTTCATCTCTTCGAGACGGTCTCAAAACCCTCGGACAGCAGCAGGAGATCACCACTCAGATTTGAGAGGACTTCTGAGAGGCCAGACGGCCTTTGCGGCGGCGCCGTCCGCTCTCACCCGGGGCGCTCTCACATACGGTCGTTTCTGAGACCGCTCGCGACCCGGCTTCCGCGCGCATAGCGGGTCTTTCGCCGATGCCCGATCCGGGCGGAAGAGAATGCTCGCGGCGATGAGGCTCGGCTCGATCGGGACGACCCCTAAGTCGCCGCGTAGCACTCGCCCACGCGGGCAGCGGCCGGCAGACGAATGCGATCGTGCCGACGGCCCAGGCGGAGCCTCGGTTGTCACCGACGAGCAGGGGCGATGCGTGGAGGGGCCGTGGCCTTGCTTTCCCGCCATCGCGTGGTGCCTCTCCTCGGGAGGGCCTTGTCAGGGACCTGTGCCGTATCGGAAATCGCTCTGCGTCCCATTGACCGATGAGTTCGGCGCGGCGGTCCGGTCTGACCGGAACGATGATCAGCCAACGAGAAGGGAATCGCGACCGTGAAGCTGACGACCATGACTCAAGTCACCATCGATTGAGCTCAGACGACCGACCCGGAGGCAGGTAGATGACACGCACACGGATCCACAACCTCTCCATTTCGCTGGACGGCTTCGCCACCGGCGAGGGGCAGCGCGCCGATGCTCCGATGGGGCACGCCGGCAGACGGCTCCACGAGTGGATGATCGCCACCCGCTTCGGCGCGCCGATCGTGGGCGCTGCCGGGGGCAGCGAGGGCACCGACGATGCAATCGCCCGCCAGCACGAGCCGGGGATCGGTGCGGAGATCATGGGCGCGGGCAAGTTCGGCCCGCCGGGCTG
>JBPCPC010000040.1:0-6220 GCA_050999585.1 Solirubrobacteraceae bacterium | reverse complement strand
GAGTGCGGCAACACGTCTGACTCCCCGGCCTGCGTGAGTTTCTGCTTCTGCTAAGTCGCCAAGGCAGCCACGAGACCGAGACTTCCCCTATCCGACGACAGTAGCCGTGTCGACGATTTAGCGTCTCGCAGGGGATCGCTGACCGAACGCCTCGAGGCAGCGGCTCGGACGCCCCGCTCAGCGTCTCAGTCCCCAAGGCTCAGCGGACGCCGAACTCGACGGGACGAGGTGGAGGTCCTCCGCCCTCGGGATCGTCGTTCTGACCCCGGGATGTGAGCACGGGGCTGGGCGAAGGTCGCTGCAGGAGCGCTCGGACAGTCCGGGGCTCGGCAATGGGCATCGGGTCTGAGCTGGTTATCTGACGACGAGGGCCAGGTCGCAGTTGCGGTCGGCGAGGTATCCGTGGCTGGGGTGCAGGTAGGCCGAGGTGATCGTGTACGTATCGGGTGTGGGTGGGGTCCAGGCGATATGAAACCCGCCGGTCTGATCGGTGCTGGCCGTGCCGATGGTGCCATGGGCCGCTCCAGTGGTCGATCGGTAACCGACTTCGATGGGTGCATCGCTGACCTTGGGATCGGTCGTTCCGGCGATGTGCACGGTGTGGCCGGCGGCGACGACGGGGTAGCGCGCAGCACGTTCTCGTCGCGCTCCCGCCGAGAGCGTGAGGTGGATCTGCACGCCTGTGGGGCCGCGGATCGCGAACTGCTGCGGTCCCAGCTGGTACCGGTTGACCTCCCGCAGCCCGTGATAGGTGTAGGGGACGTCGATTACCGGGCTGAGATAGACCGGAGAGGGCCATGGCGGGGCGGCGAGACGGACTCGGTAGGACACGGGGGTGGTGCTCTCGGCGGGAAGCGCCAGCTCGATCGCGTCTCCCATGTACGGCGGACCGCCGCGCCGGCAGACGCTGACCCCAGCCGCGAAATCACAACACGCCGCGGAGATGCTGCCGACAATCCGCCCGGCGCCGGTGATCCGCTGATCGGAGGTGCGAATCGGGGAGCCGAACATGTCGCGGTCCTGCCAGCGACTCGGCTTGAGACCGAGCTTCACGGTCTCCGCCGTCGGGCCGGTCCGAAGACGAATCGACATCGTCGAGCCGGCACCGTGGTAGCGCAGCACCTTGGATGACGCCGAGAAGCTCATCGCCACCGGCGCCGCCGCAGCCGGCGACGCACCCAGCATCACCACCCCTGACAACAATCCCAATGCCAACCGGCGCATTCGTCCACGCTACACCCAACGGCATCGAGATTCCGGAGGTCCTTCGCCTCCTCCCTCATCGGCATTTCAGGCTGGATCGACCACAGAAGGCTGCGAGGTATCGGCTGAGGCGACGGCAGCGGCGGCTCAGGTTGGTCTCACCGACCAACCTCCAACGAACGCGCGTGCCGGCAGGTCCCCTAGACGGCGAGCAAGATCAACAATCCGTCTTCGACGCGTGCGAACGAGCTCGGGGACGCCCGAACCTCCGTCAGCTCCCAGGGCGCAGATGAGTCGACGGAGTGGTCCTCGCCACGACCGGTGACGAGCATGATCTGGCGAACCGTGCCGGTGACCGGGGTACGCACCGGTGGATTGAACAGGTCGGCTACGAGCCCGGCGTGGATCTGAAACTCCGACCCGGCAGGTGAGTGCCCCCGCCAGCACGCGACGAGCTCTGGGGTACGGGCCACCAGACCACCCGTCGCCGATCCCGGGTCGACTTCAATCCGCGCGCTCGTGTCGATAAGGACACGAGCTGGCCACCCTTCAGCCTCACCGTCGGTCAGGCAGACGTCCCACCTGACGCGATCCCCCACAGAGATCGTCTCGCCGGAATCGGCATGCATCGGGCCCCACAAATAGACCGGCCACACCCGCACACAATCAGCCTATCGCCGACCCTTGGGGGACCATCGACCTCTCGATATCGACCGCGGTTGCGCCGGGGGTCGCCACGAGGCTGACGCCATCGCAGATGGCGAACGCTCACTGCGACCGGCGTTCCGACTTCAATGTGATCGATTTCGCATCCAGCCGGGCGCTCGCGAAGCCGGAGCTGGTGGCCGCATCCAGCCAAGAGCGGCTGGCTTGCGTGCGGCGCCGGACGTCATCCAGACTGCCCAGTTTTCGTGAAAGGAGTCATCTCAGACCCAGCGGTCCCGGCTGCTGGTTCTAGCTCGCGGAAGCGGCCGAGAGCCCCATGCGGCAGCCGACGCGCTGACGACGCGCGATCGGCGGGGAGTGATGACTGACCGGCGCCAGGCCGAGTTCTCGCCCGCGTGGTCACCTCGCCGCTTCCCTCGGTCGCTCGCTGATATGAGCCCGCCCAACTTTTCCCGCGACGCGTGCAACAGTTGGGGAGGAAATCGACAGTGGGGATCATGGAGAGTCATCCTCAGAGCGATCGCAGCGCTGTCGAAGCTCGGTTCGCCGAGGTCTTTGCCCACCTGGGCTTCATCACGTCCTACGCACGTCACCGCGGCGCGCGCGATGCCGACGGCATCGCTGGCGAGGCGATTGCGATCGCCTGGCGTCGACTGGCGGATATCCCCGTCGACGACTCGCGGCCGTGGCTGGTCAATACGGTGCGCAACCTGCTCTTAGCCGAGCGCCGGCGAGAGCCGAGATCCGGGAGCCAATCGCTCGGCGACCTCGAAGTGGAAGCGCCGGCGGCGCCGCTACCGCCGGAGCTGGATCTCGACCCCGGGCTCGCGGAAGGTCTGCAGGCCCTGTCTGAGGAGCACCGCGAGGCGCTGCTGCTCATCGCCTGGGACGACCTGACCCCGGTGCAGGCGGCGGCGAGCCTCGGGATCTCACGGACGGCGTTTAGGGCGCGGCTGCACCGCGCGCGGCGCCGGCTTCGAGACGAGTTGGCCGCTCAGCCCGCCACCCGCCACGTTTCCACGCAGCAACCTAACTGGAGGCAGACATAAAGAGCGATAACGAGATGGACCGCTTGCGCGCGGCTCGACCGGCGGTACCCCCGCCGGCAGACGACCACGCCGCACGGTTCGCGCAGACGGTCGCCGAACCCGGCGACCCGCGGCTCGCGGACCCCGCGACCATTGGCAACGCGCACTCGGCGCGTCGCTGGACGGTGCGGCCGCGCATCGCTGCGGGCGGCTCCCTAGGGCTGGCCGCAGTCGTGACCGGCCTGGTGCTCGCCTTCAGCGGCTCCACCGCCCCGCCGGCGTTCGCGATCACCCACAATGCCGACGGCTCGCTGCTGCTGCACCTGTACCACGTGGACGCGGTGCCGGCCATTGAGCAGCAGGTCAACGCAATAATGGGCACGGAGCAAAGGCTCGGAGTCGGGATCAACCGCGGTCCGGCGACCGTCCCCGGTCCGATCACGTGCTCGACGGCGGATCAGGGTCAGCGGGTCGAGATGCTGCTCGGCAGCGACGGCACCGACAT
This sequence comes from Solirubrobacteraceae bacterium, assembly GCA_050999585.1. GTDB lineage: Bacteria > Actinomycetota > Thermoleophilia > Solirubrobacterales > Solirubrobacteraceae > Palsa-465. The sequence continues at coordinate 2,818 of JBPCPC010000040.1, read as the reverse complement.
CGTGCCCGCCGGCGTGCAGGGCGCCGGACCTTGGCACCTAGTCGAATGCTCGATGAGTCCCGGCACCCAGCTCGACAAGATCGCCCCCGGCAACGGCGGGTCCAGCACGAGCAACACCGGCTCCACAGGCTCGAACACCACCAACACGGGCAATACCAGCACCAACACGGGCGATACCAGCACCAACACGGGCGATACCAGTACCAGCTAACCCCGGTGGCCGGGTCGGCGCCCACCACGGCGGGTGCCGGTCACCCGGCCGGGGCAAGACTGGTCGGCTCAACCGACTGATGCCGCCACCCAGGCTCAGACAGCGGCGGCATCACCTGGGCGGACTGACAGGCTCGCTGACTTAGCCCCCTGGGTCTGTCCTGAGCCGTTTGTATCGGAGCCTCGCTCACTTCCGCTTCGTCGCTCAGTGAGACCCTGGGGTTCGGATCGGTGATGTCCGGCCGGTTGGTTTGGCTCTCGGTCGACGGCGGGCTGACTCTCTTTGCCGTTGTCGACCATTTGGTCTGACTGGCTTTCGCTGTGTCGCCCGTCGCCGCCCGAGGACCTCTGGCGTGACTTGATAGGTGGCATGTGCAGCGGGGCCGTCCGGGCCGGGCGGTAGGCCTGCTGTCATCCGCGCGCGGTGTGGACCGCGCGAGCTTGGCGAGCGAGGAGGATGTGCCATGACGATCGTGATGGGTCTTGATCAGCACCGTGCGCAGATCACCGCGGAGTGGCTGGATACCGAGACTGGGGAGATCACGCGCAAGCGGATCTCCCCGGCGCACCGCGACGGTGTCCGGCAGTTCTGTGAGCCGTTTCGCGGTCAGGAGCTCGAAGTCGGGTTAGAAGCGACGACCGGCGGGCGGTTTGTCGCTGATGAGCTGGCGGCGGTCGGGGCGGTCGTGCATCTGGCCGAGCCGGCGGAGACCGCCGCCCGGCGCGGCACCAAGAAGCGCGCCAAGAGTGATCGTGCGGACGCCCGGCATATCCGGGAGCTGTTGATGATCGACCGGCTGCCGGAGTCGTGGATCCCGCCCGCGCATCTGCTGGATCTGCGTGCGCGGGTCCGGTTGCGCCACACGCTGTCTCATCAGCGCGGGGAGTGCCAGCAGCGCATCCAGTCGGTGCTCTATCACCACGGCTGCCCGCAGCGCGGTGAGCTGCTCACGCTCGCTGGCCGCGAATGGCTAGCCATGCAGCCACTCTCCCCGGCGGGGAGGGAGCAGATCAACGTCGCGCTGGCGATCATCGACGCGCTCGATATTTAACTCGCGCCGATGGACGCGCGGTTGCGTGCGTTCGCGCGCCACCAGCCGGGCTGCAAGGCGTTGCTGGGCCAGTTCGGGGTTGGGGAGCTGACCGCGGTCACAATCCTTGCTGAGCTCGGCGACGCGCGACGGTTCTCTTCCTCTCGTGACGCGGTCCGCTTCGCCGGCTTGGACATCACCGTGCACCAGTCCGATCAGCGACGCGCGCCCGGTCATCTCTCGCGCCAGGGGCCACCGGCGTTGCGCTGGGCGCTGTTTGAGGCGTCGATGTGCGCCGCGCGCAAATGCAGCCCTAACTATGAGTACTACGCCCAGGCCGCTGAGCGGATCGGCTCAAACCGGGCTCGGCTATCGGTGGCGCGAAAGATCCTGAAGCGCAGCTATCAGCTGCTGCGAGAACTTGGCGACGAGGCGGTCGCCCCGATCTGACCCCAGGTCGGTGCGCGCCCATGCTCTCTGTCACCCAGATGCACCGCGGCCAGCTCCACGCCCGCTCCTGCCGCCACGACCGGTTCGTGGACGGCCCTTATAGACCGAGCGGCCGCCCCGCATACCCCCGCGGGGTCATCCCACCAACCATCATGTCGCCGACCCTGAGCCACTCCGGGCCGAGCACCGAGATAAGGCTGAGCGCCCGCGCGCACCCGACCGCCATCCTCGACCGCGCCCACGCACCCCCTGACGCCGATGCTGGCACCAAGTCACCACTCAACTCAGATCGCCAAGAGTTGACACACACGTCCTGCACAGATAAGGAGCGAGGAATGGCGACGTAGTCGCTGTCGCGTACGGCGACGGACTACGCGCGCGGGTCGTTCTTCGGTACTAGCGGTTCTCCCGGGGCCGCCGTGACGCGACGCAGCAGGCTCCGAAGTTGGGCAGCCTCGGCCTTGTCAAGCCCGGCGAGGAGTCGGTGCTCGGCCTGATCGCTGGCTCTCGTCGCGCGGCGCAGTGTCTTTGCGCCCGTCGTCGTGAGCTCGATGACGTTGCGGCGACGGTCCGCCGCATCCGGACGGCGCGCCACCAGATCCTTGGCTTCCAACGCGTCGATCAGCGACACCATGGTTGTCCGGTCGATACCGAGGCGCCGGGCCGCCTGCTGCTGGGATTCGGGCTCGCGTGCGTCGATGAGCAGCAGGATCGCCAGCTCGCCCGCGCTGATGCCCAACGGCGTGAGGAGCTCCTCGTGCAGGCCGGCCAGCTCAAGGTGCGCGCGTTTGAACAGATAGGCGAGCCGGTCGCTCACCGGCGGTCCGAGGTCTCCGTCGTTGATCACATCAGCAGCCTACTGGTACCCTGATCGTCAGTACACATGACGATCAGACAAAAGGATCATCCTTGACCTCCATTTTGCTTACTGGTGCGACGGGCCTCGTCGGTGCGAGGCTCTTGCCCCGCCTCGCTCAGGCCGGCTTCGATTGCCGCGCGCTAGCCCGGATCGTGCACGAACCGGGCGTGGGTGAGTGATTCGGGTTCGGTCGGGTTGGCGGTTGCGGGTTGGCGGGCGGGTGGGGCCAGTTGAGGTCATCGCGGACCCGGCGTCACTGTTTCGGTGG
>JBPCPC010000231.1:0-10681 GCA_050999585.1 Solirubrobacteraceae bacterium | reverse complement strand
TCGGCCACGATCTCACCGGACTGGTTCAAGTCCCTCTCGGCCGCGATCGCCGGGTCCACCCTGGCCTCCAGCTTCTCGGCCGACAACCTGGTCGTGGAGACCTCGGGCCCAGCGTTCACCGCGTTCTCCAAGGCGATCGATGCCGAGAAGGGCAAGGTCGGCTCGACCGGCAACTTCTCGACCTACCTGACGGCGCCGGGGGCGGTGCACCTCTATGACGGGATCAACCTGGCCGCGCTGGCGATGCTGGCCTCGCACAGCACCTCATCGACGGTGTTCAAGCCATGGATCGAGAAGATCGGCAACGGGGTCCCGGGGGCGACGGTGGTCAACTCGTTCGCCCAGGGCGCGGCGGCGCTGAAGCAGGGCAAGCAGATCCGCTACGAGGGGCCGGGGGGACCCACCAGCTTTGACGCCTACCACGACTCGACCGGGCTCTTCCAGGTCGACCAGTACACGGCCGGGGGAACGGTGAAGGTGGTCTCCAACCTCGCCACCAGCGAGCTGCGTGCGCTCGGGCTCTGAGCAAACCGTCCGATGAGCGTCTTCATCGCCTCGATCGGCTTCGGCCTCGTCGCCGCCGCGGTGCTGGCGTTGGCGTCGGTGGGATTCACGCTGCAGTTCGCGGTCACGAACGTGCTCAACCTCGCCTACGGGGGAGTCATGATCGTGTCCGCGTACGCGGCCTACGTGCTCAACCACGCCGGGGTCGATATCTGGATCGCGGTGCTCGCGTCGATCGCCGCCGGGGCGTTGCTGTCGCTGTTTCTCAATAACGTCGTCTACACGCCGTTCCAGCGTCGCGGAGCCTCGCCGATCGCGATGGTGATCGTCTCCCTGGGGATGACGCTGATCCTGGTCTTCGGCACCCAGGCGCTCGCCGGGCCGACGAACGTCTCCTACGTGATGAGCCAGGGGGCCACGGTCAAGCTCGGCTCGATTGAGCTCACCGTGGTGCAGTTCGTGCTGATCGGCCTCAGCCTCGTGGTGATGGCGCTCGTCCACGCCCTGATCCGGTACACGCGGCTGGGCAAGGCGATGCGCGCCACGGCGGCCAACCGCAGCCTGGCGAGCAACTGCGGGATCCGCACCGACCGCGTGATCACGACCACGTGGCTGATCACCGGGGCGCTGTGCGGGCTGGCCGGGGCCACGTTCGCGATCAACTCCGGCACGTTCGGCGCGACCAGCACCGACGTGTTCCTGGTGCTGATCCTGGCCGCCGTGTTCCTCGGCGGCCCGGGGGAGCCCTACGGAGCGATGCTCGGGGCGCTGGTCATCGGGCTGGCCACCGAGGTCAGCGCCTCGATCATCGTCTCTGACTACAAGGACGTGATCGCGTTCGTGATCCTGCTCGCGATGCTCTCCGTCCGCCCCAACGGCCTGCTCGGGGCCAGCGCCTAACCCCCGGCCGGTGGTCTATTACATCACCACCCTGCTGGTCTACGGCGGCGTCGACGCGATCGCCTGCCTGGGGCTCAGCCAGCAGTTCGGCGTCGGCGGGGTGACGAACTTCGGCTTCATCATCTTCCAGGCCGCGGGCGCGTACACGGCCGGGGTCCTGTCGCTGCCCTCCTCCGGCGCCAACGGCGGTTTTCAGTCCTACGTCGGGGGGCTGGGGCTGCCGTTCCCGCTGCCGTGGATCGGAGCGGCGATCGTCGGCGGCCTGCTGGCGGTCCCGTTCGCCGCGATCGTCGGCCGCCGGCTGCGGGGCGACTTCGCCGCCGTCGGGCTGCTGGTCACGGCGGTGATGTTCAACCTCCTGGTCACCAACTACACGCCGCTGTTCAACGGCGCAGCAGGTCTGTCGCTGGTCCCCGCCCCGCTGCAGAATTCGTTCAACCCACAGTCCACGGGCTATCAGTGGGTCTACGGGGTGGTGGCGGTCCTACTCGCGCTGGCCGTCTACTGGTTCGTCAGCCGGATCACCGACTCCCCCTACGGGCGCACGCTGCGAGCGATGCGCGACAACGATGTCGTCGCTGACTCGCTGGGCAAGAACCTGCGCTCGCTGCGGACCTCCTCGCTGGTCGTGGGCGGCGCGATCGCGGGCCTCTCGGGCGGGCTCCTGGTCGGCTTCATCAACCTGTGGGACCCGCAGGCCTGGGGCTACGCCGAGACGGTGGTGCTGTTCGCGGCGGTGATCATCGGCGGCCTGGGCAACCACCGCGGTGCGATCCTGGGCGCGATCATCGTCCCGCTCGCGTTCGAGGAGGCCACCCGCTACATCCCGCCGGTGCCCAACAACCCCAACCTGATCCCCGCGCTGCAGTGGGTCGTGATCGGCCTGTTGATCATCACCTTCCTGTGGTTCCGCCCCCAGGGGATTCTCCCGGAGCGCCGGCGGCGAATAGCCACCCGGACACCCGACCCTGAGCCCGACGCCGACGCCGAGGCGCAGACCGCGGCGGCCGCGCCGGTGGCCGGCCCGGTGGCTGGCTCGCTACCCGGCTCGCTGTCCGGTTCGGTTCGCGACGAGGACTCACCCGGCCCGCCGGGCGTCGTGCCCGGCGACGGCGTCGCGTCTCCCGCTGTGACCGCCACCCCGATCCTGCAATGCATCGGGCTGAGCCGCAGCTTTGACGGCGTGCAGGCGGTCGGGGACGTCTCGATCGCCTTCCAGCGTGGGCGCCTGAGCGGGATCATCGGTCCCAACGGGGCCGGCAAGTCGACCGTGCTGGCGATGCTGGCCGGCACCCTGCCGCCGAGCGCGGGGCAGATCCTGTTCCAGGGCGATGACATCACCTCGCTGCCCGCCTATCGCCGCGCGCGCCGAGGCCTGGTCCGGACCTTCCAGCTGGCCAGCGAGTTCAAGCGCTTGACGGTGATCGAGAATCTGCTGGCGGCGATCCCCGACCAGCGTGGTGAGACGTTCCGCGGCGCGGTGCTCGGGCGTCGCTACTGGGGCGCTGAGGAGCGCGAGGCGGTCGAACAGGCCCAGCTCCAGCTCGAGCGCTTCGGCCTGCTGGGATTGGCCGACCGGTACGCGGGTGAGCTCAGCGGTGGTCAGCGTCGGCTGGTCGAGATCATGCGCGCGCTGATGGCGCAGCCGCAGGTGCTGTTGCTCGACGAACCGATGGCGGGCGTTCACCCGCGGCTGGCACACCAGATCGGAATGCAGCTGGTCAGGCTCTGCGAGGAGGGCACGACCGTGATCATGGTTGAGCACGAGCTCTCGATCATGGACGAGTTCTGCGACCCGGTGATCGTGCTGGCCGACGGCCAGCTGCTCGCCGAGGGGACGATGGCTGCACTGCGCGGTCGCGAAGAGGTCGTGGAGGCCTACCTTGTCGGGTGATGTGATCGCGGCGCCGGCCGCGCCGGCACGGAAGGTCGAGGGGATCGCGCTGCAGACCGTCGGGCTGAGCGCCGGATACCAGGGCAGCCCCGTCATCCACAACGTCTCGATCGCCGTCGCCCCCGGCGAGGTGGTGTCGATCGTCGGCCCCAACGGGTCGGGCAAGAGCACGCTGCTGAAGAGCATCGTCGGCGTGGTCGAGGTGCTCGAGGGGCAGGTCCTGATCGGCGGCCGCGACGTGACCGGCTGGCTGCCAGAGAACGTCGCCCGCATCGGGGTCGGCTACGTGCCGCAGGTGGACGATGTGTTCGGCCCGCTGACCGTGCGCGAGAACCTCGAGATGGGCGGCTACCTGCTGCGCTCGCGGGAGGTGCCCGCCCGCGTTGACCACGTTCTCGGCGTGTTCCCGCAGCTCGCCCGGATGGGCGGCCGGCGCGCCGGCAAGCTCAGCGGGGGCGAGCGCAAGATGCTGGCCATGGGTCGGGTGCTGATGCTCGAGCCGGCTCTGGTCGTGCTCGACGAGCCGACCGCCAACCTGGCACCGATCATCGCCGGGACGGTGCTGCGCGAGCACGTCCGTCAGCTTGCCGCCACCGGCGCCTCGGTGCTGATCGTCGAGCAGCGAGCGCGCGCCGTGCTGGAGATCTCTGATCGCACATACGTGCTCGGCGGAGGTCAGCTGCGGATGGAGGGCACGCCTGAACAACTCGGGGCCAGCCCGGAGTTCGTCGACTCTTTCCTCGGCGGCTCGCCCAGGGGTGCCTAGCCCGGCCTAACCCACCAGCGGCCGACCGTGCTGCTCGCTACGCCGCCCGGCGCCAGGGTCCCAGTGCGACCCGTGCTCGCCTCCTTCCAGCGCCGTTTCCCTGCCTGCCGACCGGGCAAATACGATTCAGCGGTGCCGAACATGAGCGAGACGCGAACCAGCGCGCACGCCGGGGGGCGCAGGTGAGCGAACTGGAGGTGGTCACCGGCGGTGCCGTCAACCGCCCATCGCTGGTCGACGGCGCCGAGAGTGCGCTGCGCAATTGGCTGGCGCCCGGGCGCTACCGCCAGGGAGACCGACTGCCGCCCGAGCACGAGGTCGCCTCGATGCTGGGGGTCTCCCGGGGAACGCTGCGCAGCGCGCTGCAGCGTCTGGAGCGCAGCGGCGAGATCGTCCGCCGGCAGGGCAGCGGCACGTTCGTCGGCCGGATGGGCTTTCCGACCGCGTTCGGCGAGCGCCTCGAGCGGCTCGAGCCCTACTCATCGGTGGCCCGGCGCCGGGGGCTGACGCTGACCGCGGTCGACCTGGAGATTGAGCAGCGCGCGATCGAGCAGGAGGCCAGCGAGGCGCTCGGCCTGCCCGCGGGGTCACGGACGACCACGATCTCCCGGACGCTGGTCGCCGCTGGGGCGCCGGTGGCCGTGATGTACGACGTGGTTCATCCGGAGATCGAGCTGCCCGCGCTCGACACGCTGCGCGCGGAGCTCGCGCGCGGCCAGATGGTGCTCGACGTACTGATCGGGCGCGGGGTCCCGATCACGTTCGCGCGTACCCGGGTGATGCCCGCGCTGGTCTCGGCCCGCGAGCGTTCGGGCAAGCGGCTGCAGGTCAGCGGCACGACGGCCTGCCTGGAGCTCGAGGAGCTGATCTTCGCCAGCCGCGACGTGCGCGTCGCCTACTCGCGTGACCTGTTCGCGCCCGGCGGGATCGACGTGATGGTGATGCGATCGCTGGACTCGCCGCGTCCGGCTCGAGTCGCGGGGTGACCCTGGAACGACCGCCAGACCTGGCCGGGGCGTCGGGCTCGCGCTCCGTGGGGTCGGTGGCGCGGGCGGTTGCGCTGCTCGACGCGCTGGCCACGAGCGACTCGGGGCTGGGCGTCAACGAGCTCGCCCGGCGAATCGAGGTCAACGCCAGCACCGCCTCGCGGCTTTTGGCCACGCTGCTGGAGGCCGGGCTGGTCACCCGCTCCGACGGCGGGCCCTACCGGCTCGGCCTCAAGCTGCTGGCCCTGTCAGACCGGGTGCTCGCCCAGCTCGACGTGCGCCAGCTGGCCCGGCCGCTGCTGGCGCAGCTCGTCGCCCAGACGGGCGAGACCGCCACCCTGTCGGTGCCGGGCGACGGCGAGGCGATCACGGTGGATTTCGTCCCCTCACCGTCGAGTGTGGTCAGCATGGCCTGGGTCGGGCGGCCCAGCGTGTCGCACGCGACCGCCGTGGGCAAGGTGATGCTCGCGTTCGCGGCCGACCACGGCCCGCCCGGGCAGGCCGGGCAGGTACTTGCCCGATTCACCGAACGTACGATCACCGACCGCGACACCCTGGCGCGGGAGGTCGCGGCCGTGCGCGAGCGCGGATACGGCGAAGCGGTCGGCGAGCGCGAACCCGATCTGACCGCCGTCGCCGTCCCGGCGCTGGGACGCGACGGCGAGCTGGTGGCGATCATCGGGCTGCAGGGTCCGACCGCGCGTCTGCCGGCCGCCACTCGGCGCACGCTGCGCGAGGCGCTGCTGGTGGCCGCGGCGCAGCTCGGCCGGGCGCTCGGCGGCCCGGCCTGATTCGGCCGCGCACGCCCGAACCAACGCGCCCGAGGGAGGACGACGATGAGCGCCGTGGGCAGCCGAACCGACCGCGCGGATCGGAGCACGACGTCGACCCCACCTCCACGCGAGGCCCTCAATGGATGAGCGCTCGAACGGGCCCGCGATCAGCTCGGGCATTGTGTTCACGACCAGCAATCGGTGCCGAAGGCAGTCGTCGACGCCAACCCTTACATGACGCTGGCCGCCGGTGACGTGCACGGCCGCCCCCGAGGTCGCGATCGTCACCTTTGACTCCCACCAGCCGCCGGCCGCCGGCCACTGGGCACTGGGCACTGGCCGTCTACATCGCTGCGACCGCAGCCCAGCTACTCGAATCCGCGCTGAACTGCGGACTCGCTGAACCGCGCCCCCCGACGCCAGACGGCCGGCGTGCGCGGACCCAGCAGACACGATCGGGCCGGTTCGAGACACCCCCTCTGGCCAGACGAGGCTGGCGGAGCGGGCTCGGGCCGGTGATCGGTTGCCCGCTCCGGAATCCTCGTCAGACGGGCCTTGCGGAGCGGGCTCGCGCAGACCAGGGCGTGCCCGCTCTGAAATCCCTCGCCTTGGGGTCGGGGCGGGAGTCAGCTCCAGGGGTATGGGCTGTGTGATACCGGGTGCAGGTCGCCGGAGGCAAAGCGGTCATAGCGGAACGGGTGCAGCAGCGACGAGTGCTCGCCGCCGAGCACGCGCGCGATCTCCCTGCCGACGGCGATCATCTTGTAACCGTGGTTGGAGTCCGCAGCGACGAACACGTTGTCACGCATGTGGTCGAACACCGGGAAGTTGTCGGCGGTGAACGCCCCGACGCCGCCCGAGCGGGTCTGCCGGTAGCGGCCGCGGGCGCCCTCGAAGCGCGCCAGGCAGTGCGACAGCGAAGCCGACCACAGGTCCGGGAAGCTCGGGTCGACGGTGCCGGTGGGATACGGGTCGACGGTGAACTCCGGCCCCACGGTGAGCGGCTGGGCCCCGCCCTGGATGCTGTCGCGGTCGGGCTTGAAGTACACACCCCAGAACTCGTCGGTGATCAGCCGGCCGTCGTCGGCGTGCAGCGGCTGGTCGGAATCGACGTGCAGGACCGGCGAGGAGCGGCCCTCGCGAGTGACGAAGATCGACGGGTCGAATCCGACCTCGCCCTCCTGCAGATACCAGTAGGTCCACATCGGCTGGTCGGCGACCAGCGAGCCGTCGGGCTGGCGGACATCGAGCCGATCGGGCAGTTCGAGCATCGACCACAGCGACGCGATCCACGGTCCGACCGCGACCACCACCTGCTCGACCTCGATCTCGCCGGCGGTGGTCTGCACGCGCGTGACCGATCCCGCGCCGTCGAGCTCAAACCCCGTCACCGCCACGCCGGGGAGGATCTCGGCCCCGGCGTCGCGCGCCAGGTCGGCCAGCCCGAGCATCGACTCCCGGTTGAAGCCATAGCCCCCGGCCGACTCGTGCAGGCAGACGCTGAGGCCGGGCGCGCGCCAGTCCTCATACAGCGAGCGCATGTGGGCCGAGACCTCGTCGGTGCCGAGGAACAGCTCCGACGGGTAGCCGATCCGCTGGTGGCGCTCCCACACCGCTGACAGGTCGGACTCCTGCGAGGCCGGGCCCAGCGCGATGTAGCCGCTGGGGTGGTAATGCAGCTTCTCCGCCTCTGATTCCCACACCTCGACGCAGGCCGCCATCAGTTCCTGCATCGCGGGCTGGAAGTAGTTGTTACGTACGATCCCGCACGCGATCCCCGAGGCGCCGGCGCCGACGTCGGTCTTGTCCAGGACGAGCGCGGACCGCCCGGTGCGCGCGAGATGCCAGGCCGTGGACAGACCATGGACACCGGCGCCGATGATCAGCGTGGGAGTGGAAGCGGGGAGGCGATCGGACACGGTGATTTCTCCTGGTGTTGCCTGTAGCGCAATGCAGTTGTGAGGAAGGCAACACGCTACCGCGGCGCCCGGATCGCCGTCAAGGGGTCGCCTTGCGGGCCGGTCGGGCAATTGGTATAAACGCGCCGTGTACAAATTCGTCCAGTCCGATTCCTCGCGCCGGGCCGGCGGGGTGCGGATGGTCGGGGTCACACACCCATGGGGCACCGTCGCCGTCGTTTCGGCCGGGCCGCCGATCGGTCGGTAAGCACCGAAACCATCGTGGCTGCCGGCTCCGGCCGACCGCTGCAAGAGAGGAGTGGGGATGGCGACAGGAGTGCAGGAATTCGGCGGGAACGTGGAGACGGTCCTGGCGACTCCCCGGATCCAGCCTGCGCCGGCGACGCTCGAGGAGGCGCGCAGCGCTCCGGGCCGGGCCGAGAAGATCGAGGAGCTGACCCGGCAGATCGAGGCCAAGGGGATCAAGTACGTGTTCTTCCAGCAGGTGTCGATCACCGGTCGGGTGCTCGGCAAGGGCGTCGTCTCGTCGTTCTTCCCCCAGGTTGCGGAGAAGGGCTACCAGCTCGTCTACGGCGCCACCGCGAACCTGTTCACCGATCGCTACGGCAACTACATCGGCTTCGGCCCAGAGGCCTCGGAGCTGGCGGCGATCGCCGACCTCGACACGTTCAGGGTGCTGCCGTGGGACCCGCGGGTGGCCCGGGTGATGTGTGACTGTTATGACACCGAGACCGGGCTGCTGCTGGACGCCGATCCGCGACAGAACCTGAAAGCGATCGCCCACGACTTTGAGGAGGAGCTCGGCTATGAGTTCCTGATCGGAATCGAGCCCGAGATGATGTGGCTGCGCAAGCCGCGCGCGGGCGAACCACTGCAGGGTGTCACCCAGCCGTACTGCTACCACATCCATCAGTTCGAGGAGCTGCGTCCGGTGCTGCTCGACGTGATCGAGTACGGGCAGGCGCTGGGCCTGGACATGAGCTATGGCGATCACGAGGACGCCCCCGGCCAGCTGGAGCTGAACTTCCGCTTTGACCGCCCGCTGCGTACCGCGGACAACATCACCACCTACCGCCAGGTCTGCGCCGCGGTGGGCCGCAAGCACGACCTGCTACCGACGTTCATGCCCAAGCCGTTCACCGGCGTGTCGGCCAACGGGCACCACCACCACTTCACGCTGATGGACAAGCAGGGCGTGAACGTGTTTCACGATCCCGAAGGACCGGCGCAGCTGTCGCAGTTCGCGCGGCACTTCCTCGGCGGGATGCTCGAGCACTTTCCGGCGCTGATGTGTGTCGGTAACCCGACCGTCAACTCCTACTGCCGCATGTGGGACACCGGCTTCTGGGCGCCGATCTACAAGAACTGGGGCTGGCAGAACCGCACCACCACAGTCCGCGTCGCCTCCGGAGGACGGTTTGAGTACCGCGGCGTGGACTCGTCCTGCAATCCCTATCTGACCGTGGCCACGCTGCTGCGCGCCGGCCTGGACGGGGTGCGCCGCGAGCTGGACCCCGGACCGCCCCAGCAGGGCAACACCTATGACCTGCTGGCCGAGGGCCAGGAGATCGAGAAGGTGCCCGACAGCCTCGGCAAGGCGCTGGAGGCGCTGGACGCCGACGAGGTGATCAAGTCAGCGATGCCGGGGCACCTGTACGAGGTGTTTGCGCACTACAAACGCGACGAATGGGAGCGCTACCTCGCCGCCGTGACCGACTGGGAGCGCGACGAGTACCTGGAGGTACTTCCGTAATGTGCGGGATTGCAGGCATTATCTACAAAGACGGGTCTGCGCCCGGTAACGGCGCCCACCCGCCCCACCGCATCGGCCACGACATGACGAGCATGTTGCAGTCGATGAAGCACCGCGGGCCGGACTCGACCGGCTACGCCCTGTACCACGCGCCCAGCCACGAGCTGACGGTACGGATCAATCTCGCCGAGTCCACCGCGCCTCGGGATCTGGAGTTCGCTGATGACGTCCGCCGTCGCCGGCGCGAGGTCGAGGGCCGGCTGCGCGCCGCGGGGGCGACCGTGAACCGCACCGAGGACATCAACGAGTACACGTTCAGCGCCACGGTCGACTACCACGGCGAGCTCAAGACGCTGGCCGACCACGTCGAATCGGTGCCGCACACCGAGGTGCTGTCACTCGGGCACTCGCTGGAGATCATCAAGGACCTCGGCGACGCTCGCTCGGTGGCCAGCGCCTACGAGCTCGACGGCTACGTCGGCTCGCACGGCATCGGCCACGTGCGGATGGCGACCGAGTCCGACGTCGACATCGCCAACGCCCACCCCTACTGGGCGTATCCGTTCTCCGACGTCGCCGTGGTGCACAACGGCCAGCTGACCAACTATCACCAGTGGCGCCGTCGGCTGGAGTCCCGCGGGCACCGGTTCGCGTCGGCGTGTGACTCGGAGATCATCGCCGTGTACCTGGCCGACCGGATGGCCGGCGGCGAGTCGCTGGAGGATGCGATGCACCACAGCCTCGAGGACCTCGACGGCGTGTTCACCTACATCTGTGTCTCCGAGGACGCGCTCGGGGTCGCCAAGGACGAGCTGGCCGCCAAGCCGCTGGTCCTCTACGAGGGCGAGGACATGGTCGCGCTGGCCTCGGAGGAGATGGCGATCCGGGCGGTGATCGACCACGAGATCGAGACCTATGACCCCTATGAGAGCACGGTGATGGTATGGAACCGATGACCGCACGCGCGACCGAGGAGCCCCAGTTCGACGCGCGCGGCCTCGTCGAGCTCAACGCCCGCGTGCCGCGGGTGTCGGAGATCGATGGTGAGCGCGCGACCTTCGACGCCCGCGAGCTGACCACTCGTCAGATCAACCTGGAGCTGCGCTGGTTGCTCTACGAGGAGGGCGTCAAGGAGGTCACGATCCAGCGTCCCGGCGCCCGCCATTCCCTCGGCGCCGGCCTGCTG
>JBPCPC010000284.1:0-5561 GCA_050999585.1 Solirubrobacteraceae bacterium | reverse complement strand
ACAGGTGAACCACCACCGATCGCCTTGCGCCACACCCGTTGCACTCGATACCGTTCCTCCATCAGCCTCTGAGCTGCGCAAACGCGAGGAACGAACCTCTACCGCAGGGCCGAACCCCGGAGAACAGGCCAGGCAGCGTATCGGGGATCAGGTGCTTCGCTTGCAACACGGCATCAACCTGCGAGAGGCCGCAGCCGCTCTCAGCGAGTACGAGGGCTCCGAGCTGAGCGACGCTCCGGTTGATCCGCACGCACTCCGCGGCTTGAAGTTCTCGGAGGCACTGCCCGAGCCACTCGCGTCGCAGACAGTCGCGCGGCGCTTGGGCGACCTTCCCGGTGCCGCTCGTGTACTGAGCGAGAAGCGAGTGTTGGGCCACACCTGACATCTCAGGTCAATCACTGCGTCTGGCAACCGGACCCGATGAGAACGGTTGCGGTGGCGACTGTGAAGGAAGGATGAGCGCCCAACACCGCACCCCGTTCGACGAACTACCGGACTTCCTCGAGCTGCCCCGGCTGGCCGGGCTCGCGCTGCTGTCCACGACCCGGACATCACCGACTCCGTCGACCCCCGACGTCGCCCGCCTGCGCCAGATCCTCGTCGAGCTCGACGAGGCCGTGATGACCGCCTACGGCTGGGACGACGTTCCGTTGGAGCACGGCTTCCACACGTACCGGCAGATGCGGCGCTGGACGGTCAGCCCGCCCGCGCGGGTGGAGATCCTCGACCGGCTGCTGGAGGAGAACCACCGCCGCGCAGCGGCCCAGGGTGAGGCGTCGCCCCCGGCCAGAGACCGAGGACACCGGGGGAAGGTGAGTGACCACGTCCATAACGAAGCAGGCGACCCGAGCAGCCGCGAGGAGCAGCCGGAGCAGAGCGATGGCTCACCCGCGGGAGTGCCACCACGATGGCCCCGGCCGGTGCCCCCAGGAGGGTGCACGCGGCACCGACCACTTGCGCATCGTCGAGACCGAGCCGACCCGAATGCCGCCGAAGATTCCGCGCCATCGCGCCCGAGGAGCGGCCGCCGTAGGTCTGGCCGCCCAGTACGCCGACCGCGACCGGGTGTCCGCGGCGTTGGACGGGCGTCCGGATGACCGGTTCGCGCATGCCGGGTTGGCCCGCCACATCCAGGTCCGCGATCGGTGCTGCTGTCACCCGGGGTGTTGGCGGCCGGCGTCGCAACAGCCTCAGGCCCCAAGGGTAGGGCGCACGGCCAGCACACAGGTGCAATACGGCCAGCACACAGGTGCAATGATGTGACCCGTCGCGGTGGGTCGCTGCTCGCCGAACACGCCGGTGTAGCTCAGTGGTAGAGCAACCGCCTTGTAAGCGGTAGGTCGTCGGTTCAATCCCGACCACCGGCTCCACGTTTGACCAGCATGTTTAGGTTTCGCTTGATCGGCCGATGTGATTGCGTGACATCACATGTGACGCGAATCGGCTACGATCAGCTGATGGCAGGACGTCCAGCAAGGGGCACGAAGCGCGCTCAGGGTGCCATCGACACCTTGCGGAGCGGGGCGCTCCGGGTCCGTGTGTATGCGGGGATCGACCCTGTGTCGAAGCAGCGGCACTACCTCACCGAGATCATTGAGCCTGGCCCGAAGGCGGACCGCGATGCCGAGGCCACCCGCGCCCGGCTTGTCGGCGATGTCCGCGAGCGAAGAAACCCGCGAACGAACGCCACCGTCGACGAGCTGCTCACGCGGTACCTGGACCAGTTCGATGGATCGCCGAACACGCTCACCCTGTACCGGGGCTACGTACGTAACCACATCTCGCCACTGCTCGGGCATGAGAAAGTCGGAGACCTCGACGCGGACATCCTCGACTCCTTCTACGCCGCGCTGCGCCGGTGCCGGTTGCACTGCTCCGGCCGGACCGGCATCGACCACCGCACCATGGCCAAGCACGAGTGTGACGACCGCTGCCGCCCGCACCAGTGCCGTCCGCTGGACGCCTCGACGGTCCGGCACATGCATTTCATCCTGTCCGGCGCCTACCGCAAGGCGGTGCGTTGGCGCTGGGTATCTGTGAGTCCGATGGGCCAGGCCGAGCCACCGCCGGCGCCCAAGCCGAACCCCCAACCTCCGGCTCCAAGGGATGCGGCGCGCATCGTCAACGAGGCGTGGCGAGATCCCGACTGGGGCGCTCTGATCTGGACGACTATGACGACCGGCGCGCGCCGGGGCGAGCTGGCCGCGCTGCGCGAGGATGACCTCGACCTGACCGAAGGTCGGGAGTCATTATGGCTACGGCGGGCGATCAGGAAAGACGAGAACGGACGCCTGGTCGAGGCCGAGCTGAAGACTCACCAACAGCGCCGGGTCGCGCTCGACTTGGAGACCGCCGTTGTCCTTCGTGACCACCTGGGCCGGTGGAGCGCCCGCCTGGAGCTGCTCGGGAAGCGACTGACCGGCCGTCTGTACCTGTTTTCCGGAGCTCCGGATGGGTCAACGTGGCCGAGGCCAGAGGGGATCTCCCAGCGCTATGACAGGCTTGCAAAGCGTCTGGACGTCGGCACGACGTTTCACAAGCTGCGTCACTACACAGCGACTGAGCTGATCGTCGCCGGCGTCGACGTCCGGACGGTGGCCGGGCGGCTTGGCCACGCGGGCGGTGGGTCCACAACTCTGCGCACCTACACGGCCTGGGTGTCCGAGGCCGACCAGCGCGCGGCCACGGGGCTCGGTTCGGGCATGCCCGCCCGGCCAGCCGAGGTCGACGAGACAGAACGCCAACAGACCAACCCGCGACAGCCCTACGAGCGCGTGGCCGCTGCACTGCGCCAGCGCATCCTCTCCGGCGAAATCGCGGAAGGCGGCCCGTTGCCCCCGGAGAAGGAGGTCTGCGCCGAGCACGGCGTCTCGGTCTCGACAGCTCGCCGCGCGACCGCCCTTCTCCGCTCCTGGGGTCTACTCGGCCCGACTGGGCGCCGGGTAACCGCTCCTCGGGCTGCGCCAGCGACTCCTACAAATCGCGTTGTCGCGATCTTGAACGTACCTGAGGTGGCGACGCCGACCACGCTGTGGTCGGTCACGCTCCGCGGACCGGGCGGCCGCTATCCGCCGCGCGTCGTGAGCGGAAGCGTTGCCGACCCGGGCGCCTTCCGCCCGCACCTGGTTGGCATCGCGCGCATGGAGGCACCTGGGATCGCCGACGACGGTGAGGAATGGATCGGTCGGTTCGAGCTGGAGATCGCCGAAGTCGGCTCGGATCACCCGACGCTGACACTGCGCTGGTAGGGGTGACTTGATGCGAAACGCCGCGAAGAGGGCGGAGTGCGGCGCATGCTGATCGCGACCGGGGGGTGTGACCATGGCCGACGCACGTGAGCCTTGGCTGTCGCACGGCGAGTCGGCAACTGCGCCGACCGACGATGCTGGCGCCGTCCTGCGGGCCTGGCGCGAACGCAACCGGCAGACCCAGGCAGCGGTCGCCGCGTTACTCAAGACATCCCAACAGCACCTGAGCCAGATCGAGAAGGGGCTACGCCCCCTCTCGATCGATCAGCGCCGCACGATCGCCGCTGAGCTAGGCATTTCCCCCGAGGAGCTGGGTCTGTCCGGAGGCCAGACGCGGCACGTCGTGTCGAGTGACCATGCCAGCTCGGAGATCGCCGCGAGCCGCCTGACGTGGCGCGCGCAGCGGCGATGGCTCAATTCGCACCGCTCCGAGCTGGCTCGGCTCGCCGTCGACCTGTACCCCGCCGAGCAACGGATTCCACGCGCTCCGCTGCTCGCCCGACCCGATTGGTTGCCACCCTCGCCGATCGAGCTTCGCTCGCTGTGCCTCAGCTTGGACGAGTCGGAGCACGGGACCGTCGTCGACGGCTCCGAACCCGAGTCAGCCCGGGTGCGCCCGTTGCGGGTAGCCGACTCGCGATTCGAGCACTACACGTCCGCGATCAAGTATCTCGACCCGCCACAGCTGTTCGAGTCCCGGCCGAGCTACCGCCTGCTCGGTGGCTCGCCGACCGCTGGACACATGGCCTTCGGTCTCGCCGCCTACTTTGACAAGCTCGACATCTCCGAGGCGGTCGGCCACGAGATCGCCGCGGCCTGCATGGACGATCCCGCCGTGCTCGCCCGGCCCGGTCGGGGCCTGCGGCCCCTGCTGCCGTTCCGCGAGCTGATCGGCGACCCGTTCGATCCGCTCCGGCGCGCGATCGTCCCGGCGATCACAACGCTGACGATCCGGCTGCGGCGCTATCCCGCCGAGCCGTCGTTCCTGCTGCACTGGCGCGACCCGAGCAGGGTTGCGACCGCCGGCGGGGTATACGACGTCGTTCCGGCCGGCGAGTTCCAGCCGTCGAGCGTCGCGCTGTGGGACCGACGCAACGACTTCGACCTCTGGCGCAACATCGTGCGCGAGTACTCCGAGGAGCTGCTCGGCGAGCCCGAGCACGACGGCACCCGCACGCGGCCGATCGACTATCGGAACTGGCCGCTGTACGAGTTCCTCGACCGGAGCCTCGCCGACGGAGCGGTCACCGCTCACGTCTTGGGGCTCGCGCTCGATGCCCTCACCCTCGCGGCCACGATCCTCACGGTCGTGGTGCTCGACGACGACGCGTTCCGCACGGCATTCCGCAACGTCGTGCGCTACAACGACGAGGGCGAGATCGTCGGTGTCGGAGAGGACGCCGCGGCGGGGGTGCCGTTTACGGCGGCCAGCGTCGACCGGATGCTCGCGAGTGAGCCGATGGCGTCACCTGGTGCGGGCTGCCTCGCGCTGGCTTGGCAGCATAGGGCGGTCCTGCTCGGTCTCTAGTGCGAAGGGAGCCGCCCACGTGCACGACGCCCCCGGGCGGCCGCTCAGCGCCGACGAACGGGAGTGGCTCCGGGTCCGTGACCATCTCCGCCTGCATCGCTACGAGCTAAGCGTCGCGGCGACCGCCGAGTTCTACCGTGAGGTGCCGCGGATCGCGGGTACGCCGCTGCTGACGTCCTCGGTGTGGGCACCGCGAGCGCCTATCCCGCTGGAGCGGATTGCGCTGCGGCTGGGGCCCATCCGCGACCAGCTCGCGGATCGGTCCCCTGCTCATCAGACCGATGCGACGCCGTACGAGACCTACTCGGAGGCCGTGGCCAAGCTCGCCGCTCCGGCAGTTTTCGCGAACCGCAGAACATATAGGTTGCTCGGAGCCGAGCTTGACAGTTCCCAACCTGGAATGCTTTTCGGGCTCGGACACTATTTCGACAGCATCGATATCGGCGACGCCGTTGCCCACGAATATGCTGCCGAGCAGCTCTGCATAACATTCCGGAAATCGCTGCGCCGGGCCATCGGTAGCCCAGTCGACCTCACTCGGCGTCCCACGAATCTCGCGATCAGTGCCCTGACGATCAGGCATGACCGCCGCAGCGGTGACGCCCGATTCCTGCTCCACTGGCGCGACCCGGCGAAGGTCGGCCACGCCGGCGGCCTGTACCAGGTGATCCCGGTCGGGGTGTTCCAGCCGGCCACTGATCACCCGGAGAGCCTGCGCAACGACTTCTCGCTGTTGCGCTGCCTGCTGCGCGAGTTCGCCGAGGAGTTGCTCGGTGAGGACGAGG
>JBPCPC010000120.1:0-8042 GCA_050999585.1 Solirubrobacteraceae bacterium | reverse complement strand
GCGGGCGAGCCCCAGGCCCCGGCCGCCGCCGAGGCCCCGGCTGCTGGCGAGCCCGAAACCCCGGCCGTCGCCGAGGCCCCGGTGCCGGCAGCCGAGCAGCCCCCGCAGGCCGAGCAGCCCCCGCAGGCCGAGCCGCCTCCGGCAGCCGAGCCCGAGCAGCCCTCGGCGCCCGAGCCCGCCTCCGGCGACGCCGCTGCGTAACTGACCTCGCTCGCCGAGAGCCGCCCCGCCCAAGGGGTGGACCGCCGCCTCGTCGCGTTGATGGCGGTCGCCTGCGGCGCGTCGGTCGCGAACCTGTACTACGCCCAGCCGCTGCTGTCGACGATCGCGCGGGCGGTGGCGCGTCGCACGCCCGGTCACCCGACACCGCTAAGCAACCAGGTCCTGTTGGTCTCGGCCGCCGGCGGAGCCGCCTGCTGTGATGGCGCCGTGGGGATCGCGGAAATGGGCGACGTCACGGCGCTGAGCACCCGTCCCGGCTTGCACGATCGCGCTCCGACGCGGACCGACCTGTACGCCGTCGTTCCCGACGGCGTGGCGCGCGTCGACTTCTCGCTCCCCGGGCGTCGGCCCGCTCGCAGAACCGTCGCCGTCCAGGGCAACGTCGCTGCCGTGCGGATCCACGGTCGATGCTGTTCGCCGAGGCCGTCGATGACCTGGTACGGGGCCGATGGCCGGGTGATCAAACGGGTGGCGGTGCCGGCCCCGGCGCCACGGCGTTCCCCGGCGCCGCGGGGGCAGCGCGCGCCGGCGACGCCGATCCCGGTCACGGTCAGCCCGCGGGTGGGGAGCCCGGACTCGCGGTTCACGTACTCCTTCCGGGTGCCGGTCAGCGGCGCCAGCTATGCGACCGAGCTCGCCGGGCCCCTGGGCTGCCTGAGGCCGCAGCGCGGTTTCACGAGTACGGGCGGAGGGGCCGACGACGTGCGCGGGCACGAGTACCGCATCACGCTGGTTGCACCGCCGTCGGGCAACTGGTGCCGGGGGCGTGGAAGCTGAGTCTGGGGCTGATCAGGGGTGCGACGCCCGCGGCCCCGTTCGGGTCGGCGACGTTCACGGTACGGCGCTGAGCAGCCGCCGCAGATCGGCGAGCAGATCCGCGCGCTCATGAGTGATGTGCCGCTGGGTGACGCGGATCGGTCGCAAGCCCGCGACCACCATCTTGGTGTCCTGACGCCGGTCGCCATCGAAGGACGGCCTTTGCCGGTGATGGGTCCAGCTGTCGAGCTCGACGACAACGCGATGGTCCTGCCAGTACAGGTCGACCAGTTTGCCGTGGACGATCACGTTCGCCTGGGGCTCGGGAAAGCCCTGCTCGCGGATCAGCTCCAGGAACCTGCGCTCGAGCTGGGATTGGGTCCAGGGTGGGTCGTCGGCGAGCTGGTCCAGCGCCTGGCGCAGCGGGTGGAGCCCGTGGCGGCCGCGATTGCGCACGATCATGGCCGCGAATCCATTGAGGTCAAAGAGCCCGCGGCGCTGAATGGCTTCGAGCAGGGTGCGCAGCTGCTGGAGGCCGAGGACCTCGGCCTGGTCTAGCGTCGTGCGCTCGATCGAGGTGACCGGGATTCCGTCGACGCGGGTCATGTCTTCGGGGTGGATTTCCCGGACGAAGTGGCAGCGAACGCCGGCGATCGCATGCCGAGTGGGCGCGGCGACATCGATCAGGCCGACCGGGACCGTCCGCAGGTCGTGCAGCGCCGCCGCCGCCCGGTGGCTGAGCAGCGCGCCCGAGCCGCAGGCCATGACCGCGGCCAGCCAGTGGCCGCGGTAGGTGAGCCGGACGTGGCCGACGGCGTAGACGCAGCGATACAGGCGGTGCAGCTGCCCTTTGCGGACGCGGCTGCAGATCATGCGCTCCGTGTACCCAAGCGCCAGCAGCTGGAGCAGCGCGACGACGCCATGCTGGCGAAACGCCAGGTTCGCGAGACGTGTGTCGTCTGAGCGACCGTATGAGTCGCTGGATTGCATCACGTCCGAGGCTGCCAGCGAAAACGTGACCTGTGGGTGACGGCGCGTGCCTAAAGTGCGACGTCTGCTTTACTCGTGCGCTGTCATGCCGAAGATGAAGACTCACTCGGGCGCCAAGAAGCGCTTCAAGCTCACGGCCAAGGGCAAGGTCCGGGGCCGCCATTCTTTCACGAGTCACATCCTCGAGAAGAAGTCGCCCAAGCGCAAGCGCCACCACAGCCAGCCGGCCGTGATCTCTGAGCACAACACCAAGCAGGTCAAGACGCTGCTGGGGGCCAAGCGCAAATGACCCGCGTCAAGCGCTCAGTTCACGCTCGCAAGAAGCGTCGCGCGACGCTGGAGATGGCCAAGGGCTATCGCGGCGATGCCAGCCGGCATTACAAGACCGCCAAGGAGGCGGTGCTCAAGGCCGATCAGTACCGGTACCGCGATCGCCGCAACCGCAAGCGCGACTTCCGCCGTCTGTGGATCACCCGCATCAACGCGGCCGCCCGCCAGAACGGCATGTCCTACTCACAGTTCATCCACGGCCTGCAGACCGCCGGGGTGGAACTAGACCGCAAGATCCTCGCCGACATGGCCGTCCACGACGCCGACACCTTCCGACGTTTCGCTGACCGCGCCCGCGAGGCGCTGGCGGCCGGCTGAGCGACTCAGGCCGAACACCAGCACTGCCACCCGGGCGCCGCTTCCTCGACAGGAACGGCGCCCTTTTTGTTTCCCGATGACGATCACCAGCTCTGACAACGCCAAGCTCAAGGAGATCCGCAAAATCAACCAGGGGCGGCGCACCCGCGCCTCGGCGGGCCGCTTCTTCGCCGAGGGCGAGGACCTGTTGCGGGCCGCCGACGCCGCCGGCTGGATGCCAGTCGACCGGCTGGCCGCCACCGGCAGCGGTCTGCCCGGGATCGAGGTCGACCCCGGGCTGTTGGCACAGGCCTCCGGACTGGGCTCGGGCACGCGCACGCTGGCGGTCTATGCGGAACGCTGGGCGCCGGAGCCGCGCGGACCGCTGTGCGTCTACCTGCACGGGGTCAAGGATCCCGGGAACGTCGGCACGATCCTGCGCTCCGCCCAGGCGTTTCAGGCGTCATCGGTCGCCGTCGGTCCGGGAACGGCCGATCCGTTCGGGCCCAAGGCGGTCCGGGCCAGCATGGGCGCGGTCTTCAGCGTCCCGGTCGCCCGGGCCACGGCCGACCCCGCGTCCCTGCCGGGAACGACGGTCGCTCTGGTCGCCGGTCACGGAGCCGTTCTCGGCTCAGACATGTTCGATGACGGCGTCACCCTCATGATCGGCTCCGAGCGCGATGGCCTTCCGGAGGAGCTGGTCGAGGCCGCCGATCAGATCGCCCAGATCCCGATCGCCAGCCACTCGCTGAACGCCGCGATGGCGGCCACGGTCGCGCTCTATGAGGTGTCTAGGATGGCGCGCGGATGACCGACCCCACCGAGCAGATCGTCCAGATCGAGCGCGAGGCGACGGCGGCGATCGACGCCGCGAGCACCACTGCAGCGCTGCAGGACGTCCGCGTCCAGTACCTCGGTCGCAAGGCGCAGCTGCCCAACCTGCTGCGGGGCGTGGCCCAGCTGCCGCCGCCGGAGCGCGCCGCCACCGGCAAGGCGGCCAACCAGGCCCGCCAGGCGCTGGAAAAGGCGATCGAGGCCAAGGCCGGCGACCTGGCCTCCAGCGAGCTGGATCAGCGCCTGCAGCAGGATCGGATCGATGTCACGCTCCCGGCCGACCCGCTGCCGGCGATCGGCCGTCTGCACCTGATGACGCGGACGCGCCGCGAGATCGAGGATGTGTTCATCGGCCTCGGGTTCAACGTCGCCGAGGGTCCCGAGATTGAGACCGTCTACTACAACTTCGACGCGCTCAACCACGCGCCGACGCACCCGTCGCGGCTGGAGACCGACACCTTCTACATCGACGATGGCGCGACCGCGCTGGACATCTTCGATCCCAGCACGCGGCTGCTGCGGGTCCACACCTCGCCGGGGCAGATCCACGCGATGCGCCGCCAGCCGCCGCCGCTCTACATCATCGTCCCCGGGCGCGTCTACCGGCCCGACTCCGACGCCACGCACACGCCGCAGTTTCATCAGATCGAGGGCCTGGCGCTCGACGAGGACGTCACCCTGGCCGATTTGAAGGGGACGTTGCTGACGTTTGCGCGCGCGATCTTCGGCCCCGACCGCGAGGTGCGCCTGCGCCCGCATTTCTTCCCGTTCACCGAGCCGAGCGTCGAGGTCGACGTGTCGTGCTTTAACTGCACGCGGGGGCTGACCGCCGATGGGCAGCGCTGCCCGCTGTGCAAGGGCACGGCCTGGATCGAGATCCTCGGCTCGGGGATGGTCGACCCCAATGTGCTGGCGCAAGTCGCCGAACACGGCTATGACCCCGAGCGGGTCCAGGGCTTCGCGTTCGGGATGGGGATCGAGCGGATCGCGATGCTCAAGCACGGGGTGCCCGACCTGCGGCTGTTCTATGACAACGACGCCCGCTTCCTGGAGCAGTTCTAAGCGCTCATGCGAGTCCCTCTGGAATGGCTGCATCAGTACTGCGCCCCGGACCTCGGTGCGTTCGCGCTGGCCGACCGGCTGGCGATGACCGGGACCGAGGTCGAGCGCGTGGAGACCCATGGCGTTTCGGCGCTGGAGCACTTCGTCGTCGGCAAGGTGCTTGACGCGCACAAGCATCCCGACGCCGACCGGCTGAACGTGTGCCAGGTCGACACCGGCGACGGCGAGTCCAGCCAGATCGTCTGCGGCGCCCCCAACGTCGCCACCGGGCAGACGGTGGCGGTGGCGAAGCCGGGCGCGGTGATGCCCGACGGGACCCAGCTCAAGGTCGCCAAGCTGCGCGGGCAGCCGTCCAACGGGATGATCCTGGCCGAGGACGAGGTCTCGATCGGCACTGACCACGACGGGATCATGGTCCTGCCCGACGAGCTGGCCGCGGGCACGCCGCTCGCGGAGGTGCTGCCGATCGCCACCGACGTGCTGGTGCTCGAGATAACGCCCAACCGGCCCGACTGCCTCGGCGTCTACGGCGTCGCGCGCGAGGTCCATGCCGCCACCGGAGCGCCGCTGGCGCCGCCGCCCTACGCCGAGGATCCCGGCACCCCGGGCGACCTGAGACAGGCGAGGGCCACCGTCGAGTGTCCCGACCTGTGCCCGCGGTTCACCGCGCGCGTGTTCGAGGACGTGACGCTCGGCGAGTCTCCGTGCTGGCTCAAGGCGCGGCTGATGGCCGCCGGGCAGCGGCCGATCTCCAACGTCGTCGACGTCACCAACTACGCGATGCTGCTCACCGGCCAGCCGCTGCATGCCTTTGATCTGGACCGCGTTGCCGGGGCGCAGCTGACCGTCCGGCGCGCCCGTGACGGCGAGACCGTGCAGACGCTGGACGGCCAGACCCGCACCCTGGACTCCGAGATGGTGCTGATCGCCGATGGGGAGGGGCCGACCTCGATTGCCGGGGTGATGGGTGGCGCGCGCTCGGAGGTCTCGGCGACGACGACGCGCGTACTGATGGAGGTGGCCAACTGGAACGGGGCCAACATCCACCGCACCTCGCTCAAGCTCGGCCTGCGCTCGGAGGCCTCGGGTCGCTACGAGAAGCAGCTGCAGCCCGAGCAGGCGATGGACGCCCAGGTGCTCGCCACCCAGCTGATGATCGAGGTCTGCGGCGCGCGTCCGGCCCCCGGCACGATCGACGTCGGCGGGGCGGGGCCGGCTCCGGTCACGATCCGGCTGCGCGATGCTCGCGTCAGCGGCCTGCTCGGCGTGCAGCTGCCGCGCGCCGCCTGCAACGAGATCCTGCAGGCGCTGGAGTTCACCACTGCCGACGCCGACGACGGACTCGACGTCAGCGTCCCGGCCTTCCGCCGCGCCGACGTCACGCGCGAGGCCGACCTGATCGAGGAGGTCGCCCGGCTGGGGGCGCTGCAGATCCTGCCGGCGACGCTGCCCTCCCGGCGCAACGCGTCGGGCCGCTTGACCGCGACGCAGATCCTGCGCCGCCAGGCCGACGACGCGCTCACCGCCCAGGGTCTGCATGAGATCGTGGGCTGGAGCCTTCAGGGCCCGGAGCCGGCTCAGCGGCTGCGGATTGCCGAGCGCCCCGCCGTCGGGCTGCGCAATCCGATGTCCGCCGACCAGTCGCGCCTGCGGACCACGCTGCTGGGCTCGCTGCTCGACGTCGCCCAGCGCAACCGGGCGCGCGGCGCCGGCGCCTTGCGCCTGTTCGAGGCCGGCGCGGTGTATCTGCCCGGTGAGGCGGACGAGATCGCCGAGCCCCATCACGTCGGCGCGCTGCTCGCCGGTCCGGTCAGAGCCGCCACCTGGCGCGACGCGGAGCCGGCCACGGCCGACTTCTTCACCGCCAAGGGTGTGCTGCGGGGGCTGCTGGACACCGTACGCATCCCCTTCGACGTGACGGCTGCGCAGGCCCCCGAGCCGTTCCTGCATCCCGGCCGCTGCGCGGCGATCCTGCTCGATGGCGCGCCGGCTGGCTGGCTGGGCGAGATCCACCCCCGGGTGGCCGAGCAATGGGACCTCGAGGACGCGGTGGCCGCGTTCGAGCTCGACCTCGACGTTGCCGCGAGCTTGGTCTCCACGCCCCAGTACCGGGATCTGACGAGCTTCCCCGAGGTCCGGGAGGACCTGGCGGTGATCGTCGCCGACGCGGTCAGCGTCGCCGAGGTCGTGGCGGTCGCCCGCCGGGCGGGCGGCGCGCTGCTCACCGGCGCTGACGTGTTCGACGTATACCGCGACGCCGAACGGATCGGTGACGGCAACGTCTCGCTGGCGCTGCGGCTGCGCTTCCGCGCGCCCGACCGCACGCTCACCGACGAGGACGTCGCCGCCCGGCGGCGCAAGATCGCCGGCGCGCTGTCGCAGCAGCTGGGGGGGAGGGTGCGTGACTCCTAGCGTGTCGGTGTCGGTGTTCGGCGCGGCGGGCTATGCCGGCGCGCTGTCAGCCCGGCTGATCGATCGCCACCCGGCGTTTGCGCTGCAGGCCGTGACCGCGCGCAGCGATGTCGGCCGGCGGCTGGATGACCTCTACCCCCACCACCGCGTGGCGCTGACGCTGGAGGAGCTCGATCTCGACCGGCACGCGGGCGTCGACGCCGCAATCGTCGCCTATCCGCACGGCGCCGCCGCTGAACTGGTGGCCGAGCTGGTGCGCCGGGAGGTGCGCGTCGTGGACCTCAGCGCCGACTTCCGGCTGCGCGACCCCGCCGTGTACGCCGAGTGGTACCGCGAGCACCCCGAGCCGGCGCTGATCGCCGACGCCGTCTACGGGCTGCCGGAGCTCTACCGCGACCAGATCCGCGACGCGCGGATCGTCGCCAACCCGGGCTGCTATCCGACCGCGACCGTGCTGGCGCTGGCGCCACTGGCGCGTGCGGGGTTGATCGGCGACGTGGTGGTCGACGCCAAGTCCGGAGTGTCCGGCGCCGGGCGCGCCGCTACCGACAAGACTCACTTCGTCACCGTCGATGAGAACCTCACTCCCTACGGAGTGCCGCGCCACCGCCACACGCCCGAGATCGAGCAGGAGCTGGCCGCGCTCGGCGCGCCGGTGATGATCACGTTCGCGCCGCACCTGATCCCGCTCGACCAGGGGGAGCTGGTCTCCTGCTACGTGGCTCTTAATAGTGGGGGCCCCACCGACGCTAGAGCGCTCTATCAAGAGGCGTACGCGGGCGAGCCCTTCGTAGAGCTAACCGACCGGCCACCCGGCGTGCGCGACGTCCGCGAGACCAACATCTGCCGCATCTCTGTGCACCGCGACGAGCGCACCGGCAAGCTGATCGTGTTCTCGGCGCTGGACAACCTGTGGAAGGGCGCCGCCTCCCAGGCCGTGCAGAACCTGAACCTGATGTTCGGCCGCCCGGAAGGGGAGGGGATCACCGTATGAGCTCAGCGTTTTTCACCAGCCGCTGGATCGAGCCGCTGGCGCACGTCTCCGATCGCGAGGCTGGCCTGCCGCTCGGCTTCCGGGCCGCCGGCGTGGCCGCTTTAACCAAGACGAGCGGCGCCCCCGACATCGGGCTTGTGGTGTG
>JBPCPC010000249.1:0-34589 GCA_050999585.1 Solirubrobacteraceae bacterium | reverse complement strand
CACCGCCTGGCGGACCCACCATGTCGCATACGTCGAGAACTTGTAGCCCCGCCGGTAATCGAACTTCTCAACCGCCCGGATCAACCCCATCGACCCCTCCTGAATGAGATCCAAGAACGTCAGGCCGCGACCCAGATAGGACTTCGCGATCGAGACCACCAACCGCAGGTTGGCCTCGATCATGTGCTGCTTGGCGAGCATGTCGCCGCGCTCGATCCGGCGCGCAAGCAGCACCTCCTGCTCGGCCGTGAGCAGGCTCACCCGCCCGATCGCGCGCAGGTACAGCCGCAGCGAGTCGAGGCTCGGCTCGACGGTCAGGTCGACCTCGACCTTCTTGGCCGGCTCGGAGTCGGGCTCGGACACGCGGCGCGCGTTGGCCTCGACGCTGCCACCCTCAGACTTGGCCAGCCGTCCGTCGGCGCCGATCACCACGATCCCCTGCTCATCGAGATAGGCGTGCAGCTCCTGCACCTGCTCCTTGGTGACCTCGACCTCCTCCAGGCAGGCCTCGATCTCGGAAAACTGCAGGACCCCACGCTCCTGCCCCTCGGCGATCAGCGGGCGGAGCTCGTCCAGGTCCGCAATCGGGGTCTCGTCGCTCAGCAGAACGATCTCGTCAACGCTCACAGGCCCCTGAGCTCCTCTTCGACGTGGCTTTGAGACTCCCCCGTGAAGGGGCCTCTCCCTCTCGTGGCTCCTGCTACGAAGTCCGAGTGATACCACAAAAGCCGGGCCGGTCGCCACCGGGACGGTGGCCGTCGCCGGACGACCGCTCTACCCTTAGTTGCCTGATGAGCGATCACCTCCCTGCGAACGCCACCCTGATCGACGTGCAGGCCCGTCCGCCGTCACTGGCGCTGAGCCTCTCCCGCGTCGGTGTTACCGGGGTTGAGAAGGTCATCCGCCTGCGCCAGAACGGCGCCGAGCAGCTGTTCTCGGCTCGCTTTGAATGCGTGATCGAGCTCGGCCCCAACCAGAAGGGCGCCCACATGTCGCGCTTTGAGGAGGTGGTCAACGAGACGATCGGCGAGGTCGTGCTCGGCGACTCCACGTTCAAGGCGGAAACGTTGGCCGAGCACATTGCCCAGCTCGTTCGCGCGCGCCAGGGTGCGCGCCGAGCCGAGGTTACCGTCGAGGCCCGTTTCCCCGAGCACAAGCCCGCGCCGGTCTCGGGCGTCAACACCCAGGAGATCTACACGCTGCACGGCTACGCGGTGGCAAGCGAGCTCGGCACCCGGCGCATCACCGGCGTCACCGCCCAGGGAATCACGGCGTGCCCGTGTGCCCAGGAGCTGATCACCGCCAGCGCGCGGGAGCGACTCGAAGACGAGGGTTTCGACGCCGACGAGATCGAGCGGATCCTGGCGGCAGTGCCGGTGGCGACCCACAACCAGCGTGGCCTCGGCACGTTGCTGGTCGGCTGCCCCGAGCAGTGCGAGGACGAGATCCACGCCGCCACGCTGCTGGCGATCGTCGAGCAGTCGATGTCCTCGGAGATCTACGAGCTGATGAAGCGCTCCGACGAGGCTCATGTGGTGGAGAAGGCGCACCGCCGCCCGCGCTTCGTCGAGGACTGCGTGCGTGAGATGGTGGCCGGCACGATCGCCGCCTTCCCCGACCTCGACGGCCGGGCGTTCGTCTCTGCCCGTCAGGTCAACCTGGAGACGATCCACCAGCACAACGTCGTCGCCGAGCGCTTCGGGACGCTGCGGGAGATCCACGACGAGCTGGCCAGCGGCACCCCCCCGTCCACGCAAACCAGCCTCCAGACATGGCTCGCCGGAGCCCTCTGACTGTCCGCCGCTGAAGGTTCAGGTGCCGGCGCGGCCGCCGGTGCGCACCGGCGCTGACTCGACCAGCCGCCGGCGCCGGCCGAAGAAGTAATCGGCCCCGGAGAGCACAGTCACCACGACCGTCACATAGACGAGCAGCGTGATCGCCAGCGGGCGCGGATGAAAGGCGATCAGCCCCATCACCATCAGCACCTGGGTCGCGGTCTTGAGCTTGCCGAACTGGCTGGCCGGGATCACCACCCCCTGCTGGGTGCCGGCGGCCACCCGCAGCACCGTGACCGCGAACTCGCGGGCGATCACGACCATCGCCACCCAGGCCTCGAGCCGGTTCAGCGACACCAGCGCGACCAGCGCCGCGACGATCAGCAGCTTGTCGGCGATTGGATCCATCAGCTTGCCGAACGTCGTCACCGAGTTACGCGAGCGCGCCAGGTAGCCGTCGATGTAATCGGTCAGCGAAGCGACGGCGAACACGATTCCAGCGAGCAGGTCATTTCCGCCCGTCTTCTCCAGCAGCGCCACCACCAGCACCGGGACGAGCAGCATCCGCACGACGGTCAGGACATTGGGAACGTTGAGCGGGACCATCGTCCCCCCAAAGCTAACGGATCAAGGAAAATGCCCAAGCGTGAAGGCGATCCTGCTCGAGCGACCCGGTCAGGCCCTCACCGCCGCCACCGTTCCTGACCCGGAGCCGGGGCCCGGCCAGCTGCGGATCACGATCTCCGCCTGCGCGGTCTGCCGCACCGACCTGCACCTGCGCGACGCGGAGATCGAGGCGCCGAAGCTGCCGGTGATCCTCGGTCACCAGATCGTCGGACGCACCGACGACGGGCGCCGCGTCGGCGTGCCGTGGTTGGGCTTCACCGACGGCGACTGCCGCTACTGCACCACCGGTCGCGAGAACCTATGCATCAACGCGCGCTTCACCGGGCGCGACCTCGACGGCGGCTTCGCGCAGCTCACCGTCGCCGACGAGCGCTTCTGTCTGGACCTGCCCGACGAGCTCTCCGATGTTCAGGCGGCGCCGCTGCTGTGCGGCGGCCTGATCGGCTACCGGGCGCTGCGCCTGGCCGGCGATGGGCACCGGCTCGGTTTGTACGGGTTCGGCTCAGCGGCGCACCAGATCTGCCAGGTGGCGGTCCACCAGGGCCGCGAGGTCTACGCGTTCACGCGCCCCTCAGACGTTCGGACGCAGGCGTTCGCGCGCTCCCTGGGCGCGCTGTGGGCGGGTGCCAGCGACGAGCGTCCGCCCCAGGAGCTCGATGCGGCGATCATCTTCGCCTCGGCCGGCCCCCTGGTGCCGGCGGCCCTCAGAGCGCTCGCGCCCGGCGGCACCGTGGTCACCGCCGGGATCCACATGTCCGACATCCCGTCGTTCCCCTACGAGGACCTCTGGCACGAACGCACGATCCGCTCGGTTGCCAACCTGACCCGAGTCGACGGCCACGAGTTCCTGGCGATCGCGCGCGAGGTGCCCGTCCACACCACCGTCACGACCTACCCGCTGGCTCAGGCCGAGCAGGCGCTGAGCGACCTCCGTGACGGCCGCTTCAGCGGCTCCGCCGTGCTCGTCCCCTAGCCACCGCCCGCGCATGTTCTAGGGTTGGGGCATGCCTCTCGTCCCGATGGTCATCGAGCGAACGGCGCGCGGCGAGCGCGAGTTCGACATTTACAGCCGACTGCTCAACGAGCGGATCATCTTCATCGGCTCGCCGATCGACGACACGATCGCCAACCTGGTCGTCGCGCAGCTGCTGCACCTGGAGTCCTCAGATCCCGACAAGGACATCTCGATCTACATCAATTCCCCCGGCGGCTCGATTTACTCGGGGCTGGCGATCTACGACACGATGAACTTCATCAAGCCCGACATCTCGACGATCTGCGTCGGCATCGCGATGTCGATGGGCTCTCTGCTGCTGACGGGGGGAGCCAAGGGCAAGCGCTTCTCGCTGCCCAACAGCCGGATCCTGATCCATCAGCCGTCCGCCGGCTTCGAGGGTCAGTCCACGGACATCGAGATCCACGCCCGCGAGATCCTCAACATCCGCCGACGCACCGACGAGATCTATGCCCTGCACACCGGTCAGACGGTCGAGAAGGTCCACACCGACATGGAGCGCGACCGCTTCTTCAAGCCCGACGAGGCCGTCGAGTACGGGCTGATCGACCGCGTGATCGAGCACCACTGACCCGCTGAGCCCAGGGTCAGGTGGCGGGAGCGCGGCGGACCCGCCCCGAGCCCTCGCCCCGCGTCTCCGGTGGCTCGGGCGTAACCGGCTTGGAGAGCGCCCAGAAGATCATCAGCGCGCCGAAGATCAGCATCCCGATGCCGGTATAGAGGTCGACGTTGATCCCGGCGGCCTTGTGCTTGATGTGGTGTGAGCCGAACAGCCCGAGGGCCAGGAGGATCAGCCCGTAAAGCATGAACAGGCCGCCGATCAGGCGACGGATGTCGAACCGGTTGGCGGCCTTGGCGGCCTGCACCTCGTCCTTGTCGGTGGCCCCCGTGGAGGCCATCGGCGCATCAGCGGAGTCCGGGCGCGGGACGCCGAACGGCCTGTCTTCAGATGTCATCGACTCCACTCCCTCTAGGCAAAGATGATGTTGAGGACCACGACCATCGCGATCGCGACGCCACCCAGCAGCGCCGGTGAGCGCCACCACAGCTTGTCACGGTCGTCCTCGTTGACCTCGGCCTCCTCGGCGCGGGTCAGCCCCCAGACGAGTCCGCGAAGCTCCTCGATCGGCTTCGGTCGGGTGACGAGCGAGACCACCACCATCACCCCCGCGTCGACGAGGAAGGCGATGATCGCCTGCCAGAAGCTCGCGCTCAACGCCGAGCCGAAGTGGAAGATCGTGTGGTACGCGTTGAGACGGTTCACCACATAGGCCGCGGCGGTGCCGGCCACCAGGCTGAAGAAACCGCCCCACGCGGTCGCCCGGCGCCAGAACATCGCGATGATGAAGGTCGCAAACAGCGGCGCGTTGAAGATCGAGAACAGGGTCTGGATGTAGTTCATGATGTTCGAGTAGCCCTTGGCGATGAACGCCGTGAGGATCGAGACCAGGATTCCGCCGATCGTCACCAGGCGGCCGGCCCGCAGGTAATACGCGGAGTCGCGGTCCTTGGCGAAGTAGGCCTGGATCAGGTCGTAGGTGACGACGGTGTTAAACGCGGTCACGTTCGCCGCCACGCCCGCCATGAACGCCGCCAGCATGCCGGTCACGGCCAGACCGAGCATGCCCTCGGGCAGATAGTTGCCGATCAGGTGGGGAATCGCGGTGTTGTACTGCATGCCCAGCGCGGTGCCGACGCCGAGGCCCTTGACCGTCACCACCGCAATCAGGCCCGGGAGGATGATGATCGCGGGCAGGAAGATCTTCGGAAAGGCTCCGATCAGCGGCGTGCGCCGGGAGGCCGACATGTTGCGAGCCGACAGCGCCCGCTGGACCTCGGCGAAGTTCGTCGTCCAGTAGCCGAAGCCGAGCACAAAGCCCAGGCCGAACACGATCCCGACCCAGTCAGACATGAGCGGGTTGGTGACATGGTGAATCCCCAGCCCTCGCCAGGCGTGCAGGCCCGCTTCACCCAGCGGCTTGAAGTGCTTGACCCGGTTGATCAGCCCGTTGACACCTCCGACCGCGTGCAGTGCCACCAGGGTCAGCGGCAGCAGCGCGGCGACGATCACGAAGAACTGGAGCACCTCGTTGTAGATCGCCGAGGTGAGACCGCCGAGGGTGATGTAGACGAGCACCAGCGCGGCGGCGATCAGGATCGCCAGCGCGATCGACCAGCCGAGCATCAGATGAATGATCAGCGCCAGCGCGAACAGGTTGACACCCGAGATCAGCACCGTGGCCACCGCGAAGGTGGCGGCATTGAACGCATGCGTGGCCTCGTTGAAGCGCAGCCGCAGGTACTCGGGTACCGACCGGACCTTCGCGCCGTAGTAGAACGGCATCATCACGAGCCCGAGGAAGACCATTGCCGGGACCGCGCCGAGCCAGTAGTAGTGAACGGCGGCGACACCGTACTGGGCGCCGTTGGCCGCCTGACCAAGGATCTCCAGCGCGCCGAGGTTGGCGGCGATGAACGCCAGGCCGGTGATCCAGGCCGGCAGCGAGCGACCGGAGAGGAAGAAATCGAGATCGGTCTTGATCGCCAACCGCGCGACGAACCCGATCCCGAGCACGACCACGAAATAGATCCCCAGGATCACGTAGTCGATCGCGCTCGGATGCAGCCTCAGCATTTCGACCTCCTCCTCGACACGTCAGCGCGCGATCTATTCGACGGCGTGCTCGATCTCTCCTAATCCTTCGATCGCGATTCTTACCCGGTCGCCTGAGTGCAGAAACGTCGGCGGGTCCATCGCCATCCCGACGCCGCTCGGCGTGCCGGTGAGAATCAGGTCGCCGGGCGCGAGCGTGTTCGTCTGAGCGATGAAGTCGACCAGTTGCTGACAGCCGAAGATCAGGTCCGAGGTCCGGCTGTCCTGGCGCAGCTCGTCGTTGACCCACGTCTGCAGGCGCAGGTCGCCGGCGTCGGGCAGCTCGTCGACGGTGGTGACCCACGGTCCGAACGGGCAGAACGTGTCGGCGCCCTTCGCCCGGGTCCACTGCGGCTCACGGCGCTGCAGGTCGCGCGCGGAGACGTCGTCGGCGATGCAGAAGCCGCCGATCCGGCCGCCCGCTCCGATCACGATCGCCAGCTCGCCCTCGTAATCGAGTCGCTCGACTATCTCGGGGCAGCGAATCGGACCGCCCGGCGGGGCGATCGATCCGCGCACCTTGACGAACACGATCGGCTGCTCGGGGCGCGTGCCGCCGGTCTCCTCCACGTGCTGGGCGTAGTTCAGGCCGATCGCGTAGATCGTCCCCGGCTCCAGGACCGGTGGCAGCAACTCCACCTCCGACAGGGGCCAGGAGCCGATCGAGTCCGATCCGACGGCAGCCCCGCTGAGGATGTCGATCACCCCGCGACCGCCGAATGCCCGGACTTGGTCACCCTGGACCACGCCGGCCAACGGCTCGGAATGGTCCGGCGCTCTGAACGTGGCGAGCTTCATCTCGTCGGGCAGCCTATAACGCCGCAGCCTCGGCAGCTCGGCTCAGCTCAGCCGGTACTCGCCGCGGGCGACGACCACGGCGCCGCCCCCGACGACGACGCGCGTCACCGCGTCGGCCGCGCCCTCGACCACGGCCCGCAGCAGCGACGGCCGGCCGATCTCGGCGCCCTGATGGATCTCGACCGCCTGACCGAACCCGGTTCGCCCGTGGCGAACCAGGTGCACCGCGAGCGGGCCGGCCGCCGAACCGGTCGCGGGATCCTCGGCCACGCCGAGCGCCGGGGCGAACATCCGCGTCTTGACCCGACCGCCGCCGGGTGAGACCGCGAAGCAGCTCACCCCCAGCGTCCCGAGCTCGGACAGCGCCCGCAGATCGGGCGCCAGCGCCGCCACCGCGGACTCGTCGGGCAGCTCGACGAACGCGTACCGCGGGCCGTTGTCATACAGCTCAACCGGCAGTGGCGAAGCAGCGACGCCCAGCGCCGCCAGCAGCTCCGCCTCCGCTGAGAACGGCTCCCAGGTCGGGATCGGCTGCTCCATCTCGCCAGACACGATCGCGTCGCCCTCGCGCCGGAGCGCTACCGGGACCAGGCCGGCGGCGCAGCGCAGCGCCACCGTGTCCAACCCGCGCGCGGCCCCGAGCACGACCGCCGTGCCCAGCACCGGGTGACCCGCGAACGGGAGCTCGACCGCCGGCGTGAAGATCCGCACCCGCGCGTCGCAGCCGTCGTCTCCGCCGAGCACGAACACGGTCTCTGACAGATTGAGCTCGCGTGCGGCGCGCTGCATCGTCTCACCGCTGAGCCCCTCCCCATCGATGAACACCGCCACGGGATTGCCCTGCAGCGGAACGTCGGTGAAGACGTCCGCGATCGCGTAGGCCCGCACGGTCAGTGTCCGTCGGCGCCGAGGGCCTTGACGAGCAGGTCGTGCAGCGCCTTGCGCTCAGCGCCGCTGAGGTTGTGGAGGATCTCGACCTCGACGACCTCGCGGGCGGTGAGCGCGCGCTCGTATCCGGCCTGGCCGGCGTTGGTGACCTGCACCAGGTGGCGGCGGCGATCGGCCGAGTCGCGCTCGCGCGTGATCAGCCCATCGGCCTCGAGCTCGTTGAGCAGCAGGACGACGTTGTTGGCGTCCATCATCAGAATCTCCGCGAGCTGCTGTTGTGAGATCCCGCCGGGGTTGGCGATGTAGGACAGCGCGACGTAGTGCCGGACCGACATACCCAGCAGTGGCTCTGGCATGCGGCGCAGCGCCGATTTCGAGAGCCGGGACAGCAGCATCAACGTGCCGGGCGAGCGTGTCGCCGTCATGGCCGCGATCGTACCAGCGCGGCATACCATCTCTGGACATTGATCATCACTTATACAAGGATGATCCTACATGACGCCTACTGATCGGCTGAACTCTCCCAACGCCCGCTGGATCGCCCTCGCCGTCGTCTGCCTCGGCCAGCTGATGAGCATCATGGACGGGACGATCGTCAC
This sequence comes from Solirubrobacteraceae bacterium, assembly GCA_050999585.1. GTDB lineage: Bacteria > Actinomycetota > Thermoleophilia > Solirubrobacterales > Solirubrobacteraceae > Palsa-465. Next base: position 26,234 of record JBPCPC010000249.1, on the reverse strand, counting down.
CGTCGCGCTCCCATCGATCCAGCGCGACTTGCACTTCAGCCAGTCGAGCCTCTCCTGGGTGCTCAACGGCTACTTCATTACGTTCGGCAGCTTCCTGCTGCTCGGGGGGCGCCTCGGGGACCTGATCGGACGGCGCCGGATCTTCCTGATCGGCGTGACCGTGTTCACGCTGGCCTCTGCGGCCTGGCGCGATCGCAGACCGTGCTGGTGGTCGCGCGCTTCGTGCCAGGGCCTCGGCGGAGCCGGCGCGGTGTCGGCGATCGTGGCCATCATCGCCGCCGAGTTCCCCGCCCCCGCGAGCGCGCCAAGGCGATGAGCCTGTACACCCTGACGATCTCAGCGGGCGCCTCGATCGGCCTGATCGCCGGCGGGGCGATCACCGAGCTGCTCGACTGGCACTGGATCTTCTTCATCAACATCCCGATCGGAATCGGCACCGTCCTGCTCGGCCGGGCGTGGATCGCGGAGAACGGCGGCCGCGGGATCGGGCGCGACGTCGACGCGCTCGGCTCGGTGCTGATCACGGCCGCGATGGTGACCGGCGCTTACGCGATCGTGACCGCCAGCTCCGATGGCTGGGGTTCGGCGCACACACTCGGGTTCGGCGCCGCCGCGCTGGCGCTGATCGTCGTGTTCGTCGCGCTCGAGTCGCGCCTGGCCAACCCGATCATGCCGCTGCAGATCTTCCGCATCCCCGGCCGGACCGGCTCGAGCATCGTCCGCGGACTGCTGATCACCGGGATGTACTCGATGTTCTCCATCGGCGCCCTGTAGCTGGAGCACGTCCGCGGGTTCGGGGTCCTGACCACCGGCCTGGCGTTCCTGCCTCAGACGCTGATCCTGGCCGCGCTCTCCTTGGGGCCCGTCGCCTGGGCGACGAACCGCTTCGATCCGCGGCTGCCATTGCTGCTCGGGCTGGTGTGTGGCGCCAGCGGGCTCGCGCTCCTCAGCCGCGTCGGGCCGCACACCGCCTACGTCCCCGATGTGCTGATCCCGTTTGCACTGATGGGCATCGGCGCCGGGCTCTCGTTCATGCCGCTGCTGACGATCGCGATGGCCAGGGTGCCCCGCACCGACGCCGGCCTGGCCTCGGGCATCATCAACACCTCGCTGCAGATATCAACGGCGATCGGGGTCGCGGTCCTGGGCACGATCTCCGCCGATCGCACCCGAACGCTCGTCCGACAGGGCGCCGGCGAGACGGCGGCGCTGCTCGGCGGCTACCGCCTCGCGTTCGCGGGCGGAGCCGGGTGTGTCGCCGTGGCGCTGCTGGGAGCGCTGCTGTGGCTGCTCCGGGCGCCACAGCCACAGTCACGAACCGCCCTACTCGCTCGCCATCGCCAACAGAGTCGTGACCGTCGTCCAATTGCGCGCGGTCGCGATCACCCCCAGTCCCTTGCCCGCCAGCCCGTTCCAGAGCTTCGAGCGCGCCACCCCCTCGGGGTGCCACGCGTACAGCTCGCGCCCGTCAACGACCAACGCCTCGGGCGGCTGGGCGAGCTCCTCCAGCAGTTTCACCGTCTTGGCCGAAAGCCGCTCGGCGAGGAAGCTGACCTGATAGCGCTTCGGGTCATCGGCGACGTCACCGAGCGGGTTCTTCTTGACCACGCCCGCCAGCTGGGTGCGACTGCGGACGATCACCGGCACATCGAACCCGAACCGCTCCGAGATCAGCGTGGTGAGCTGGCGCTGCACGTCGGCGGCCTTGGCCGGGCTGCCCAGCACCACGTTGCCGCTCTGCACGTAGGTGCGCACCTCGGTGTAGCCGGCCTCGGTCAGCAGCGCCCTGAGGTCGGCCATCGGGACCCGTCGGTTGGGCCCGAGGTTGATCCCCCGCAGCATCGCGATCTGGCGCACGGTTCGCCAGTCTAGGAGCGATAGCCTCGCCAGGGTGAAGCCGTCGCGCGGGAGGCGATAGATGCTGAGCAGCGCGGCCCTGCACCCGCTGAGCGCCCTGGTGCTGGTGGCCGGCCTGGGCGGCGGCGCGGTGCTGGTGGCGGCGCTCGCCGTGGTCGCGCGGCGACTGCTCGGTCTGCGCGTGGGTCCGGTGCGGACGTTCGCGGCCGGGATGATCGGCTACACGGTCGCCGCGCTGGTCTCCGCCGCGATCAGCCCCACCCGGCACAACGGCACGCGGATCTCTCCCTCACCGGCGCTGATCCCGGTGCTGGTCGGGGTCTCGGTGCTGATGACGATGGTCCTCCTGGTCGTCGGCCCGCGCGGCGGGCCCGAGGCGCGGCGGGCGCGCGCCCGGTCGGTCCGCGTCGCCCTCGCTGACGGCGGCGTCACGTTCGTCAAGCTCGGCCAGTTGCTGTCCACCCAGCGTGACCTGCTCTCCCCCGATCTGGTCGACGAGCTCGGCCGGCTGCAGCACCAGGCCCACCGGCGCGCTGGGATCAGGTGCAGGAGCTGCTGGCGCAGGAGCTGGGCGCGGCCCCGGACGAGGTGTTCGCCGAGTTCGAGCAGGAGCCCTTGGCCGCCGCTTCGATCGCCCAGGCCCACGGGGCCCGCCTGACCTCGGGCGAGGAGGTGGTGGTCAAGGTGCAGCGCCCCGGCATCGGCCGGGTGGTCGAGCGCGACCTGGACATCGTGCTCTCGCTCGCCGGTCTGGTCGAGGTCCGGGCTCTCTCACTACAACCTGATCGTCGCCCCCGAGGTGGCCGCGGCCTTCCGGGCGCTGGCCACGCTCGAGGGGACGCTCGGACAGCTCGCGCCCGGGTATGACCTGATCGCGGGCGCTCGGGCATTCGCGGCCGAGCAGGTGGCGCAGCGGCTCGGGTGGGCGGGCGTCGGCTCGGCCTACCACGGCGCGACCGAGGAGCTGATCGCGGTGCTGCCAACGCTTCGGCGCCTGCCTCGTCGCCTGGACCGGATCAGTGGCGCGCTGGAGGACGGCCGCCTCGGCCTGGGGGTACGGCTGTTCGCCGACGAACGCGACCGACGGGTCGTGACCACGCTCGTGCACCAGGTGCTGCTGGCGTTTCTGGGAGCGACCACCGGATTGATGGGGACACTGCTGCTCGGCACCAGCGGCGGACCGCACGTCGCCGCGCACCTGACCCTGTTCGCGCTGTTCGGCTACGCGCTGCTGGTCGTCAGCTTCGTGCTGATCCTGCGCGTGCTGGTGATCCTCTTCCGGCCCGGGCGCTGACCGCCCTCAGAACAGCGGCTCCTGCCCCGGGATACCGCCCTGGCGCTTGCTGGGCGGAACCTGGCCGAGCGCGACCGCGAGATCCTGGGCGATCGCCCCCTCAGACCGGGACGCGATCAGCGGCGCCTCGATCCCCTCGACGTGTACGAACGTGCGCCGCCCGTCGCCGCGATCGTCACCTTCCAGCGGCACCAGCGCATACACGCGGTCCGCGCGGACGAACTTGCCGTATCCCAGGGCCACCATCGGCGTTGCGCGCGCCATGCTGGTCGCCATCCTACGCTCGCCGCCGGAGCGTTCTCAGTCGGCGAGGATCAGCGCCAGGCGGCGATCGAGTGCGCCGCCGAGGATCTCGCGCACCGGACCGGCCTCGAAGCGCTCCACCAGCGCAGCCAGGAAGCCCTCGATCACCAGCCGCTTGGCCACGTCGGGCCGCAGCCCGCGCGAGCGCAGGTAGAACAGCTGCTCGGCGTCGACCTGGGCGATCGCCGCGGCGTGCGTGCAGCGCACGTCGTTGGCCTGGATCTCCAGGCCGGGAATCGCGTCGGCGTGGGCGCGCTTGGACAACAATAAGTTGCGCGACTCCTGAAACGCGTCGGTCTTCTGCGCTCCCGGGTCGACGATGATGTTGCCCTTCCAGACCGCGCTGGAGCGGCCCTGGAGCACGCCGCGGAACGCCAGGTCCGACGTCGTGTTGGGCGCCGCGTGCTCCTGGGTGGTATCGAAGTCGATGTGCTGGCGGGCGTGGGTGGCGTAGGCACCGGTGACGCGCGCGTCGGCCCCGTCGCCGCCCAGCCGCGTGTCCATGCGCAGGTGCCCGCGAGCCGAACCGAGGCCGAGTGCGACCCAGTCCAGGCGACCGTCGCGGCCGATCTCGGCGCGCTGGGAACCGAAGATCCAGCTCTGCTCCGACAGATCCTGGCCACAGACATAACGCAGCCGCGCGTTGTCGCCGACGATCAGCTCCGTGACGACGTTGAAGACCCCGTCGAGCTCGGAATCGGCGGAGAGAAACTGCTCCCAGACCTCGGCCTGGGCGCCTTCCTCGACCACGATCAGCGTGCGCTGATTGAGCAACGTGCCCGATCGGGGCTGGACGGTGCGCAGCGAGATCGGTTCCGTCACCACGACCCCCCGCGGCACGTAGACGAACGCGCCGCTGCGAAAGCCGGCGTCGTTGAGCGCCACGAACCCGTCGCCGCCGGAGATCAGCGAGCCCAGGTGACGCGCCAGCAGCTCCGCATGGTCGCTCGCGGCCTGGCCGATCGTGGTCACGATCACACCATCCGGAAACGCGCTCCCTTCGGGAAGTTCGAACAGGTTCTGCACCGGCGCGGCCGCGGGCTCGTCGGGCCCGACCGGCTCATACGCGGCCAGGTCAAGGCCAGAGATGTCGGTGAACTCCCAGCCCGGGTGCCCCTTGAACTGCGGGAGATCCCACCCGCCCGGCTCGGCGATGGCGGAACTAGCCAATCGAACCCTCCATCTGCAGCTCGATCAGCCGGTTCATCTCGACGGCGTACTCCATCGGAAGCTCCTTGGTGATCGGCTCGATGAAGCCGTTGACGATCAGCTTCGAGGCCTCCTCTTCGGAGATGCCGTGCGACATCAGGTAGAAGAGCTGGTCGTCGCCGACCTTGGAGACGGTCGCCTCGTGACCGACATTGACGTCGTCCTCGGAGATGCGGATCGTCGGATAGGTGTCCGAGCGCGAGTCCTCGTCGAGCAGCAGCGCGTCACAGACGACCTTGGACTTTGACCCGTGCGCGCCCTTGGCGATCTCCAGCAGGCCGCGGTAGGAGCCGCGCCCGCCGTCCTTGGAGATCGACTTGGCGAAGATGTTCGAGGTCGTGTTGGGCGCCGCATGGATGATCTTTCCGCCCGCGTCCTGATGCTGATCCTTGCCGGCGAACGCGATCGAGAGGATCTCCCCGTGGGCGCGCTCACCCATCAGGTAGACGCTCGGGTACTTCATCGTCAGCTTCGAACCGAGGTTGCAGTCGACCCACTCGACGGTCGCATCGCGCTCGGCGATCGCCCGTTTGGTGACCAGATTGAAGACGTTGGTCGACCAGTTCTGGACCGTCGTGTAACGGATCCGCGCGCCCGGCTTGGCGATCAGCTCGACGACCGCGGAGTGCAGCGACGACGAGCTGTAGGTCGGCGCCGTGCAGCCCTCGACGTAGTGCACGTAGGAGCCCTCGTCGGCGATGATCAGCGTGCGCTCAAACTGGCCCATCGACTCGGTGTTGATCCGAAAGTAGGCCTGCAGCGGCATCTCGACGTGGACGCCCGGCGGCACGTAGACGAACGAGCCGCCCGACCAGACCGAGCTGTTGAGCGACGCGAGCTTATTGTCGTTGGACGGGATGATCGTGGCGAAGTACTCGCGCACGAGCTCCTCATGGTCGCGCAGCGCGGAATCCATGTCGAGGAAGATCACGCCCTGCTTCTCGAGGTCTTCGTGGACCTGGTGGTACGCGGCCTCGGACTCGTACTGAGCGCCAACGCCGGACAGGAACTTACGCTCGGCATCGGGAATCCCCAGCCGGTCAAACGTCTTCTTGACGTCCTCGGGCACGTCGTCCCAGGAGCGCTCGGCGCGCTCGGAGGCGCGCACGAAGTAGTGGATGTCGTCGAAGTCGACATCGGCGAGCATCGGCGAGCCCCAGGTCGGCATCGGGCGGGCGAGGAACTGGTCAAGCGCCCTGAGGCGGAAGTCGCGCATCCACTGGGGCTCTGACTTGACCTCCGAAATCTTCGCAACCAGCTCGCGGCTCAGGCCCTTCGGTGCCTTGTACAGGTAGTTCTCGGCGTCATGGAAGCCGTAGCGCTCGGTGTAGTCGGCGTTGATGCCCTTCAGCGCCTCGTTCTCGGTCCTCGGCGCGATCGGGGGCGTATCGGGCATGACGATTTCGGGAGTAGCCATTACTCCACCTCCAGCTTGATCGTGTCGTCCTCGATGATCACCGCGAAGGTGTCGACCGGAACATAGGCGGGCAGGGTCTTCGGCTTGCCGGTTCGGATGTCGAACAGCGAGCCGTGTCGGGGGCATTCGATCGTGCACGCCTGCTCGTCGAGCTCGCCTTCGATCAGCGGGCCGTCATCGTGCGAGCAGCGATCCTCGATCGCGTACACGGTGCCACCACAGTTGAACAGGGCGATCTCCAGGTCCTCCCATTCGACCAGGCGTCGCTCGCCGGGCGGAAGCTGATTCAGAGGACAGATATCGATGAGCTGCGGCACGTTTTCAGAAAACCTAGCGTGGGGATCGGATTTCCCTGGGAATGTTAGCTGACGGCCGACGCTCCGCCGACGGTCCGTCGCTCCCCGGAGTCGATTCGGGCCGACAGAGCCAGATCACCTCGGCCTCGGGGATCCCACAGCGGCGGCACTCCGGCGCGCCGAACTCGGTCAGCGGGTCGATCCGCTCCACCCGGAATCCGGCCCGCGCCAGACGGGCCTCGATGTCCGGCGCATACAGGCGCACGTGATCGGGGCGCCAGAACGCGCGCCGGCGGGCCTGCGGATCGGTGATCGACGGATCCTCATAGGTGTGCGTTCGCCGCAGGTCCAGCGGGACCATGACCAGGCACCAGCCGCCGGCGCTGGTGACGCGACGCAGCTCGCGCATTGCGGTCGCGTCGTCGGGGATGTGCTCGAGCACGTGCGAACAGATCACCGCGTCAAAGCTCGCATCGGGCAGCGTCAGCGCGGTGATGTCGAGGTGCAGGTCGACGCCCGGCTGCTGCAGGTCGGCGGTCACGTAGCGCAGCTGATCGTTGCGCGCCAGGCGCCGGCGCAGCGCCCACTCGGGCGCGAAGTGCAGCAGGGTGGAGGCGTCGTTGAGCAACTCGGGACGCGAACGCAGCAGCAGCCATTGGGCGCGATGGCGCTCATGAGCGCCGCACCGCCAGCACAGCGCCCGCGCCCGATCGTAATCGTCGGCGAAGCGATCAAAGCCCCGCTCACAGATCGGACAGCGGACGGTGTCACCGCGATGGCGCAGCAACCGGATCCGGAGCCGAGCCGCGGTGGCGAGCCGGCGCCCGAGGACGCTGCCCGGCAACTGCGAGCCCAGCGACGGCGAGCCCAGCGACGGCGAGCCCAGCGGCGGCGAGCTCAGCGGCGGTGACACGAGCGGACCGGCGCGCGGGCCGCTAGGCCGCGGCGCCGCTCTCGGGGTGCTCAGGCTCCCAGCTCACGGCTTGGCCGAGGGAGGCACTCTTGAGCATCTTCAGCGACAGCAGCGCGCACTTCATCCGCTGGGCGGAGATGTCGATCCCGAGCAGCTCGAGCACGAACGATCGGTCCAGGGTCAGCAACTCGGAGATCTTCATTCCCTTGACCTCTTCAGAGGCCATCGAGGCGGCCGCCTGTGAGATCGCGCAGCCGTGTCCCTCAAAGCGGACATCCGCGATCGTCTCGTCATCGGCGACCGTGAGCTTGACCGTCAGCTCGTCCCCGCAGAGCGGATTGAGATCGTGAAACTCTAGGTCGACGTGATCCAGTTCGGGCGCGGGCGGGCTCCAGTTGTGCGGCCGCTTGTAGTGCTCGAGGATGTTCTCTCGGTACAGGTCGTCCATGGCCCAGGAGGCTAGCGTCGCCCTTACAGCTGCATCACGCGCGCGACGGTGCCGAGCGCGTCGATCAGCCGGTCGGTATCAGCGATGCTGTTGTGCACGGCGTAGGAGGCGCGGTTGGTGGCGTTGGCTCCGAGGCGCCGCATCAGCGGCTGGGTGCAGTGATGGCCGGTGCGCACGCACACGCCCTCGCGTCCGAGGATCTCGCCGACGTCGTGCGGATGGACGCCCTGCAGCACGAACGAGATCAGCGCGCCGCGGTCGGCAGAATCCGGTGGCCCGTGCATGGTCAGCCCGGGAACCTCGGCCAGCCGCGTCAGCGCGTCGGCGACGACCATCGCCTCGTGGGCGCGGATACGTTCGATCCCGATCGCCTGGATCCAGTCAACGGCAGTGCCGAGCCCGATCGCCTCGGCGATCTGGGAGGTCCCGGCCTCGAACTTCCACGGCAGCTCGGCCCAGGTCGACTCGGTGGCGCCGACGGTGCGGATCATGTGGCCGCCGCCCATGAACGGTCCCATCTGCTCCAGCAGCTCGCGGCGACCGTGCAGCACCCCGATGCCGGTCGGCCCGTAGGCCTTGTGGCCGGTCCAGGCGTAGAAGTCGGCGTCGATCGCGCGCAGGTCGACGGGCAGCTGGGGCACGGCCTGAGCGCCGTCGATCAGCACCACCGCACCGGCGTCATGCGCGCGCCGGACGATCTCCTCGACGGGGTTGATCGTGCCCACCACGTTGGAGACGTGCACGAGCGCGACGAGCTTCGGTGACCGCGCCAGCAGCTCATCGAGCGCGTCGAGGTCGAGCTGGCCGTCATCGAGCATCGGCACGTAGGCCAGCTCGGCGCCCTTCTCCGAGCACAGCAGCTGCCAAGGAACGATGTTGGAGTGGTGCTCGGTCTCGGTGATCACGACGAGATCGCCAGACCCGACGTGCTCTCGTCCCCAGGTGTAGGCGACGAGGTTGATCGAGGCGGTCGCGTTCGCGGTGAAGATCGTCTCCTCCACCGTCGAGTGCAGCCACGCGGCGATCCGCTCGCGCGCGCCCTCGTACAGGTCGGTGGCCTCGACCGCCAGCGGATAGACACCGCGATGCACCGAGGCGCGCGACTCGGTGTAGTACCGCGTGATCGCATCGATCACCGGCTGGGGCGTCTGCGACGTCGCCGCCGAGTCGAGGTACACGATGGGCCGGCCGTCGAACTCCCGGCGCAGCACCGGGAACTCGGCGCTGACGTCGAGGGGGGTCTCGACCGTCGACATGGCTAGCTCGCCACCGGCTCTTGCTCGAGCTCGTCGGTGATCCAGCCGTAGCCCTTGGCCTCGAGCTCCTCGACCAGCGACGGGCCGCCCTCGCGCACGATCTGCCCCCGGAACATCACGTGCACGTGACTCGGCTCCACGTACTGCAGGATCCGCTGGTAGTGGGTGATGATCAGCACACCCAGGCCCGGCCCGGCGATCGAGTTGACCCCGTCGGCGACGACGCGGAGCGCGTCGATGTCCAGGCCCGAGTCGGTCTCGTCGAGGATCGCCAGCTCGGGATGCTGGAGCGCCATCTGCAGGATCTCCATGCGCTTCTTCTCGCCGCCGGAGAAGCCCTCGTTCAGGTAGCGGGTCGAGAAGTCGCGCGGGACCTTGACCAGCTCCATCGCCGCCTCCACGGTCTGGCGGAACTCCTTCAGCGCGATCGGCTTCTCGCCCCGGGAGTCCCGGTGGGCGTTCATCACCGTGCGCAGATACTTCGTCACAGTCACCCCGGGGATCGAGACCGGGTACTGGAAGGCCATGAACAGCCCCATGCGGGCGCGCTCGTCGGTATCGGCCTCGGTGATGTCCTCGCCGCCCCAGATGATCTGGCCGTCCGTCACGTCCAGGCCCGGGTGGCCCATGATCGCGTTGGCCAGCGTGGACTTGCCGGAGCCGTTGGGGCCCATCAGGGCGTGGATCTCGCCCTGGCCCACGCTCAGCTCAAGACCGCGGAGGATCTCCTTCTCCCCGGCGCGGACGTGCAGATTGCGGATCTCTAGGTCGGGCATGCTCAGCTTTCGGTTCGTGTGATTACTCGGCGGGGGCGCTCACGGAGACGGTCGCGCCGACCCCTACCCCGACCGCCGGCGACAGCGTCGCGACCGCGGCGGGGCGCGTCTCGCGAACGCCGGCGAAGCGCACCAGCTCGGCCAGCGTGGTCGTCTGCAGCGAGCGGATGATGCCGCCCTGTACGCGCGTCCACAGCAGCTTGGTCGCGCAGCCATGACCCGCATCGGGCTCATGGGAGCACAGGACGCGTTCGGTGCGCTCGTGCACAAAGCACTCCATCGGGGCGATCGACCCTTCCAGGGCCTGCACGACCTCGTCCATCCCGATCTCCTCGGCCGGGCGCGACAGCCAGTAGCCGCCGTGCGCCCCGCGCGCGCTCATCACCAGACCAGCCTTGCGCAGCCGCGCGACCACCTGCTCCAGGTAGGCCAGCGGCAGGCCCTCGGCATCGGCGATTGCCTTCAGACTGGTCGGGTGCTCCGGCGCTTGGCGCCCGAGCTCGATCATCAGCCGTACGCCGTACTCGGCTTTGGACGAGAAGATCACTGTTCTAAATCCTACCACCGGGGTCGGTTTAGCCGGGATCGGCGGATCGAGGCTTGCCCGGAAGGGTCCTGACGAACCGGTAGGGTCAGCAAATCGAGACCGTCCCCTCCATCAACCTGGCGACCTCGGCCGACCTCGCGAGGGCGGCGGCGGCAGCGCGTGCGAGCCGGCGCATCGGGATCGACACCGAGGTCATGTCCGAGAGCCGCTACCGGGCGCTGCTGTGCCTGGTCCAGATCGCGGTCGACAACGGCGACCCCGAGGGCAGCCCGCTGCTGTTCCTGATCGACTCGCTCACCGACGTCGAGGTGGCGCCCCTGGCCCAGCTGCTCGGTGACCCCGAGATCGAGATCATCCTGCACGCCGGCCGCCAGGATGTCGCGATCCTGCGCCGGGCCTGGGGCACGGAGCTCAACAACGTCTTCGACACCCAGATCGCGGCCGGTTTCGCCGGGGCCAGCGCCCAGGCCGGCTACGGGAACCTGCTCTCCCAGGTGCTCGGCGAGCGAGTCGGCAAGACGGCCAGCTACACGCGCTGGGACACGCGCCCGCTCACCGACGAACAGCTCGGCTACGCCGCCGAGGACGTCGCCCACCTCCTCCAGCTCTCGGATGAGATCCAGCGGCGCCTGAGCGCCAGCGGCCGCCTGGAGTGGGCGCGCGAGGGGTGCCGGCGCCTGGAGTCCGCCACCGACGAGCGCGATCCCGAGACGGCCTGGGAGCGGCTGCCGCGCGTCGGCCAGTTGGACCCGCGGGCGCGCGCGGTCGCGCGCGAACTGGCGGCTTGGCGCGAGCGCACCGCGTCTGAGCTCGACCACCCGGTGGGCTCGATCCTGGCCGATCCGCCGCTGCTGGAGCTGGCCAAGCGCAAGCCGTCCGCGATCGCCGGACTGGAGCAGATCCGGGGTCTGCATCCGCCGACGATCAAGCGCCGCGGCCAGGCGATTCTGGACGCGATCACCCGTGGGCGCGAGGCGGAGCCGATCCCCCGGGACGAGGCCCGGGCGCGCTCGGAGGCCGGCGATGCGCCGCTGATCGCGCTCGCCGAGGCACTGCTGCGAGCGCGCGCGATGGAGGCCGGACTCGCCTATGAGCTGATCGCCTCGCGCGCCGAGCTCGAGCAGATCGTCGGCGCCTACCGGCGCAGCGAGCCCGAGCCCGAGGTGCGAACGCTGGCCGGCTGGCGCGCCGAGCTGGTCGGAGACGATCTGCGCGACCTGCTGGGCGGACGCAGCGCGATCTCGGTTGGGGCCGGACGGCGCCTGGCGCTCACGGTTCGCGAAGACCCGGCCAACCGCTAGGAAGAACCCGCTTGAAGCATCAGCGACAGTGCGGGCACGCGCTCGAACATCGTCGCCGCCAGCGCGCGCGCGATCGACGGACGGCGCTTGAGCGAGCCCAGATCCCAGCTCTCCAGGTCGTCGGCGGCGAGCGCGTAGCTGAGCCGCAGCTTGTGGCCGGGGGAGTCGGCCGAGCGCTCCTTCGGGGTGTCGCCCACGGTGCTCGTCCACCCGACCGTGCGCAGCCGCTGCTCCTCGCCGGTCAGCAACGCCGTCGCGGTCGGGTAGCGCGCGCCGACGACGACCAGCTGCAGCGAGCAGTACGGGTTGGCGCCGCGGTCGCAGCTGCGCGTCTGGGCCACGATCCGTACTCCGGCGACCAGCGGAATGCCGTGCGGTGACGAGATCTGATGGCTGCCGGACTGACCGCAGCCGGCGACGGCGATCCCGAGCACCAGCACGCCGCAAGCCGTCAGTGATCGCCTCGTGCTCATGCCGGTAGAGCATCTTGCCAGGCAGGCGCCGCGGTTAATGGAAGTCTCGTCACGGCCTGAGCCGTTCAGCGCTCGATAACCTCCTACCGGAATGTCGAGCACCGCCGCCAATCTCGCCGATCCCGAGCTGCTGCATACCACCTGGGATCTCAGCCCGCTGGTGGACGGTGACGAGCAGTCCGGGGTCCAGCACCAGCTCGATTCGGCGGTGCAGCGCGCCGAGGCGTTTGCCCAGGCCCACGCCGGCGACGTCGCGCAGCTCGACGCCGCCGGACTGGCCGGCGCGATGGGCGAGCTGGCGGCGATCAACGAGCTCGTCGGCAAGGCCGGATCGTTCGCGTCGCTGCGCTTCTCCACTGACACGGCCGACGCCTCCCGCGGCGCGCTGCTGCAGCTCGTGCAGGAGCGCGCCACCGAGATCGAGACCAAGCTGCTGTTCTTCGAGCTCGAGTGGGCGGCGCTGGACGACGTGCGCGCCGCCGAGCTGCTCGCCGACGACGCGCTGGCCTTCTGCGCGCATTACCTGCGCAGCGCCCGCCGCTACCGGCCGCATCTGCTGACCGAGCCCGAGGAGAAGATCCTCGCCGAGAAGGCGATCGCCAGCCAGAGCAGCTGGGCGCGGCTGTTCGGTGAGCTGGTGGCCGCGCTGCGCGTCGGGGTGCAGAACGACGAGGTGCCGCTCGATGTCGCCCTCAGCCGCCTCCAGGACCCCGATCGCGAGACCCGTCGGACGGTGGCCGAGGCGGTCACCGCGACGCTCGAGCCGGGCCTGCGCACGCGTGCCTTCATCTACAACACGCTCGCCCACGACAAGTCAGTCGATGACCGGTTGCGCTCCTACCCGCATTGGCTGGCGGCCCGCAATCTCAGTAACGAGGCATCCGACGACTCGGTGATGGCGCTGATCGAGGCGGTCCGCGGGCGCTTCGGGATCGCCCAGCGCTGGTATTCGCTCAAGGCGCAGCTGCTGGGCGTGGACCGGATCGCCGACTATGACCGCTCCGCGCCGGTGCTCTCAGAGGACGTGAGCTACTCGTTCGCCGACGCGCGCGAGCTGGTGCTCGACACCTACAACGAGTTCTCGCCCGACGCCGGCCGGGTCGTGCGCCGCTTCTTCGCCGAGAACTGGGTCGACGCGCCGGTGCGCCCGCACAAGCGCGGCGGGGCGTTCTGCGCCTACACGGTGCCCAGCGTGCACCCGTACGTGCTCTTGAACTTCACCGCCCGGCGCCGCGACGTGCTGACGATGGCCCACGAGCTCGGCCACGGACTGCACGCCGCCCTCGCCCAGCCCCAAGGCGTGTTTCATCAATCCACCCCGCTGGCCCTGGCCGAGACCGCCTCGGTGTTCGGCGAGGCGCTGGTCTTCGGGCGCCTGCTCAAAGACGCCCCCGATGACCGCACGCGCCTGAGCCTGCTGGCCGACCGGATCGAGGGGGCGATCGCGACCGTGTTTCGCCAGATGGCGATGAACCGCTTCGAGCACCTGGTCCACACCCGCCGGCGCAGCCAGGGCGAGCTGTCGGTCGACGACATCAACGCCGCCTGGGTGGAGAGCCAGTTCGAGCTGTTCGGCGAATCGGTGCAGATCAGCGACGGCTACCGAATGTGGTGGTCCTATGTCCCCCACTTCATCAATTCCCCGGGCTACGTCTACGCCTACGCCTACGGGCAGCTGTTGGCGCTATCGGTCTACGGGCGCTATCTGCAGGAGGGCGACTCGTTCGCCCCGACCTACCTCAGCCTGCTCGCGGCCGGCGGCTCACGCGGCCCCGAGGAACTGGCGGCGATGGTCGGGATCGACCTCACCGACCCGGGCTTCTGGGAGGCTGGGCTGGACCTGGTCGAGGCCCAGCTCAATGCCGCCGAGCAGCTCGCCGGCGCTCGATAATTGGGTTTCGGTTTCAGTGGTCCGGGCGCGGGCGTCGCCTGTGATCGGACGGTGGGTCGGTGGTGAGCGGGCGTGGGTGGGGTGGCGCGGCTCACCGTTGATCTGAGCGGTCCCGTCCCGCCCCGTCCCGCCCCTTCCCGCCCCGTCCCGTCCGTCCCCCGTCCCGTCCCCCGTGCTTATTCGGCCGCCCCGATGCCCCCGCGTGACGGCACCACCGAATAAGCACTGTCAGCGTGCTTATTACGCGTCGGTCACCCTGGGAGAGCGCGCGTGACGGAATAAGCACGGCCCCTAATGCGTCTTCGCCCGCCGGGTGCGGGTGCGCTCCTCCTGGCGCTCCACCACCTGGACGATCAGCCGGATCACCTGCTCGATGCCGGTGACCTTGGCCTCGCCCTTCTGAAACGCATCCCGCCAGTCACGCACATGCCCACGCGTGCCCAGCATGTTGAAGCTGGCGCGCTGAACCTCGAGGCGCACCTTGGCGTCGGTGGCGATGTCCTTGGTCACCTTCGGGCCCGGCAGCTCGACGCGGTACAGCTGGACGTCGCCGCGGCCGCGCAGCTCGAGCGCGATCACCAGCTTCAGTTGCGCGAGGGCCGGTACCTCATCGAGGAACCGCGTGACCGCGGTCTCGATCAGGCTCTTGGTATCCGTGGGGGACGACAGACGGAGAAGTCTACGGCTTGACGGTGGGCGCCAGCGGGGCGCCGCCGTCGTAACCCGAAACCACGATCGAGCCGTCGCGAGCGACGTGGGCGCGGACCAGCGTCTGGTGCGCCGACGTCGAGGTGGCCACCGCCGCCGATGCCACGAGCGCGACGATCGCGGCCACGATCGTACGTCGCCGGAAGAACGTGATGGGGGTTCCGAGTGCGTGGGTCATGATCATCTCCCTGCGTTGCCTGTCCACACCGTAGCGCGCGCGCCCCAGCTTGCAAGCCGGCTTGCATTGCGCGCCGCTGGCTCAGATCTTGTGGCGCTGCAGCAGCTTTCGCCCAATCACCATCCGCTGGATCTCCGAGGTCCCCTCGCCGATCAGCAGCAGCGGCGCGTCGCGGTACAGGCGCTCGATCTCGTACTCCTTGGAGTAGCCGTAGCCGCCGTGGATCCGCAGGCACTCCTCGACGCAGAAGCGCCCCGCCTCTGACGCGAACAGCTTCGCCATCCCGGCCTCGATGTCCGAGCGCTCGCCGGCATCCTTGAGGCGGGCCGCCCGCTGGGTCAGCAGCCGCGCGGCGTCGACCTGGGTGGCCATGTCGGCGAGCTTGAACTGGATCGCCTGGTGCTCGGCGATCGGCTTGCCGAACGCCCGGCGCTCCTGCGAATAGCGCAACGCCAGCTCCAGCGCCCGCTGGGCGATCCCGACGCCGCGGGCGGCGACGTTCACGCGGCCGAGCTCCAGCGCGTCCATCATCTGACCGAAGCCCTTGTTCAGGCCCGCCTGCTCGCCGCCGAGGATGCTGTCGGCCGGCGTCCGGTAGCCGTTGAACACGAGCTCGGTGGACTCCACGCCCTTGTAACCCATCTTCTTGATCTGCGGCGGCACGTTCAGGCCCTGGTGGTCGCCGGTGTTCTCCGAAATGCCCGGCTCCTTCTCACAGATGAAGCAGGTCATGCCCTTGTACCGGGGCTCGGCCGCCGGATCGGTCCTGACCAGCGTGAACACGAGCGTCGAGCGCAGGCCGTTGGTGACCCACATCTTCTGGCCGTTGATCTCATAGCGACCATCGTCGAGCTGCTTGGCGCTGGTCTTGATCGCCTGCACGTCAGAGCCCAGCTCGGGCTCGGAGAGGCTGAAGGCGGCCCGGATCTCCCCTGTCGCCATTCGCGGGAGGTACTTCTGCTTCTGCTCGTCGGTGCCGAACTTCATCAGCAGATAGGAGCCGATGAAGTGGGTGTTGACGATCCCCGAGATCGAGATCCAGCCCCGTGACAATTCTTCGACGATCATCGCGTAGGTCGCCAGGTCCAGGCCCATCCCGTCGTACTCCTCGGGGATCGTGACCCCGAACAGCCCGAGCTCCTTCATCTGCTCGACGATCGGCTCCGGAAACTCGTCCTCGTGGTCGTAGTGCTCGGCGTTGGGCAGGATCTGCTCGTCGGCGAACTGCCGCACCATCTCGCAGATCGCGCGCTGCTCATCCGTGATGTCCTGAAACGGGGTGTCAACAGCCATCGGTATCGGCTCCTCGGGCCAGCCGCAGGTCAGCCGCGGGTCAGCGCGGGAGCGTCGTTCTGCGCGTCTGACCTGACGCGATGGCTCCAGGGGGAGTCGGGGCGCTGCTGCAGTTCGCCGTCAAGCTCGATCTCGACCTTCTCGTTGAAGAAGCAGACCAGGCCCTTGATCCGGCCCACCTCGTCCAGCGGCTGCTCGTAGTACCAGACGAGGTCCTGCCCGCCCTCGAGCTTGATCGAGCGGTAGCTCGCGGCCCCCTTGTACGGACAATGGGTGACGGTATCTGAAGGTTGCAGGGCGACGCTGACGTCCTCCAACGGCAGATACCAACGCGTCGGCAGGTTGGACTCAAACAGCGCCAGCGCGCGGTCGGTCTCGGCCAGCAGCTCACCGCCGAGCGAGATCCGGATGTGGCGGTCGGTGGCCAGCACGTCGATCCGGTGATAGGGGTCGCGCGGGTGCACGCCAATCTCCTCGCCCTCCTCCAGCCACCGTCCCATGCGGTTGAAGTAGAACGCGATCAGGTTGGCGATCGGGGGCGCCCCGGGCAGCGGGTCCGGGTAGTACCACGCGCCCGCCTCGACTGTCTCACCGCCGGCGCGGATCGTGTAGTAGGAGGCGTCGCCCTTCTTCGGGCAGTGGGTGTGGCGGTCAGAGTCCTCGAGGACGTCGGCGCGCACATCCTCGGGCGGGAAGTAATAGATCGGTTGCTGCCCGCCCTCGTGCAGCATCGTCGCGTGGCGGCTGTCGGCGATCGTCACGCCCCCCACCTCGACGCGGATGCGCTTCGGTGTCGGCTCCAGGTAGAGCGCACGGCCCGGTGGCGGCGGCTCGAAGTTGAACGTGCCCGCCGGCTGCTTGCCCAGCGGCCCACTACCGGTCATCAGTCCCATGGTTTGAGGGTACCAGCGAGATCTCGCGGCCTGGCACACTGCGCCGCGTGAACTTCTCTCGTGACGTGGTCGATGCCGCGCCGCCGGGCGACCGGGCGCTGGTCGAGCTCGATCGCGACGGCGCCCGCCGCGAGTTCACCTTCGGCGAGGTCGCGGAGCTGTCGGCGCGCCTGGCGGGGACGCTGGTCGCACGCGGCGTTCAGCGCGGGGACGTCGTGATGACGCTGATCGGCAACCGGCCGCAGTGGGTGCTGACGATGGTGGCCTGCTTTCGGATCGGGGCGGTGGCGCTGCCGTGCAACGAGCAGCTGCGCGCCAAGGATCTGCGCCAGCGCCTGCACGCGGCCCGCCCCCGGCTGATCATCGCCGACGAGCGGAATGCGGCCGAGCTGTCCGCCGCCGCCCCCGACGAGGCGAGAATGAGACTAATTCTTATTCCTGACGACTCGCTGTTTGACTCCGAGCCCGCAGGCGCCGTCGAGCTGGAACCCACCGATCCCTGCCTGATCACGTTCACCAGCGGCACCACCGGCGAGGCCCGGGGCATCGTGCATGGCCAGCGCTACCTGCCCGGCCAGCGGCTCCAGGCGCAGTCCTGGCTCGATGCCCGGCCGGGTGACCTGGTGTGGTGCACCGCCGCCAGCGGCTGGTCGAAGTCAGCGCGCAACGTGTTCGTCGCACCGTGGCTGCGCGGTGCCGCCGCGCTGCTGCACGACGCGCGCTTCGACCCTCAGCAGCGGCTCGAGGTGCTCGCCGCCGAGCGGGTCAGCGTGCTCTGCATGGCGCCGACCGAGTACCGGGTGATCGCCAAGCGCGCGCAGCTGTCGCCGCTGCCGTCGCTGCGCGGGCTGGTCGCCGCCGGCGAGGCGCTGAACCCGGAGGTGCTGCGCGCGTTCCGGGAGGGCACCGGGCTGGAGATCCGCGACGGCTACGGCCAGACCGAGACCGGCCAGCTGACCGGCGTGCCGGCCGGCGGCGCCGTGCGCCCGGGATCGATGGGTCGGCCGCTGCCGGGGATCGCGCTGCAGGTCGTCGACGGCGAGCTGGTGCTCACGGACCCGAGCACCGATCCGACGTTCTTCATCGGCTACCTCGATGGCTCGCCGGCGCCGCAGGACGAGCCCTGGCGCACTGGCGACCGGGTGCAGCGCGACGAGGACGGCTACCTGTTCTTCGAGGGGCGCACCGACGACGTGATCATCTCCGCCGGCTATCGGATCGGGCCGTTCGAGGTCGAGTCGGCACTCGTCTCCCACGCCGCTGTCGCCGAGGCGGCGGTGGTCGCCGCGCCCGACGACGAGCGCGGCGCGGTGGTGCGCGCGGTGGTGGTGCTGCGCGACGGCTATGCGCCGTCTGACCGGCTCGCTTCCGAGCTCCAGGACCACGTCAAGGATCAGACCGCGCCGTACAAGTACCCGCGGATCGTCGAGTTCGCCGCCGAACTGCCCAAGACCGCGAGCGGCAAGGTCCAGCGCGCCCTGCTCCGGGCCTCGTGAGCGTCGCTAGGCTGAGCGCCGTGAGCGAATCTCGTCCCGCGATCGGCATCCTCACCCCGGTCACGCACGCCGACTTCGGCGTCTGGAGCCAGCCGGCCGCGCTGCTGCCCGCCGGCTACGGCGCCGCGGTGAGGCGCGGTGGCGGCCTGGGCCTGCTGGTCACGCCCGAGGAGCGGTTGATCGAGGTGCCCGATGAGCTGCTGGACCGGATCGACGGCCTGATGCTGTCCGGGGGCCACGACATCGACCCGGCGTTCTACGGCGCCGAGCTCGACGAGGCCACCAACCAGGTCGATCCGCTTCGCGACGCGTTCGAGATCGCGCTCACGCGACGCGCGGTGGAGCGCGACATGCCCGTGCTGGGCATCTGCCGTGGCGTTCAGATCATCAACGTCGCGTTCGGCGGCACGCTGCACCAGCACCTGCCTGAGGCGTTCGGGCACGAGGAGCATCGCCGCGTGCCCGGCAGCTTCGACGGCGCCGACCACGACGTGCGCCTGCAGCCGGGTTCGCTGGCAGCGGAGACGGCCGGCGAGCTGCTGCACGCCACCAAGTCACACCACCACCAGGGCCTGGACGTGATCGGCGACGGGCTCGTGGTCACCGGAACCGCGACGCTCGATCACCTCGCCGAGGCGATCGAGCTCCCCGGCAAGCGGTTCGTGATGGGAGTCCAGTGGCACCCCGAGGCCGACGAGCGCAGCCGTGTGATTGGGGCGCTGGTGTCGGCCGCGCTGGAGTACCGCGCCGCGCGCGACGCGGTACCCGCCACGTAACGACGCGCGCGTCGCGTCGCGGGGTCATCACGACGACTGCGCGCGAAACTCCTCGGCCGACGGGACCATGATTGGCTCCTCCGGCGGCTGGGTGAAGCGGATCGGGTTTCCGAACGGATCGCGCAGGGCGCAGTCGATCCCATAGAAGCGCTCCGTCGGCTCCTGGGTGAACTCGACCCCCAATCCGCGCAGGCGCTCGTAGGTGCCGCGGCAGTCGTCGGTCTCAAAGATGACGCCGCTGGCGGCCCCCTTGGACACGAGCTCGCGAACCTCCGCGGTCGTGGCGGCGTCGTAGGCGGGCGGTCCGGGCAGCATCAGGACCAGCTCGACGTCGGGCTGATCGGGGAGGTTGACAGTCAGGAAGCGCATGACCCCGAGGTCGGCGTCGGTGTGGACGACCATCCCGAGCTTGCCGACGTAGAAGTCGAGCGCCTCGTCCTGATCGAGCACCGCGACGAAGGTGTGGCTGATTCGTTTGAGCATGAACGCCACGCTAAACGACGACTTCCCGGGCCGCTTCTCCGAAGCTGCTCTCTACCCCGCCGGGCGCGTCCATGTCATCGCCCAGCAGGCCGGTACGCGCAGGGCGGCGCCGTCAGCGGCGAAGCGCGCGCGGTAAAGCGACGGCGACTCGCCCACAACCCGCGAAACGTGCGGCTGAACGTGCCGAGGCTGTTGAAGCCGACATCGAAGCAGATCTCGGTCACCGGACGGCTGGTCTCGCGCAGCAGCTCCATCGCCCGCTCCACTCGGCGTCGCTGCAGGTAACGATGCGGCGTCTCGCCGAAGGTCGCCCGGAACTGGCGACTGAAATGGGCCGGCGAGACGTGCGCGATCCGGGCGAGCGCCGGGACATCCAGAGGCTGCGCGAACGCACGATCCATGGTGTCGCGGCTGCGCAACATGCGACGGTTGCGGTCCTCGAGAAAACGCGACATCAGCGCAAGCGTACGGCGGACTCCGGCCTGCCCGGCGCCGGCGTCAGCGGACCATCCGCGGCTCTGGGTAGCCCGCCTCGCGGACCGCGCGCAGCACCTGAGCAGCGTGCTCGGGGCCCCGGGTCTCGAGCACGAGCTGAACCACGGTCTCGCGCACGTGCAGGTCGAACCCCTCGCGGATGTGCTCGACGTCGAGCAGGTTGGCGCCGAGCTCGCCGACCAGCGACAGCAGCAGCGCGAGCGAGCCGGGGCGGTCGGGAATCGTCACCGGGGTCACCAGCCGCCGGCCCGCCTGGCTCTCATGCCGGCGTGCCACCTGCGCCAGCAGCCCGGGATCGACGTTGCCACCCGAGAGCACGGCGACCGTCGTCCCGCCGGGGTCGCCGGTCACCCGGCCGGCGAGCAGCGCCGCGACGGCGACCGCTCCGGCGCCCTCGACCACGAGCTTGGCGCGCTCCAGCAGGAACACCATCGCCTCGGCCACCTCGTCCTCGGAGACCAGCACCATCTCGTCGACCCAGCGGTCGATCAGCGCCAGCGTGAGCTGCCCCGGGCGCTTGACCGCGATCCCATCGGCGATCGTCAGCGCGGAGGCCACCGCCACCGGCTCGCCCGCCTGCAGCGACGCCGCCACCGGCGCGCACGCCTCCACCTGCACGCCCACGACACGGACGTCGGGGCGCGCGGACTTGATCGCGATCGCCACGCCGCTGATCAGGCCACCGCCGCCGACGGGGACGACGACGCGCGCCATGTCGGGCACCTGGGCGAGCAGCTCCAGCCCGAGGCCGCCCTGGCCGGCAACCACCTCGGGATCGTCGAAGGGATGCACGAACGCCATCCCGGCCTCCTCGCCTCGCTCGCGCGCCGCGGCGACGGCGTCGTCCACGGTCGTGCCCACCAGCCGAACCTGCGCGCTCAGCGCGCTGGCGGCCTCGAGCTTGGCGATCGCCGCTCCGTGGGGCATGAACACCTCGCAGGAGATTCCGCGCGCGCGGGCAGCGTAGGCCACCGCCTGGGCATGGTTACCGGCGCTGCCGCAGACCACGCCGGCCTCACAGGCCGCTCCCAGCGACGCGATCTTGGCCAGCGCGCCGCGCAGCTTGAACGATCCGGTGCGCTGCAGGTTCTCGGCCTTGAGCGCGACGGCCATCCCGGTGCGCTCCGCCAGCGTGCGCGTGCTCAGCACCGGCGTCTCACGGATCACCTCAGCGCCCGCTGCAGCGGCGCGGCGGATGTCCTGTCCGGAGACCCCGAGATGGTCCTCGCCGATCACGGTCGACTCACTCAGGGATCGCCACCACCGCGTCCATCTCGACCTGTGCGCCGCGCGGGAGCGCCGCCACGCCGATCGCCACCCGGGCCGGGGGGCTGGACTCGAAGAACGAGCCGTATACCTCGTTGATGGACGCGAAGGCCGACATGTCGGTGGTGTAGATCGTCACCCGGACGGCGTCCCCGAGGCTCGCCCCGGCCGCGGCGCAGACCGCGGCCAGGTTCTCCAGGCAGCGCCCCGCCTGATCGGCCGGGGTCGTTCCGACCATGTCCCCAGTGCGCGGGTCAAGCGGGATCTGACCGGAGCAGAAGAGCAGCCCGCCGGAACGAATCGCGTGGACGTAGGGACCGATTGCCGCGGGTGCGCCATTGGCGGTCACCGGCTCGCGATTGTCTGGCAAAACGTCTCCTTCCTCTAGCAGCAGTCTGGACAGCGTATTGGGCGGGTGAGGCGCGGGTCGCCGGGGTGGCGCACACCGGCCGTCCCGTCACCAGCCGGGCACGGTGCGGAGGGCCTCGGGGAGTCAGGTCAGCGGTGGTCTGGGCCTCAGGTCGTCTGCGCCGGGCTCCGTGGCCGATTACCCCAGCAGCTGAGGGCCAGACGCCTAGGGCTCGGGGTGGCGCGTTTGGTGGCCGATCACCCCCCGCCCGCCGCCACCGGAGTCGCGGGCGCGCGGCTCGTTTCGGAAGCGGCGAGCTTGCGTCTAGTGTCGGGTCGATGGCCAACCGCCTGGCAGCCGAGACCTCGCCCTACCTTCTGCAGCACTCCGAGAACCCGGTGGATTGGTTCCCGTGGGGCGAGGAGGCGCTGGCGCGGGCGCGGGCGCAGGACCGCCCACTGCTGGTGTCGATCGGCTACTCCGCCTGCCACTGGTGCCACGTGATGGAGCGCGAGTCCTTCGAGGATCCGGAGGTCGCCGCGCTGATGAACGAGCGCTTCGTGTGCATCAAGGTCGATCGCGAGGAGCGCCCGGACGTCGACGCCGTGTGCATGGAGGCCTGCCAGGCGATGACCGGTCAGGGCGGCTGGCCGTTAAACGCGTTTCTCACCCCCGAGCAGGCCCCGTTCTTCGTCGGCACCTACTACCCGCCCGAGCCCCGCCATGGCATGCCCACCTGGCGCGCGGTGCTCGACGGCGTCGCGTCGGCCTGGGCGGAGCGCCGCGACGAGCTGCGCGAGCAGGGCGGCGAGGTCCTGAAGGCGCTCGGCGGGGCGTCGCGGCTGCCCGCCTCCGATCAACCGCTCCGCCCACAGATCCTGGCCGACGCGGTGACCCGCCTGGGCGAGCTCTACGACTTCGCCAACCACGGCTTCGGCCGGGCGCCGAAGTTCCCGCAGGCGTCGGCGATCGAGTTCCTGCTAGCCGGTGGCGAGCGGCCGATGGCGCTCGGGATGCTGCGGGCGATGGCCTCCGGCGGGATCTATGACCAGGTCGGCGGCGGCTTCTCCCGGTATGCGGTCGACGCCACCTGGACCGTGCCCCACTTCGAGAAGATGCTCTATGACAACGCGCTGCTGGCCCGGGCCTACCTACATGGCTGGCAGGTGTCGGGCGAGGAGCGGATGCGACGCGTGTGCTGTGAGACGCTCGACTGGGCGATGCGGGAGCTGCGCGGGCCCGAGGGCGGCTTCGGCTGTTCGCTGGACGCCGACTCCGAGGGCGTCGAGGGCAAGTTCTACGTGTGGACGCTGGACGAGCTGCTGGCGGCGCTGGGCGGCAGCGGCCTCGCCGGCGAGGCGATCGCGTTCTTCGGAGCGACCGCCGAGGGCAACTTCGAGGGCGCCAACGTGCTCGAGGGCCGCGGTCCCGAAGCGGCGCGGCTGACCGAGATCCAGGCGATCCTGCTGGCCGCCCGCGCCCGGCGGGCCCGGCCCGGCACCGACGACAAGCGCCTGACCTCGTGGAACGCGCTGATGATCTCGGCGCTGGCGCAGGCCGGCGCGGCGCTTGAGCGCGAGGACTACCTGGACGCGGCGGTGGCCTGCGCCGAGTTCCTGCTCACGCAGCTGCGCGACGGCAACGGCCGGCTGCTGCGTACCTGGAAGGACGGACGCGGCCACATCGAGGGGTACCTGGAGGATCACGCCTACCTGCTGGAGGCGCTGCTGACGCTGTATGAGGCGACGTTCGATCCGCGCTGGTACGGCGAGGCGGTGGCGATCGCCGACGTGATGATCGAGCGCTTCGCCGACCCCGCCGGCGGTGGCTTCTTTACCACCGCGTCCGATCAGGACTCCGGTTTCGCGCGGCGCAAGGACCTCGATGACTCGCCGGCCCCGGCCGCGGGATCGTCCGCGGCGTTCGGGCTGCTCCGGCTCGCGCTGCTCTCAGGGGAGGCGTCCTATGAGCGCCACGCGCTCGGCGTTCTGAACCTGCTCTCAGCGATCGTCGCCCGCCATCCACAGGGGTTCGGCCACGCGCTGCAGGCGATCGACTTCCATCTCGCCCGTGTGCACGAGGTGGCGATCGTCGGCGCCGGACCGCGCTTTGATGAGCTGGCGCGCGTGGTGCGCGGCGCGTATCGCCCCCACGTGGTGCTGGCCGGCGGCACCGGGGTCAGCGCGAGCGAGCCCTCGGTCGCGGTACCGCTGCTGCGCGACCGGCCGCCGGTCGACGACCACCCAGCCGCCTACGTCTGCGAGGGGTTCGTTTGCCAGTCGCCGGTCACCACAGCCGACGAGCTCGCCCGCGCACTCTGACCGCCCGCCGCAGATCCACCGCCCGCCGCAGATCCACCGCTCGATGTGATCTGCGGGGGGGGTGTGGGCTGGAGGTGAGAGAACCCACCGCCTGAGAGCCACACCCTCTACGGAGGGTCACCGATTGGGACGGATTGGCCATTATGGCGCCCGATCGGGGGCGTGATCGTTTGCCGGCCGCTCCTCGCGGACCCCGGGACCGTCTCGCGAACCGTCGCCCGGGAGCGTCTGCCTAACCTCCACCGACGAACGGCTCAGAGGACCGGCAGGTAGCGCTCCAGCTCCCAGGGAGTGACCTGGACGCGATAGTCGTCCCACTCCTGGCGCTTGATCTCGATGTAACGGTTGAACATGTGCTCGCCGAGCGTGCGCAACACGAGCTCGGATTGGGCGGTGAGCTCGATCGCCTCGCCGAGCGTCTCGGGCAGCTGGTCGATGCCCAGGCGTCGGCGCTCGTCAGGCGACAGGTGGTAGAGGTTGCGGTCCATCGGGTCGGGCAGCTCATAGCCGTGCTCGATCCCCTCCAGCCCGGCCTGCAGCAGCGCCGCGAATGGGAGGACTACCGCGTGCAGGTCAGCCAGTGGGAGCTCGACCGCTACCTGCCGGTCCTGTAGCGGCCCGAGCTCGCTTCGCCCACCGCCTCATCTCCACTCACCTCACTGCACAAGGAGACTGCCTGCATATGGACGACGTGACCGTGCTGCTGATCGAGAACGGCCCGCTCAAGGTGATGGGCGGGGTGTCGCTGGTCGATGACGTGACCGGTGAGCCCGTCCCCGGCGGCGAGCGCGACGCGATCTTCCTCTGCCGCTGCGGCGAATCGCAGAACAAGCCCTTCTGCGACGGGACGCATAAGCGAAACGGCTTTCGGGGCGGGCCGGCGGCGGGCAAGACGGCAGACGAGGGATGAGCGGCGTCGCGTCCAGCGGCAGCCTGACGATCGGGGGCGACCTCGAGGTCCATCGCCTCGGCTTCGGCGCCATGCGGATCGTCGGCCCCGGCGTCTGGGGCCCGCCGCAGGACCGTGACATCGCGCTCGAGGTGCTGCGCCGCGTCGTGTCGCTGGGCATCAACCTGATCGACACCGCCGACAGCTACGGGCCGCACGTCAGCGAGCAGCTCATCCACGACGCGCTGTACCCCTACCCCGATGGCATGCTGATCGCCACGAAGGGTGGCCTGACGCGCAGCGGTCCCGGCCAGTGGGCGCGCAATGGGCGCCCCGAGCACCTGCGCGAGGCCTGCGAGCGCTCCCTGCGCGACCTGCGCGTCGAGCGCATCGATCTGTACCAGCTGCACGCGCCGGACCCGGACGTGCCCTACGAGGAGTCCGTCGGCGCGCTGGCCGAGATGCAGGGTGACGGCCTGATCCGCCACGTCGGCCTCTCGAACGTCACGGTCGAGCAGCTCGAGGAGGCGCGCTCGATCGTCGAGGTCGTGACGGTGCAGAACCGCTTCAACCTCACCGACCGCGCATCGCAGGACGTGCTCGAGGTCTGCGAGCGCGACGGGCTGGGCTTCTTTCCCTGGTTTCCGCTCGCCGCCGGCGAGCTCGCCAAGCCCGGCGGCCCGGTCGCCGAGATTGCCGCCGATCACGACGCCACGACGGGCCAGGTCGCGCTCGCCTGGCTGCTCGCGCGCTCACCGGTGATGCTGCCGATCCCCGGCACGAGCTCGCTCGCCCACCTGCAGGAGAACGTCGACGCCGCCGAGCTCGTGCTCGACGAGCCCGACCTGCAGCGGCTCGACGAAGCCGCCTGAGGCCGCGCCGCGGGGCTACTCGCCGGCGGGCTTCTCGTCGGCGAGCTGAGCGAGCTTGGACGGCAGCCAGATCTTCGGGCCGATCTCGAACGTCAGCGCGGGGACGAGCACCGAGCGCACGACGAACGTGTCCAGCAGGACGCCGAACGCGACGACGAAGCCGATCTGGGTGAGGAAGATGAGCGGCAGGACGCCGAGCACCGCGAACACGCCCGCGAGCACGATCCCCGCCGA
>JBPCPC010000208.1:0-9989 GCA_050999585.1 Solirubrobacteraceae bacterium | reverse complement strand
ACCGCCCTCGCCACCGGCTGAAGGGACCGGCTCTGACCCACAGCACGCCGGCTCGGCTACGCCCGCACGCCGGTCCGCACGCGCCGCCACCGGCCGCTGCCGAAATTACGCGACACCCTCGGACTGGGTAGCAAACATGACGACCGGTGCCTGCACCGTTCCCGTCCGCGAGCGCGCACGCTGCTCATTTGCCGGGGCATGGAGATCACCGAGGCGCGCGCGTATCTGCCGCGCTGATCGCTGCCGCCCTTGGGCGAGTAGCACTGTCTCTGCGACAAGGCTTGCCTACGCGGGCTTTAGCTTGACCGGAGCGAGCTTCCGGATCCGGTCGAGAGCAGGCGCCACGTCCCGGAGTGCCGGATTGGCGACGATGCGGAAGTCTCGGTGGCGATATTCAGCCGTCGACGATCGGTCGTAGCTCGATGACTCCGTACCGGGCGACGGGATGCATGGCCGACACCTCGATCGCTTCTTCGAGGTCACTGCACTCAATGAGATTGAACCCGGAGGGAGGAGCGGGCATCTCCACCCGTGGACCGGTGTCCACCTCCGTCTCGCCCCCGCGCACGCGCACGTTCGTCGTCGCTTCGACGTCTGTCAGGACGTCGCCTTGCAAGCGCACGCCACGCTGCTCCATCTCCGTCACCCAGGCCCGGACCTGCGGGCCCATTCTTCCGCGGTCCTCGGCCCTGAACGCGATTGACTCGTCGCGGCAGATCAGCATCAGAAACCTCATGGTTGCTCCTCGCTCCGGCGACGTGGTTGCGCACAGCTCGTCGCACTGACGAGCTTCGGCGATGACGAAAGCGGCATTAAACCGGGCCGCCTACGCCGAGCCGGATCAGCCGCACCGACTCGCTGCTCGGTGCACGAGCTCTGGGCACGTCGGGCCACGGCTGACTAGCAGCGGCCGGCACCCGAAGCGGAAGCGACGGACTGAAACCGCCTCGGCGACGAAGGGGGCGGTGTGCTGGACGCGCGTTCGCTCCGTGGTTGCCGATCGGGCTCGATCACGGGTGGGCCGCGAAGACGTGGGCGACGGCTCCGCGGCCGAAGGCCGTGGTGCTGATCGGCTTGATGGTCAGCGGCGTGCCGAAGAGCCGCCCGCCCGCGCCCAGGACGACCGGATGCACGACAAGCCGGTACTCGTCGATCAGGCTCTTGCTTCATCGCCGATCCAGCGGCGATTGGATCCACCATGGGTTACGGCCACGACGGATTGGCCGAATCGCCGTCAAGCTGAGGGGGATCGACATCACGAGGATCACCGTCCAGAACCAACGAGCACGGGCGCGAACACCCGCAACCGAGCACCTTCGGACCACTGCGAGCCCACCATGGCAGCCGTTCAACCTCACGTCTCGGCCAAGGCAGCCGGTCAACCAAATCCTTGTCACCATCCGTCCCAGAGGGTGCAATCTGCCAACCGCGAAAGCGCAACTGACTCGGGTCATCACTGGTCTCCTACCTCCGCGAGATCACCCGGCCGCCGGAGATCCCAGCCACACAGACTCCCAGTGCTCAACGCCGGAGAGCAGCCGCGTTTATGAATCGGCCGGGGCCGAGCCGCCGCACCGCCGCTTCTACTCTGCCAGGGCCAAAAGGGGGTTTCCGCCAGCCGGCTGCCGCACCGGGCGACGATGCGAAGCCTTGGCGTAGCCAGGCTGCTGACGCGACTCAGCAGGATTTGTTGTGCGCGAGATAGGCGGTGACTGTCAGCCTGTGGGCAGACGGATCAGCGTGTGCGTCCAGTGAGAGCCTCCGTCGATCGTTCGGTAGGCGACGAGCTCGGTGCGGCGGGTGTGAGCGGCGGGTGTCCCAGTGGTGGCGATGGCCACGATGGTTGCCGTGGTTGAGCTCTCGATGTCGAGGGCGGGGGCGGGACCGGCACCCCGCAGGACCGTCTGCCAGGATCGACCGCCGTTCGTAGTGCGCTGAAGCGCTCCGCTCAGATCGTCTGCCCAGGCGATCTGTGGGGAGGCGGCGACGAGCCCTGCAGTCCCGTGAAAGGCCGGATCGGGTGTCTGCCAGTGGCGGCCGTCGTCGTCGGAGCGGCGGACGGTCACCGGCGGGTTCGCTCGTTCCGGGGCCGGCTGACCGCCGCCGTGCATCTCGGTGCGGGGCGCGGGCCCGCAGGTGACCCAGACAGCGCCGCCGGTCGACGTCAGATCACGGATGAGGGTTCCGGCCGAGCAGGGATACGAAGCGCGGCTCCAGCTGTGGCCATCGTCGTCGGTCACGTACAGGCGACGGTAGCCTCCTTCGCTGACATAGGCGCGTCCGCCGTACCCCGCGACCAAGAGCGAGGTCGGTGCGCGGCGGGTGGGCATCCCCGGCGGCTGGGTCGCGGTCTGTGACAGGCGCGACCCGGCGGCCTGGCCGTGAAGTATCGAGCTTCGGCAGACGTAATGAACGCACCGTACGCCGAGCGTCCACGCCTCGCCGTTGCCGAGCGTGACGGGCTCAAAGCCCGAATTCGAAGGGGCGCGTACCGGGCGGAAGCTGCGCCCGCTGTCGTGGGAGACGTAGAAGCCAGGGTCCCCCGCGTGTGGGGCGTAGCCGAATTCCCAGACGTTGCGACTCTCCGGTAGAGCCAGCCCAAACGACAAGAGCAGCACCGGGTCTCGTCTCGTCTGCCAGTGACGCCCTCCGTCGGTGCTCGTCGCCGACCAGTTGAGCTCGCGCGCGTCGGGAGGGGTCGAATTGCCGCAGTTGGTGCACTGCACAAAGCTGACGTGCAGTGTTGACCCCGAGCCGGCGACCGACACACCGAGCAGCAGGCCGCGCATGCCACCGCGGGACGGCAGCAGGGAGAGCGGCGACGGAACCTGCGCACCCAGAGCAGCGCCCGTCAGCGTCGGCTTGGCTCGTCGACCGGAATGATGGGCGCCGGCGGCGATGACAACGACCGCGACAACTCCCGCCGTAGCCGCGACGCCGACCACTGGGGCCAGAGCGTGCAGCCACCTCGGACGCGAAGTCGACCGTTTCCCGAAACCGTGATCGCCTCCCCGGTCCGCCAGCTCGGCACGTTCTCGGCGACGACTGTCCTGCGATCGACCGGCTCTCGCTGGGTCGTTGTCGAGCCGTGCCAGTAGCGGCTCGATCGGTAGCGTCGGCATCCGCTCTGGCACGGGGTTCTCGTGCCGCAGCTGCTCCAGCAGGTCATCGCTCATCTACAAGACCTCCACGACCGACGGATCGCCGGTCTGTTGCCTAGTTGCGTCCTGCTGGGCTGCGAGCGCCCGTTTGAGCCGTCGCCGCGCGCGGTGCAGGCGCACCGAGAACAGGCCCGCGGTGATGCCCAGCACGCTGGCTGCCTGGGCTCGATCAAGCCCGTCCCAGGCGACCAGCAGCAACACCTCTTGATCGAGCCGGTTCAACGAGCCAAGCGCACGCATCAGCACTGATTCCCGATCAAAGACCTCTGGCTCGTGCTGGGTCGCGGTGACCGCGCCGGCCGCCAGCCGATCGCGCAGCGCGATCTGTCGCGCATCCCCCCGTCGCCGGTTCGTGAGCACGCCGCGGGCGATCGCCAACAGCCACGGCAGCTCCTCGCTGGGAGCCTCCTCAAGCCGACGCCACGCGATCACGAACACGTCGGCGACCACATCATCGGCCACCGCAGCACGCACGCGCCGATGAACAAAGCTACGCACCGCGCCGCAATGCGCCCGATACATCGCCTCAAACCGAGCCCGTGAATCCATCACAGAACTAGGAGTCCAGCACGAGACCAACGATTACACCCCGGCGAACCTTTCTCGCTCACTCCCGTCGGGCATCGCCAACGCCCAGGGATCCAGCGGCCTCAAGACTTCCGCCGCTACTGGTCGGCGGGCACCAGTAGCAGTAGTCAGATCGTGGTGGCCGGTCAGGCGAGGTTGCGGAAGTGTTGACGGCGCGCCTCAAGGGCGGCGATTTCGCTCTGATGCGAGTGGGTCGGCGCCAGGGGTGGCGAGGGGCGGGCGCCTGGCCTGGGAGCGCGCGTCTACGCTCGGTGTCAGAGTCCGACCGCGAGGAACCGTTCGAGCATCGCGTTGACCTGCTGGGGGCAGATGAGCTGGCTGAAATGGCCGGCGCCGACCGTGCGTCCAAGCGCGAGCGAGGGGTTGAGGTCAACCGCCTGGCCTAGGTCGGCGTTCGGGGTGCCGGCGTCGAGGTACAGCAGCGGTACCCGGCAGCCTGCCAGCGCTCGGGCATCGCTCCAGGACCGCAATGACTCCTCCCAGATCGAGCTGGTCACGTGGGCCGGGGTGCGAGCGGCCTGCTCGAGGATCCAGTCACAGACGGCGGGGTCGTCGTCGGGGCCGAAGAACAACCGGAAGTAGTCGTTCAGAACACGGTCGGCGTCAGGGCCGCGGAGGCCCGCGACGAGACCGGTGACGGTGCTCTCACGGCCCCCGCCGGCAAGCAGGGCCGAGTCGATCAGCACCGCAGCCCGCGCGAGGTCAGGCCGCACGACCGCCAGCTCCAACGCAACGTGGCCACCGAGGCTGTGACCGACCACGACCGCGGCCCCGACGTCCAGCCGTTCACACATCCAGCCCACATCGTCGGCCATCGCGCCGATCGTGTAGCGCTGCCGCGGGGCATCGCTGTCGCCGTGACCGCGCAGGTCAACTGCGACCACCCGATGGCGTGTCTGCAGAAATCGCGCCTGGGGCGCCATGAACGCGCGGTTGCAGGCAATGCCATGCACGAGCACGACCGCCGGCTCGCCCTCACCGACATCCTCATACGCCAGTGCCGTTGCCTCGCGGATGAGCGTCGCCACACGCCAAGTCTGAACCGCGCGGCGGTCAGCACGACCAGACACGCGGGTCGCCGCCCACGCGCGAGCGCTCTGACTCCCGACCAGCCCCGCCATGCCACCTCAGACAGCCACCAAGCCTGCGGCGCGAGTCACGCGTGGGCCGCCGGTCAACACCGCCGCCTCCACGACTAAGCACGGGAATGTCCGGCGGCCGCGGGGCCGGGGCGCCATGACTTCCGCTTCGGGCCGGCGGCCGGCTAATACAGCGGCGCCGACCGCGTGACCGCGTGGCCGCGTGGGCGACAAGGGAGGCGTCTCGGCTGGGTCGCAAAGATGCACCACAACGTGACTCAAGGCGCACGTCGGGCGGCCTTGCCGAAGGTGACGTGTCCTGAACGATCAGCAGATTACTGGCGGTGGTCTCTGAGCCCGCTGAGATCCCCGCCATGCGCCCCGAGACTAACCCCCAAGAAGACACACGCACCTAAGATGACCACGTAGCCGATAGCGGACGGGAGCAGGCCAGAGACCACGACGAGGCCAAGCCCGGCCAGCCAGGCCAGGATCAGCCACCGCGATTTGGATCGGTCGGCAACGCGGTCGACGCGGGCGTCCAGTCCGCCTTGAAACCGGGCTCTGCCTGACCCAGCGGGGCTCACAAGGTGATGATTGCACCCAGATCCTCGTATGCCAAGGGGGCCGCCGTCCGCGGACAGCAACGACCAAGTTCCCCGGCGATCGCGTCCTGGGGAGGACGACGCGACTGCGGTCCTGCAGGGCAGCCCGGCCCAGCTGTCCGTTTCAGAAGACGGATGCCCTTGTGTCAGAAGGCGAGCGCACCATACGGCTCGAACCCAGCAGCAGCTGAGAGCTGCAGGCGGCCGTCTGACGAGCGGCCGCCGCTGCAGTGTTGACGGCCGCTTCGCCCCTGGTTCCAAGTTGCGTTTCGCACTGACGTCTCGCCCGAGAGTCGAGTCGCGGCACGGTAGCCGCCTCGGCGGCAGTCCGGAAGTCTGACAGCTGCCGTCCGCAGAGTGCCCGGGGAGCTGGCAAGCGGACGTTGAGATTCTCGCACCCCAATGCTACATTTTTCTGAGCTTTGTCAGTTGGCACGCTCAACGCCTTCCGGCGCCTCCCAATTGGAGGGCTCCCGCGAGCTTTACTGCCTCTCCATAACTCTCCCCAGCCGGTCAAGTGAGCGAGCCCCCACCGCCTCCCGTCACGCCGCGCGACGGCGCGCTGGTGCGCCGTGTCGAAAGGACGACGGCGATAGAACCTGACCCCGTTCTCGCTGACGACGCCTCCCGCTTGGAAGTGCTGCTGGAGCTGTCTTGCAGCGCCCGCGAGGACCCCCTACCCAATTTCCTGGAGACGGTGGCCGAGATCGTCTGCCAGACCGCCGGCTTTAGAGCGGTAGTCCTGAACCTGTTTCGCGCCGGCTGGGACGACTACGAAGTGGTGTTAGTCATCGGCCAGGAGGAGAGCGTCAAGGCGCTCATGGGGACCTCGACCCCGCGCGCGGCCTTCCGCCGGATCTTCGCCGAAGCCGAGCAGCGCCTTCCCGGCGTCTTCTTCCTCGCCGAGGAATCGGACTTCTGGAACGACCTCAACGATGTGTTCACCCCCGACCTGGCTAAAAGCAAGGACCCCAACGCATGGCGGTCTGGGGACGGGCTGCTCGTGTTCCTCTCAGACTCCGAGGGCGCGCCGCTGGGCTTGGTCTCCATGGACGAGCCGATCGACGGGCGGCGGCCAACCAACGAGGACCTGCGCTTGGTGCGCGCCATCTGCTCGCATGCCGAACAGGCGCTGGAGAGCGCACGTCGGCGCGAGGAAGCGGCCGAGAACCACAAGATGTTGTCGCTCCTGCTCGAGGTATCACCAGCGCTGTCAGCCTGCGCTACTGCCGGCGAACTGATGTCGATGGCCGGCCAAAGCGTCGTCCCGCACCTGGGATTTGAACGCTTCGCCGGCTACGTCGTCTCAGACGAAACGCTAACCCTCAGCGCCACGCGAGGATGGGGTGAGACCGCGTCACTGTCCCCGACGCTGTCGATCTCCGCCGTCGAGTCGCTGCTGCGACCCGAGCGCGAGCATGCGGGCTGCTTCATCGGCAGCGCGAGCGAGCTATTCCCCGAGGTCGCCGCGGTGGGCGCGCGCTCTCGCCGCAACGGCCGTGGCCCCTTCACCTGGCGCGATCAGTGCCTCGTGATCCCCTGCCGCGAGGCGGAGCAGCGACTGCTCGGCCTGATCGTTATCGAGGACCCGGTCGACGGGATGCTGCCCAGCGACGATCGCCGCCGCGTGGTACGACTGCTGGTCAACCAGGTCTCGGCAGCGCTGAAAAGCATCGAGCACCGCTCCCGTCTCAACCACCTGGCCACCCACGACTCCCTAACCGGCGTGCGCAACCGGCGCGGCCTCGACGACGTCATCGGCGCCCATCTGAATGTCGCGCTGCTCATCTGCGACCTTGACAAGTTCAAGCAGATCAACGACCGCTACGGCCACGAGCGGGGAGACCAAGTGCTGGCCTGCTTCGGCGAGCTGCTGCGCGAGCTAGCACGCGAAAACGACACCCCGATCCGCCTTGGCGGCGAGGAGTTCTGCATTGTTATGCCCAACACCGATCCCGCGGGCGCCCTGCAGGCGGCTGAGCGCCTGCGCAGAGAGACCTCCCGGCGCCTCCGGAAGCTCGTGTCCTCCAAGATCACCGTCTCCGTCGGCGTCGCCGCCACCTCGCACGGCGTGCTGGACGCCCGCGCCCTACTTGCGGCCGCCGACCGCGGCCTTTACGCCGCCAAGACCGCAGGGCGCGACCGCAGCGTGCTACTCCCCAGCCCCAACGATGACTCCGCGACAAGCGCGGCACACCCTCAACCACATCCACTGCATCCGGAACTGACTGACTCGCCGAAGAACGTCAGCCGCGCTGAGCAGCCGCGACGGCTACGCGGTCAGACCGGACCTCCACGAAGCGAACAATAACCTCGCCCCAAAACAGCGAGCCTGCGATGATCGGCGGCAACAGTGGCCACCGCGAGCGCGCTCCGCTCTAAGACGACCATCCTAAGCCTGGACTCACCGCGTTCTGGGGTGGGTTCCGTCCGGTGGTGAATCTTAAATGACCTTTTGAGCAGGCAGAAAGCTGTCGTATGCGGCGACGGCGGGCCTGCGCCAGGAGGTCACCCAAATGGTGCATGACGCAGCGGACGTTCCGGTTGGGCCGGCGAGTCTTGATTCGGTGCAAGTCCGGTTTGATGAGCAGCGGCTGGTCAGCGACGCTGGGCTGTTAGTGACCGCGACGCTCGCCGATCGGCTGGGGATCGAGGAGCTGGTGAACGAGTCGGTGTGGCTTGACCCGAGGCTGCCGGGTGCGTCGTTGCCGGGCCGCAAGGTGATGTCGTTGGTGCGCGGGATGCTTGC
Organism: Solirubrobacteraceae bacterium; assembly: GCA_050999585.1. Taxonomy (GTDB): domain Bacteria; phylum Actinomycetota; class Thermoleophilia; order Solirubrobacterales; family Solirubrobacteraceae; genus Palsa-465. The sequence goes on along the minus strand of JBPCPC010000208.1, from coordinate 1,807 downwards.
CGGCGCTGATCGGATCGATCAGATGGAGATGCTCCGGGCCGGGTCGACTGGCCTGATCTTGGGGCACCGGGTGATGGCGCCTTCGACGTTGGGCACGTTTCTGCGCGCGTTCACGTTCGGGCACGTCCGCCAACTCGACCGTGTGCTTGATGTCGCGCTCGCCCGGGCGTGGGCGGGCGGGCCCCGGGGAGCTGGCGTTGGTGATCGACGTGGACAGCTTCATCGGCGAGATCTACTCAGACCGCAAGCAGGGCGCGAGCTACGGGTACACGCGGAAGCTTGGGTATCACCCGATTCTCGCGGTCCGTTCTAATAACGGCGAGGTGCTGCACATCCGCAACCGCAAAGGCGCGGCGAACACGCAGCGCGGGTTCCGCCGGTTCGTGGAAGAGCTACTCGCGCGCGTCCGCCGCGCCGGACACTCGGGCCTGATCATCATCCGTGCCGACTCCGGCTTTGAGAACCGCAAGTTGATGAAACAGCTCGCGCGCCAGGGCGTTGAGTTCTCGATCGGCGTCAAGCAGTCAAAGACGATCCGAGCGCTGATCGCGCTGATCCCCGAAACCGACTGGGTCACGATCACCGACTACCCCGACACCGGCGAGGCACAGATCGCCGAGACAACCCTCGGCGACTTCCGGCTGATCGTCCGCCGCACCCGGCTCGTCGGCGCCCAAGTGGAGCTGTTCCCCGACTGGCGACACCACGCGTTCGCGACCAACCGCACCGTCCCGACCATCACGGCCGATATCGATCACCGCGACCACGCCCAGATCGAGCTCGCGATCCGCGACCTCAAAGACCAAGCGCTCCGCCATTTCCCCAGCGGTCAGATGGACGCCAACAGCGCCTGGACCGTGATCGCCGCCATCGCGCACAACCTCGGACGCTGGGCAACCCAGATCGGCCTCCCGACCGGGCCAGTGCAAACCGCCCGCGCCCGCCGCCGACAGCTGCTCCAGATCCCCGCGCGGCTGACCCGCACCAGCCGCCAATGGACCCTTCGACTTCCCGCCCGCTGGCCATGGCAGCACGCCTTCACCACCGTCCTGGACGCGATCCGCCAGATGCCCGCTCGCACCTGACCGCCCGCGGTCCTCACGACCAGCAGCAGCAAACCTTCACCGCCGCCCGGAAGCTGCCCCTGCCCAGAAACGCCCACACAGACACTCACGCTGGACCGCTGACACCGCGATCGACCCCAGAACCCCGGCACCAACGCCACATCACCCAGCTCACCCGCGCTCACCGCTGACGATCACGCCAAACCCACTCACCCACGCCGCGACTCGGTGAGTTCAGGCTAAGCCGGTCAACGGGACCCGCTTAGCTTAGAAGACGGCGAGCCGCACCATACTCCCCGCGTCTAACGCACAAGCTCGGCCTAACAATCAACACACGCGATGCGGTCAAGCGACTGCCACCGAGTACGTTGCCCAAAATAGGGGCGTGTGGGACGGCCTCATGCCGGCCGTGCAGAAGCCTGCTTCCAGCGTCCGAAGCAACAATCTCGGGGTCGTCCGACCGACCCGCCCAGAAGGCTGCCTGTTTCGTGAAAGGGGAGGCTTGCAGTATCAGCTTTTACTTGCTCGTCTGCGTGACAAGCAGGCCGGCAAGGCGCTTAGGATGCTCGACTGGAAGCATGTGTCCGGACTTCGGGACGAGCGAGAACGACCCGGCTGGCAGGCTGGCGGCGACCGATTCTAGTTCCGGCGCTGTGACAACCTGGTCGCGTTCAGCGGCGATGATCTGAACAGGAGCCCCGAATGAGCGCAATTCAACACCGCCGTCAAAGGTTGAGATCATT
>JBPCPC010000207.1:0-3969 GCA_050999585.1 Solirubrobacteraceae bacterium | reverse complement strand
ACGAGCAGACCACCGCCCTGCTCGCCCGCTTGCTCGATCGCCGCAAAAAGGTTCCCCCCGGCGCCCGGGCGCCGATCTTCTGCACCCTCCAGGGCGGCCGGATCGACTCAAGCTATATCCGGCGGCTATTACCGCGCCTTGCCCGCAAGGCCGGGATCGACCGGCGCGTACACGCCCACGGCCTCCGACACACCCACGCCGCCGAGCTCGCCCGCGAGGGCACGCCGATCAACATCATCCGCGACGACCTCGGGCACACCAGCCTCGCGGTCACCGACCGCTACCTCCGGGACGTCGCCCCCCAGGCAGTGATCGACACCATCCGCGCGCGCCGCTGGCCCGGCGCGTAGAGCGCCGACGCAGAAAAAGGGGCCCCGGCAGCGATCACCGCCCCGCCGGGAGCAGACGCTTCGACCGCAAGGCGAAGACGACGCCTCGTCGCGGTCTGGAATCGTCGATGGAACCGGGCAACGCCCGCCGGGGTTAACCAGAGCATGCGACACGCGACTATCTGGCTTTCGACATGAGTGGCGGCCGCCGAGACGAAGCGGAGTTCCGCGCGTTCGTCGAGCGCTTCTCGCCGACGCTGCTGCGCGCCGCCTTCCTGCTGCTGCGTGACCGCGGCGCGGCCGAAGACGCGGTGCAGACGGCGCTTGAGCGGACTTACCGCCGTTGGTCGGCGGCCCGGCGAGCGCCCGAGCCCTACAGCCGCCAAGTGCTCGTCAACGTGTGTCGCAACCATTGGCGCACACGTGCCCGGCACCCCGAAGAGCCCGTCGGCGCCTCTCTGCCGGCCCTCGATCCGGTCGTCTCGGAGGGTTTGGCGGTCGACGAGCGGCTGACGCTCGATGGCCTTCTCGCCGAGCTTTCCCCGTCTCAGCGCGCGGTGCTCGTGCTGCGCTTCTACCTGGACCTGTCGGTGGCGGAGACAGCCACCCTGCTGCAGATCGCGGAGGGGACCGTCAAGTCGACGACTCACCGCGCGATCGACCGGCTTCGTAATTCACTTGACGAACACCCTCAGGAGGTGTCCTCTCATGCAGACCGATGATCAGTTCGCCGAGACGCTCGGCGAGGAGTTTCATTCACTCGTCGCGGGCCTCAGCCCTCGTACCGACCTCGCAGACCGGGTCGTCGGTCGCGACCGGTCCCGGCGGCGGCGCACCCGCACGGTCGGGGTTGGCGCGGCCGGCGCGGTGGTCGCTGGGTCGCTGGCGGTAACCCTCGGCGGACTGGGCGTCACACACGCGCCCGGGCTCGAACACCGCGACCTGCGGCTGGCGTCTTATCACTTCTCGCTGCCGCGGGACACCACCGCGGTCGCGGCAACTCCTGCCGACTGTGCCTTGAAGGCGACCGTTGCTTCGCCCGATCTGTCGGCGGTCAACGGCGTCACCAAGCCCGCGCAGCCGGCCGTCGCCAGCGCAGTGCTCGGCGATGGCGGCTGCGTGTCGATGCTGCTCACCGCGCCGTACGCCGCCGGTGACCCCAACGCGCCCAAGCCGGCGTTCCCCGTCCTACACCAGACCCCGGTGTCGATCAACGGAGATGCCGGTACCGTCGGCACCTACGAGTTCATCGGGTCTGCCTCAAACGGCCAGGGCACCGCCCTCAACGGCGCCAAGAACGTCGAGCTCGCACTGAACATCCCGGCCGGCGACGGGCGGGAGCAGCTGCTGCTGGTGGCTGCCGCGGGCATCAGCGAGCAACAACTTGAGTCCATCGTCGCCTCGGGGCTGCAGGGCGACGGCTCGGGCGCCCAGCCCCGGCGCTGACCCGGCCGGCGCGGCCGGGGCCGGTCGCGCCGACATCGCACACCGGCGAAGGCGAAGACGTACTCAGGGCAGCGGATGACGTTGCCAGGACCGATCACGTTAATGTCCACAAACGTGACGGCGATCTCGCCGGCAGAGGCATCTAGTGGACGTCGACGGTCAGGTAGCTGGCGCTCGACACCTGGCGGGGCAAGGGTGAGCTCCAGTAAATGGGGCGTCTGGCCAAAGCGCCGCACGGAGCAAGGCCGCGGTCACCCTGCGCCGTTGCTACTGGAGGCTCTTTCGCGCAGATGATGTCGCGACCGCACAAAGGGCGGTGCGCCGTTACTACCGAGACCCTCCGAGGCCAACAACCCAACGGTAGGTCCTTGGGGTCGTGCACCGATCCGCTGAGGTTGAGCTAATCAACGGATTCGGTGCTAATGGGGCTTGGCGAGCGTAATATCGGCGGTGGTCCTCATGCGCCGTGTACAGGTTCTGCTCATCGCCGGCCTCACTTGCATCCTTGTCGCTGCTGCGTCGGCGTACGGCAAGGGCGACGTGCGAGCGACGCTCGAGAACCCAGCGCAGCTACAGCGTGCTTCGCCGGGCGAGCGGGTGAGGATGGCCTGGACGCTGAGCGAGGCTCCGCAGCTGCCAAGCCTGAGAACGCCAGGCGGGGTCGCGCCACGCCCGTTCGGCGCGAGCGGCGTCTACGTCCGCGTGCGCGGCGCGGCCGGCGCGACGCCGAAGATCTTCGCGGCCACCTCCGCGTCAGATGCCAGGCCGCAATCCGGCCGCTACGTCGCCGACCTGACGGTCCCCGCGGGCGGGATCACAGCGATCGCGATCGGCCTCAAGGGCTTTCGCGGCCTGCCAGGCCAGACATCCACGCGGGCCGACATCTTCTTTTCGATCGCCAACGACCCGTTCACCGTCGCCAAAGCCCCGGTCACTGTCGCCAAAGCCCCAGTCACCGCGACCAGCTCCGACACCGGCGCGAGCGTGCCGTGGATCCCACTCGCCGCGGGATTTGCTCTTCTCGGCGTACTGCTGGCCGGGTATCGCGCGGTGACCGCGCGACGCCCCGTGACATAGACCGCTGGCGATCGTTCCAGCGGCCTCTCGGCCTTCCGGTAGCAACGGCGCAAATTTGCACGCTAAGCGTTAGACACGGTTCGAGGACCGGATCTGCGGTCGTGCCGTCATCGCCGGAGTGCGGCGTCCCGTTAGACGCGGTGATTCGGGGCTGTTCCGACGAGGTCAGAACCGCGTTAGACGCGGCAAGCGGCCGGAGGTCCTGCGTCAAAGCAGCATTAGAAGCGATCGTTCCATGTCGCTCCGGAGGCCCCGCCAGCCGACGCTGCATGCACACCGACGTCTCACTGGCGATGTACGGGCCGAACCGCGGGATCTCAACGAAGCCGTGCCGCCGGTAGAACGCGATCGCCACGCGCTGCTTGTCGCCAGTCTCCAAGCGCAAGACACCGAGCGCGTGGGCCCGGGCGCGGTCAAGCAGCGCGCCCAGCACGGCGTCGGCGACGCCAGTGCCGCGATACTCCGGCCAGACGAAGAACCGCTTCAGCTCGCCGACACCATCCTGCTGCAGCTCCAGGCCGCCGACGCCGGCCAACCGACCATCGACGCGGGCTCCTACCAGGTAGACGTTTGCGCGCTGTAGCTGCTCGACGGAGTAGCCGAAGGTCTGCTCGGCCGTGTAGGCCTCCACGGCCATCTCCGCGGTCAACGCGTCGAGCAAGACGACAACCTCCGGCTCGCTCACCCCGACGGGCAAGACGTGGATCATCGAGGCGTCCATCGCGATCAAGTCGCCACGTTATCGGCGGATCCGTGTGCTTCAACGCGGATTGTTCCGAGTCTCACCTCCGGTGATGATCACGAGATGGCAGGCTGGTTGACGGCCGCGCCGTTACTACTGAAACCTCGCTCCTTTTCCCGGCGCACCTCCTCGATGCGCTGGGTGAACTCCTCCTCGGCGGGCAGCGCCTCACCCCGCAGGCGCTCGATTACCCCCGGCAGTTCGTCGAGATTCATTCCGAGCTCGCGTAGCGCCTGGGCGGCGAGTGTGTCTGAGGCACAGGCGAGCGCGAGCAGGAGATCCCCGGCATCAGGGGCACGCTTAAGCTCGCGGTGGATCTCGGTCGCCAAGCCGGACAGGACGCCGCCCAGCCCACCGAGCCAGGACGAAACGATC
>JBPCPC010000081.1:0-14082 GCA_050999585.1 Solirubrobacteraceae bacterium | reverse complement strand
TGACTGGCGCCACCTGCCAGGCCACGCATCCGTCGCGGCGGGCAGGAAATAGCCGACCTGTCTGCGTGTCGGTCCGAATCGACGAGCAGCACTCTCCGGCGCCCGACCCGATGTCCGCTGAGCGTTGAGCAGTGAGACGACCGCCGCATCGATATCTAGGGCGTTCGCAAGCGGATCGACGATTGAGACACGCGCCTCTATCGGGGCGACGGGGTGACCGGGGGCATGACACTTCTCTGCCGGCTGAGTCCGCTCGGCGGTCGCGCACTTGATACCGAGCGCGGCTGTACGCTCGTCTCATGTCCGGTCCTGAGACGCACTCGGTCAAGCGTCACCTCGACGTTGACGCTGATGGCTACGACGTCCAGATCCGGCGTCTGGTTCCACACTACGACGAGATGATCACCACCGGTGTCGAGCTACTCGCCGCGCTGGCGCCGCCCGGCGGGCACGTTCTCGACCTCGGTGGCGGTACTGGTGCGCTCTCGTCTGCCGTGCTCGATGCGCTCCCCCGTGTCCGCGTGACGGTTCTCGACGTTGACGCGGACATGCTCAGCGAGGCCCGACGGCGGCTGGCCTGCTTTGCGGATCGCGTCTCGTTTCAGGAAGGCAGCTTCTTGGACGCGCTGCCGGCCGCAGATGCCGTGGTCGCGTCCTTGGCGCTGCACCACGTCCATGACCTGCAGACTAAGACGGCGCTTTACCAGGCGATTTACGCCACGCTGTCGCGCGGCGGGGTGCTGGTCAATCTTGACGCGGCGGTGACTGAAGGCGCGCGGCTTCGCGGGCTCGGGTTTGACCGTTGGGCGGCTCGGATGAGTGATCACGGCATCACCGATCCGCAGGCGCGCGGCCATTTCGCGGCGTGGTCAGATGAGGACCGGTACTTTCCGCTGGACGCGGAGCTGAGCGCGCTGCGCGAGGCGGGCTTCGATGAGGTCGAGTGCTTTTGGCGGCGGGAGTTGTCTGCGGTCACATGCGGGTTGCGCGCTAGCTGACCGCCCCCTTCGGGTGCGACGACCCGTCCCCGGGACCGCCCGAACCGACGTCCGCTGGACCTTGGTTGCTGAGACGGCCGCGCCGGACGCCGTAACTTCTATGAGCGCCCTGACCACGGGTGGTAGGTCTCGGCCCGGCGGCCCTGGCGTGCGGATGGGGCCGCGCGATGCGAGGGGTGGCGTTTGGGTTTCGGGTGAGGCCGTGGGACGATCTTCTGGATGGCGAGTCGCTCGTTCTCATCGGCATCATCCTCGTATCGGCTAGATGAGCTTGGCTGGTTGCAGTTCGAGCATGTCTGCTCGTTGCTGCTTGCGGCGGATGCCGGCTTGATCGAGTTGGGGTGGGTGGATCATGCTGATACGGGGCGCGTGGCGCTGGTCGACGGGCCGGTCGTTCTCGGGGGTCACGGGATACGGCTCGAGGGTCCGGTCACGGTGGCCGTCGTGTGGGTTGCTGAGGACGAGACGCCGGAGCGGCGGCTTGCCTCGCTGGTCGCGCGGGTGGTGGCGCTGGGGTCTGAGCTGGGTTTCTGGTGTGCGGACCGGGTAGTGCTGCTCACCAACCTCGACGGGGGTGCCGCGCGGACGGCGCTGGAGGGACAACCGTGGTCTGAGCACCGGACCACTGTTGTGTTGGGGGATCGTGAGCTTGGCGAGAGTCTTGATCGGCACGCGGGTGTGCGGGCGGCGATGCCTTCGGTTCTCGGGTTGCGAGATTTGAGGCCCCTAGTCTCGGCCAATGTGCGGGCTTGTTCTTCGCTGGACGTCGAGCGTGCCCAGGCGTTGGCGAGAGTGTTCTGGCCAACACGGGCTTATGCGCGCGCGCGCGACGTAGTGGTTCGGCATCGGTTTGTCGTGCTGACGGGCCCGCCGGAGATGGGCAAGACCGCGATCGCCCAGATGCTCGCGCTGGCGCAGATGACGGACGGCTGGGAGGCTCACGAGTGCAGCAGCCCGGAGCAGCTATGGCGTGTCTTTGATGCCACGCGGCGACAGGTGTTTGTGGCGGACGATGCGTTCGGTTCGACCGAATACCGGCCGGATGCTGCAGAGCGCTGGGCCAATTCGCTGGGTCGCCTATTGGCGATGCTCGACCAGGATCACTGGCTCATCTGGACCTCGCGCCCGGCGCCGCTGAAGGCCGGCCTGCGCAGAGTCCAACGTGAGCGCAATTCAGAACGCTTCCCCGCACCGGGGGAGGTGCTCGTTGATGCGAGCGACCTGGATCTGGCCGAGAAGACGATGATCCTGTTCCGCCACGCCAAGGCTCGCGGCGCGAGCAGCGCGGCTCGCGGGCTGGTGCGCTCGACGGCGCTGTCGATCGTCGAGCATCCGCATTTCACGCCCGAGCGGATCCGCCGCTTTGTGACCGACAGACTGGAGGCGTTGCCGCAAATCGCACTCGAGGACGGCCCAGAGCGTGTTCGGGATGATCTCGAGCGGGAGCTGGCATCGCCAACCGAAGCGATGCGAACCTCATTCCGCGCGCTTTCAAATGAGCACCGGGAATTGCTGATCGCGTTACTCGACGCGCCCGCGGGGCTGATCGACGAGCGCGAGCTCGCCGCTACGGTCCGCCGCCATCACGCCGGAGGCCTCAGCCAGCCACCTGGCGATCTGATCGACCGTCTTACCGACCACTTTCTGCGCATCACCCCGCTGGGAATCGGATGGGTGCACCCGAGCTGGCGAGACCTCGTCATCAACGAGTTGCGCGAAGACACCGCCGCCCGGCGGCGCTTCCTGGACGCGTGCGCTCTGCACGGAACGATGCTCGCCCTTTCCCAAGAGGGCGGCATCGCCGGTGAGCGCAAGCTGCCGCTGCTGGTGAGCGACGGCGACTGGGACCGGCTCGGCGACCGCATGCGCCACCTCGCCAAGCAGCTGGAGGACCAGGAACTCGCGCAACTCCTCCTGGCGCTAAACGGCGTGCGGAACGCTGACATCGCGCGCTCTCAGAAGCGGGAGGCGCGAAACGTCGCGGCGTGCCTCCTGAGTGCCATCGCCCGACGCTGGGACGAGCGACATCGGCCACTGCCAGGTTTCCTGGTGGAGCACTGGTTCGCCCTGAGGGAATGGGCTGCTCCCGGGGCGACCCAACCACCGCAGCTCGGCGCGACCTGGGCTGAGCTGTACCCCGCATCACCCCCCGACGAGGGGCTGGACCGATCCGAGCTGACTCGCGCCGACGAATGGCTCGCGCTCGCACAAACCCTCCTCAGATACGCCCCCAACGTGCTCACAGCATTCGGCTTCTTCGAACACGACCAAGAGCTCCTCAGACACCTCGCCGAAACGCTCGAGAGGACGACCGACCAAGACGCCAGACCCGTGGCCGAAAGCATCCTCACCCGCATCCAGGAACTCGCCCCCGGCCCCGCCTACCTCGCCGCCCACGACGCCCTCAACACGATCGAGCACGAGAGCATCAGCGACCAGCGATGGTGGGTCCCCGAAGACATCCCCACCCCACCCAGCAGCGACCCCGTCCCAACCGGTTCGATCGAGTTCACTCGAGAAGACGTCGACCGCGTACTCACCGACCTCTGACACACCACGTTCCCGACCGGGAACGTCTGGCCTGTACCGCCCGGCCCCCTCGAGGTGTTCGCTGAGCGTTCGGCTACGGACGCACTTCGGTGGTGCGATGCCCACGGGACGTGCCTTCGAGATCTCGACTGTAGCCTTGGCATATGTCGTTCCGGCTGGTCTCGCGCGTCAGGGGTGGTCTGCGGTTGCAGGTGACAGCTGGCCTGACTTTGACGCTGGCCGTGCTGCTCGCGGCCGCCGCCGCATCGACGCTGGGAGCGACCAGTCTGGGCGCCAACCACGCGGCGGCGCAGCGGGATGCCGCTGGGCTGCTCGCGCGCGTCATCCTCCCGGCCGGCGCGATGCCGGCGTCAAAGGAGCCCGCCGGGGACGACCGAGCGCTCGGCGGCCCGCCGGTCAAACAAGCCGGCGTGAAGGTCGTTGACCGGCACCGCTGGTGGACGATCCCGGAGCCGGTGTCGACGGTCTACGGTTTCGTGCGAAGCCACGTCCCGCCGTCAGCGAAGCTGTCCACGTGGAGCGGCCCTCCGGGCAGCATTGGGGCGCCGGCGGCGAGCTTTGCGGCGTACGCCTTTCCGCCCGGCATCGGCTATCTGCCAATGCGAGAACTGGCCATAGCGGTCGTCGGTCTACCGGGAGGAAGCACCGGCGTGAGGGCCGATGCCCAGGTGCAGTGGATCATCCCCCGGCCGCGCGGTGAGCGGATCCCGAGTCGCGCTCGCCTGCTCGACGTCACAGTCGGCCGCCCCGGCGCCGCGCCGCTGGCGATGCGCACCGTGACCGACCCTCACCGGGTGCGCCGAATCGCTGCGATGATCGACAGCCTTCAGACGGTCCAGCCTGAAGCGATCAACTGCCCCTCGTATCCCACGAACGCCCCGGAGGTGACGTTCACCTTCCGCGCTGCACCGAACGGGGCTGTACTCGCCCGCGCCAGCGAGCCGGCGTACGCCACTGAGCCGACGACGCCATGCGCCCCGATGACGATCACGATCGACGGGCGGCGGTGGAAGCCGTTGCTCGGCGGAGCCTCCGTCGTGCACGTCGCGCAGCAGATGCTTCACATCAAGCTCCAACGCTCGGGCTGACCCTCGCCCAGGCGTTCCCTCCAGCGACTGTCCGGTGGTCGTTCCCTGCGGCCGCCTGGTCGGCGTGCGCTGGTCGATCCCGTTCCGGGCCGGGTCCCAGCGAACATAGCGGCGTTAGATTGGGTTCGGCGCGGGACTGAGGACCGCGTGGCTGGGCTTGCGGCAGGCTAACTGTGCGCCAGGCGGTCAGGGGGCGCTTGGATCATGCTTGCGAGTTGGGCGCTGGTGTATCCGTGGCGGCGTCCGAGGGCCACGAGCTCGGCGACTTTGGCGCGGATAATGCTCTGCTCTGGGGTGCCGCAGACCCGGATGCCGTGTCCTTGGCGCAGTTCGAGCAGGCCTTCGTCGCGTAGCAGGCGCAGGGCCCGCAGGACGGTGTTGGTGTTGACATGCATCACGGCGGCGAGGTGGCGTGCGGGTGGAAGTCGGTCGCCCGGGTTGGCGTCGCCGTCGGCGATCGCCTGGCGAATCTGCGCGGCGACCTGCTCGTACAGGAGAGCCGCGTCGCCACGATCGAGCTTGACGTTGAGCATTGTGCCAGCCATAGTAGCTCATTCGATGCCTGTTCGAGACTCGCCACCGCCGCCCCTCGCCTCGCCCTTGCCGGCCTTGCCGGCCTTGCCGGATGCGGGCGTGATCGAGGATGCCCGCGCGCGCCAGCGCCACCAACGCCGCATCGGCGCCTGGATCCTGCTCGTCGCCGCAGCAGCTGTCACGGCCGCGTTGCTGGTTGGTGGCGGGGGCCGTGGCGCGGTCGATCGCCGCAGCGCGGTGGCCAAGGACAGCGTGCCGCCAGGCCGGAGCGTGGGCCTGCGGCTGGGGCGTGGACCGACAACCAGCACTTTTCGGATTACCGCCCCCGCGTCGCGTGCCTATGACGTGACGGTGTTAGCGCCGGCGGCCGCGGCGGCTGTCGTGAACGTGAGGCTTGGCGTTACTGGCGCTTGGAGCCTTGACGTGCCGGGGGGACAGGGCTGTGAGATCATGGCGGGCGAGGTTTCGTGCGTGCTGCAGTTCGCAGCAGGCGGCAACCCGGGTGGGGTCTGGCTAGGCACCGTGGCCAAGACCTCGATTCCAGCGGCCCGTATCCACATTAGCTTCGCGTTCAACGCTCGCGCCGGCGACTATCCCGGCTGAACTCGCCGAGATCGCGCCGGCCTCGCCCCCTCGCGACGTCGCGGCCTTCACCCCAGAGCCCTACCGAGCAGACGCCCCACCATGTCGAGCGGTTAGGTGGCGCGGCCGGTTGTGTTGGCCGGCTGCTCCAGCTTGAGGCATCACAGAGGCTTGTCGGTGTGTTTGGGAGTTCAGTCTTTGGGGCCTTCGCGTAGGCGGCTGGTTTGGTCGTCCATGATCTTGCTGACTTTTGTGAGGAAGTCGGTGATCAGGTCTAGCTGGTCGTCGTTGTATCCGGCGCTGAGTTCGGTCATGGCTTGAGCGAGTGGTGTGAACAGTGCTGCGATCTCGGTTTGTCGTTGGGCTTTGGGGTGTAGTTCCCAGCGTCGGCGGTCGGCGGGGTCGCGGACGCGTTCGACGAATCCGGCGGCCTCGAGGCGGTCAGCGACGCCGGTGATCGCACCGCCGGTCAGTCCGGTCAGCTCGGCGAGGTTGCCCGCAGTGAGCGGCATCTGGGTGTGGCGCAAGAGGTCGAGGCATTTGAGGTCGGTCGCGTTGAGGTCGAGTCGGATCGCGACGGCGTGGTGAAACAGGATGGTCTTGGTGGCAAGCTCGCGGCCGATTTGGTCGCTCAGGCCAGCGATGCGCGCTTGGCGTTTTGGCGTGGCACGACTTGACAACCTCCACATCTCCTTTAGGATCTAAACTATCAGCCAACTGTAATGTTTAGATTCTAGCTCAGGTCTTGGATCGCGGGTCGTATCGGCTGGCGACTGAACTTAAACGCACTGGAGGACTGATGAGCAGACAGAGCCCAGCAGGCAGGCAGCGGCGGCAGGCCCGGCGGGAGGTGTTCGCGCAGGAGTTAGCCGACCAGATCACGGCCGAGGCGACGGAGCAGATGCAGAGCTGGAGTGACCGGGGCCGGGTGCCGTGGTGGGTTCGTGCCAAGGCGCGGCTGCGGCGGCCGGGTCGAGGTGCAGGAAGGAAGCGATGACCGGGATCGTCGTTGACGGCTTGAGCAAAACCTATTCGGGCGCTTCAGAACCGGCCTTAGACGATGTCAGCCTGATCGTCAAGCCGGGACAGGTGTTCGGCCTGCTCGGCCCCAACGGGGCGGGCAAGTCCAGCCTCATCGGAGCATGCACCACGCGGGTGCTGCCGTCGGCCGGGGTGGTGCGCGTGGACGACATCGATGTTGCCTCTGATCCCGTCGCAGCCAAACGACAGATCGGCGTCGTCGCCCAGCACAACACGCTGGACCGGTCGGTGTCAGTGTGGGAGAACCTCTATCTCCACTGCCGATACTTCGGGATCGACCGCCGCGACGCCGCTGCCCGCAGCGATCAGCTGCTGCAGACGTTCGCTCTCACCGATCTCAGAGAGCGGCTCATACCGACCCTTTCCGGGGGCCAGGCCCGGCGCCTGCAGCTCGCCCGGGCACTGGCCCACCGGCCGGCAGCGGTGTTCCTGGATGAGCCGACCGTCGGACTTGACCCCCAGTCCCGGCAGCTTCTGTGGACCCTCACCCGGCAGCTGCGCGACGAGGATGTCGCCGTGCTCTTGACCACCCACGACATGGAGGAGGCCGACCAGCTCTGCGACACCCTGGCAATCATCGACCACGGGCACCTCATCGCCGAAGGGACACCAGGCGAGCTAAAGGCGCGCGTCGGCGCGGACACGGTAATCAGCTTGACCGTCCGGGCTGATCGCGACCGGCTGGCAGCCGAGCTGGCCGAACTCCCCGCCGTGCACTCCGTCAATCACCACTCACCGGGCCGCCTCGGGGTGCTCGCCGCTACCGGCGAGAGCACGGTCGCCGCCGTCGTGGCAGCAGCCGTGCCATACGGCCTGCTCGGCGTCGCGGTGAAACCCGTCACCCTCGAAACAGTGTTTCTGAACCTGACCGGGAGACAGCTCCGTGACTGACAAACCCACCCCAACCCCAAGCCTGACCCCGAGCTCGGCAGTCGCCGCGCAACGCCGGCCCGCATACCACACCAAACCAGGCTCAGCGTTCGTCGGGCTGCTTAACCGCGACCTGCGGGTCCTGCGCCGCACGCTAGGGGCGTTCATAGCCCAGATCGTCCTGCAACCCCTGCTCTTAGTGTTCACGTTTACCTACGTGCTGCCGCATATCGGCATCGGCTTCTCCGCCGGTCAGAGCAGCTACGCCACGCTGCTGGTCCCCGGCCTGCTCGCCGCCACCGCGCTCAGCACCGGCATCTCCGCCGTAACCACGCCCCTGTCAGCCGATCTCGGCGGAACGCGCGAGATCGACGACCGGGCGCTAGCGCCGATCAGCATCGGCGCCATCGCCCGAGAAAAGATCCTCGTCGGAGCCGTGCACGCCTGGCTATCCGCGCTCGCCGTGCTCCCTGTCTGCGAACTGGTGTCCGCCACCCCCGTCCAGCTCCAGGTTCACTCATGGCCGACGTTCATCGTCATGTTCCTGCTGCTCGGGATCACCTCAGGCGCGCTCGGCATGACGCTCGGCGCGATCGTCAAACCGGAACAGATCGGCATCCTCTACGGCGTCTTTTTGATCCCGATCCAGTTCCTCGGCTGCGTCTACTACCCATGGTCCGCGCTGCACCACATCCACTGGGTCCAGATCATCACGCTCGCCAACCCGCTCACCTACCTCAGCGAAGGCACCCGCTCCGCGCTCACGCCACAAGTACCACACATGCCGCTCACAACCATCCTCATCGTTGCCACCGCGCTCGCGCTGACCCTCGTCCTGACATCAACGCGCCTGCTCCGCAAACGCCTACAAACCTGACCGCACGGTCAAGCACCCCGCGACCAAAAGACCCACCTGATCCCAGCGGAGGAACGCAGCCCCGGGAGTACTCGCAGGCAGACTGTCCGATCGAGGTTTCAGTAATAACGACGCGAACGAAACGGCGGAGCACGCTCTCGCTTCTGGCGAATACCGGGTGCCGGCTCGATGGCGGCGAGACACCTGCATCGGTATGAACGCGGTACTGCGCTTGAACGCGGGCGATGCTGCCGCAGGCGTTCCGGACCAGCAGTGTGGCAATCGTCGTGCGGCGCGTTCGCGTTTTGCGTGAGCGAGCGTCTCCGAATACTCCGACGCAGGACGGCATCACCCACTGACGTCTCGCCGGCCGAACAGGGCTGTGCCTGCGAGGAGGACGACGAGCGCGTAGGCTGCGAGGACGAGGAGGGCGGGGGCCTGGCCGAGGGTGTGCAGGTTGGGCTGGAAGGCGGTGGTGCCCGAGGCGCCGCTGGATAGACCGCCGAGGCCGTAGTTCTGGACGGCGTCGCCGACGGCGGGAATGAAGGTGAGAATGGGTTCGACGGCGTAGAGGAAGCCGAGCGCGGTGATGATCGCGGCGACCTGGTTTCGCACGATCGTCCCGACGCCGACGCCGAGCGCTGCGAACAGTGCAGTGGCGACCGCGCCTCCGGCGATGATGCCGGCGACGTTGCCGGGGTCGAGCTGGCTGGCGATGCCGCGCTGGGAGAGGATCGGCAAGGCGATCGCTGCCGCGGCCGTAAACGCGACGAGCCCGAAGGCGAGCCCGGCGAGCGCGAGGTTGGCGAGCTTTGCGGTCAACAGTGGCGTGCGTCTTGGCGTGATGAGCAAGGCCGCGGTGATCGTGCCGTGACGAAACTCGCTCGTGACCGCCGTGACGCCGAGCAGCAGCGCGAACGTCTGAGCGATTCCTGTGAGGCCGAGCGCATCGCGTCCCGGGTGATCGCCAGGGTGAAAGCTGGCCGCCGCCGACACTGCAGCGGCGGCGATCGCGATCAGTGCAAGCACGCCAACAGCGGCGACGCAAGCGGAGCGCGTGCTGCGGAGCTTCAGCGCTTCGGCGCGAATTAGCCGGTTCACGACGGACCTCCGTTCGGGGTGCCGCCGGTCAGGGTGAGATAGATCTCCTCGAGCGAGGACTCGATTGGGGCGAGCGCGGTGATCACGAACTGTTGTTCGGCAATCGCCGGCGCGATCTCCTCGACCGTGCGGTCACGGATGACGATCGCTCCTCCCGGATCCGCGCCAACGTCGGCGCCTCGGTCGCGAAACAGCTCGGCGAGCCGTCCGGCGTCCGCTCCTGCAACGCGAACCCCGCGGCCGTGCGCGGCGATGAGTCGATCAAGCGATGCTTGCATAACCGAGCGCCCGCCCCGGATGACCACGACGTCATCGACGGTCTGCGCGACCTCGGCCAGGACGTGACTGGACACGAGGATTGCTCGCCCGTCGGAGGCAAGCGACCGCAAGAAGTCGCGCAGCCAGCGGATTCCCTGCGGATCGAGGCCGTTGGCGGGCTCGTCGAGCACGAGCACCTGCGGATCGCCGAGCAGCGCAGCGGCCAGACCGAGCCGTTGCCGCATGCCGAGCGAATAGTCGCCCGCACGCCGGTCCGCTGCGGACTGAAGCTCGACGAGGGTTAACAGCTCCTCGACGCGAGTTCTTGATATGCCGGCGGCGCGTGCCAGCACGCGGAGATGGTTGCGTGCGCTGCGACCCGGATGCAGGTTGCCGCCGTCCAGCGAGGCACCGACCGTGCGCACCGGGTCACGCAGCTCGGCGTATGGGTACCCGTCGATCATCGTCGTGCCAGCGGTGGGCGTGATCAGTCCGAGCAGGGCTCGCAGCGTGGTCGTTTTGCCGGCACCGTTCGGTCCGAGGAACCCGACGATCCGTCCGTATGAGACTGAGAAGGATAGATCGTCGACGGCGATCGTGGAACCGAAACGCTTGCTCAGACTGGTGACTTCGACCGCACCGGTGGCGGTGGTTGTGCTTGTTGGGCTCATGTCGGCAACGATCGCTGCACACGGGCGCCCGCCGCGTCGGCCGTGAGTCCACAATGCCCTAGGCCAGCGGTCGGATCGTGGTGTCGACTTTGGTAGGGGTGGGCGGGCGAGGGTCGGGCGTACGCTGCCGGATGCGATGACCGATTCCAACGCACCGCCACGGCGGGTCGGAGCTTGGCAGCGCGCGCTTTTGCCCAGCGAGCTGTATGAGTCGCGCGGTGTGCGCTCAGCTCGCGACCGGCTCGTGGACGGGGTAGTCGTTCTCGCTTGCGTCGCGATCGGGGTGCTCATCCTTCGGACGCTTTGGGAGAACCGCAGTGCGTTCGTGAACGCCTTTGACGTGGCGATCGGTTCTGTCGCTTGCCTCGCGCTGTGGGTTCGCCGGACGCGGCCGGTGCTGGTCGCCTTATTCGCGACCGTGGCATCGGCCCTGTTCGCGATGGCCGCCGGCGCCGCACTTGTTGCCATATTTAACGCCGCAATGCGCGCTCGGACCCGCGCGCTGCTCGCTGTCGTGTTGCTGGCGGTGTCTGCGAGTGCCATCTTCCCGCTCGCCAACCCGACCGTCGCGCCGATCCTGCGCCAGCGCTTCCCGGGGTTCATGATGACGGCGATCGCGCTGGGCTGGGGATTGTTCGTCCGGGCGCGGCGCGAGCTGATCATGTCGCTGCGAGAGCGCGCTGAGCGGCTCGAGGCCGAGCAGCACCAGCATGTCGAGCAGGCCCGTGACGCCGAGCGCAGGCGAATCGCCCACGAGATGCATGACGTGCTCGCCCACCGCCTCTCGCTACTCAGCCTGCAGGCAGGCGCCCTCGAGCTCCGCTCGGACGCCGCAGCGGAGATCGTTGCGCAGACGACGTCGATCCGCACCTCGGCCGCGACAGCACTCGAAGAGCTGCGTGACGTCATCGCGGTGCTCCGCGACGACGCCGACGCGACCACACGCCCGCCCCAGCCGACGCTCGCGCAGCTTCCGGCGCTCCTCGAGGAGTCGCGGTCCACCGGGATGAACGTGCAGGCCCGGATCGATGTCCCACACGCCGACTCGCTTCCGGGCGCGCTAGCCCGCACCGCCTACCGTGTCGTTCAGGAGGGGCTGACGAACGCGCGCAAGCACGCGCCCGGCGCCACCGTCCAGGTGACGGTCAGCGCGGACCCTCGCACAGGCCTCGTGGTCGAGGTTGTCAGCCAGGGGGCGGCCCGCATGCCTGAGGGTGACAGTGGCCGGGCCGGACTGATCGGTCTCTCCGAGCGCCTTGCGCTGGTCGGCGGGCGACTTGAGCACGGCCCCGGCGCGAACGGTGGCTTCGTCCTGCGCGCGAGCCTACCGTGGAGCCCATGAGCGACCGGATTCGCGTGCTGCTCGTCGACGACGACGCGCTCGTTCGCGCGAGCCTCAAAATGCTCCTCGACGGCGCGACTCAGATCGAGGTCGTCGGTGAAGCCGACGACGGCCGCGGGGTTCTCGCCGCAGTCGACCGGCATCACCCCGACGTCGTCCTGATGGACATCCGGATGCCCCAACTCGACGGCATCGCCGCTACGCGTCTGCTTCGCACGCAGTCCGCACCGCCGCCCGTGATCGTGCTCACGACGTTTGACGCAGACGAGCTGGTCTTGCGCGCCCTGCAGGCGGGCGCCGCCGGATTTCTCCTGAAGCACACACCACCACTCGAGATCGTCCGAGCGATCGAATCCGTACACGCAGGCGAAGGCACCCTCTCGCCGGCGATCGCCAAGCAGCTGATCACGCTCGTCGCCGGCGACGGCGACGGCGACGCCACAGCGCGGCAGGACCGCGCGCGCGAGAGCCTGCGGTCGCTGACTGACCGCGAGCGCGAGGTCGCCCTGGCAGTCGGCCAAGGGCGCTCGAACGCCGACATCGCCGGTGAGCTGTTCGTGACGGTCGCCACGGTCAAGGCACACGTCTCGCGGGTGCTGACAAAGCTCCAAGCCGAGAATCGCGTTTCAGATCGCCCTGCTCGTCCACGACGCCAACGCCGGACCGAGACCGCCCCAGCAATGAGCCGCGGGGGACATGCGTGCGCAATTCGAGCGTCTCGCGCGTCAGCCCTCGGCCAGCTCGACCAGCTGAGATTTGACCGGGTGGCGTCTCTGCGGCGCTACGGTCACCCCGAGGTCCGAGACTTCAAGCACACTCAGAGAATCGCGATCGCGGAATCCAGGAGCCCGTCGACCCCGACGCGATTGTGCCGGTTCGACTCACAAGACGGCCTCCCGGTAGTACTGGAACAGGAACGTACGCTGATATGGCCCGCTTCTGGCGAATACGAGGTGTCAGCTCAGCGCGAGCGAGACATCTGCATCGATGTGAACGCGCAACTCCGCTCGAACGGTGCCGATACTGCCGCAGGGGTGCCAGAGCGGGCGCGACGCCGACGTCACCGGGCACCTCGGTGCGGCCTGACGTAACAGCAGCGATGTGTACGAGCGCCGGCGTCGGCGGCCCGGCGATGCTGTGTGAACAAGGCCAAGCCTGGCCGCGCGTTCTCATCCCGCTGCGCCGCGCGCGGTGCAGCACCACCCCTGTAGTTGGGGAAAGCCCTTCGGCCGCGATCCGGTGGTGAACTGGGGCGCGATCCGCGAGACTGCCGCGATCCGTGGTTTGCCGGCGACCGCGATGAACACCCATTGGTCGGCGGCGGGCCAGCTGATCAGCAGCCAGCGCCCGTTGGGGGACCAGACGGCTTGTCGCACGCCGAAGCCCGCGAGCACGGTTCGAAGCGCTGGTCGCGGGGAGGTTAGTCGCGCCACGGTGACGCCCGGGCCAACGCCCGCGCGCACCAGCGCGAGGGTTTGCCCGTCGGGGGACAGCGACCCGTCAATCGCCGGGCTGTCTGGCGTGACGGCGATCGTCGAGATCGTTTTGCCGCCTGGGTCGAGCGCCCGAATGTCGGTGCGCGTTATCACGAGCAGGCGGGTGCCGTCGGCGGACCAGCCGAGCTTGCGCACGGCGCGGGCAGGTTCTGCCCACGTCATCCGGCCGGTGTCTGCGTCGCGGACGATCACCCGGTCGTGCTGGACGTAGGCGAGCTGGTAGGGATGATCGGGGCGCCAGGCCGGCGCGACCGGCGCGACGCCCGCGGCGAGCAGGTGGTCACCGGTGCCGTCGCCGGCGACCACCCGCAGCGTGCTGCCCGAGCGATACGCGACCCGGAACCCGGTTGGGGGATACCAGCGCGGGTCTGAGACCGCGCGCCGTCTCAGCGCCCAACGCGTCACACCGTGTGGGTCGACGGTGGCCAGCTGGTCGCCCGCGGCGACAGCGATGTAGAGCCCGTGCGGGGACCAGCTCGCCTGGCGCCACGAACCAAGGCGCCGGCGCGAGCCGTCCGCCGACACGGTCCAGGTACCGCCTGGCCCCGAGACCAGCAGCCGGCCGGGGGCGGGCAGCGAGAACAGCGACCGGGCGCTGTGCGGGACGCCGAGCGCGTGGCTGATCAGACGGCTGACCGTCGCGCCGGCGGGCGTGAGCGTCAGCACCCCGACCAGCACCACCAGCGCCGGCGCAA
>JBPCPC010000080.1:0-22093 GCA_050999585.1 Solirubrobacteraceae bacterium | reverse complement strand
TGACTGGCGCCACCTGCCAGGCCACGCATCCGTCGCGGCGGGCAGGAAATAGCCGACCTGTCTGCGTGTCGGTCCGAATCGACGAGCAGCACTCTCCGGCGCCCGACCCGATGTCCGCTGAGCGTTGGCGCGTGAGATAGTCTTCCATCGTTCTCGCCGGTTGAGGCCACGAGCGTCGAGGCGGCCCCTTGGTGAGAGACAGCGTGTGACTTCCGCCGGCGAGTTCCCGCTCCCGGTAGCCGACGACCATCGGGGCATCAGTCGGTGCGCCTCACCCGACGTTGATCTGTTCGCGTCCGGCCGCTCTGAGGATCTTCTCGTCGAAGGACGTCACGGCCGCGCTTGTGTGCTTGGCGGTCGCGAGGCAGTAGGCGTCTGGGAGGCTGATCGGGTGCCGTTGCCTCAGGCGAGCTGCTTCGACTCCGATCGCCTCGTTGGGGTGGTGGACGGTGACACCGAGCGCGGCGATCGCCTCGCGGGCGGCGGCGAGCCGCGCCACGTCTGCCGAGGGCGCGATCAGCACCTCTGTCAGGTTCACGACGCTCACCGCGCACACGTCTCGGTTCTCGCGCCAACCGATGAACAGTTCACGCGCGCGACCGTGATGGGCGTCGTTGCCATCGAGCGCCCCGATCAGCACGTCAGCATCGAGCAGCCGTCTCACCGCAAATCGTCCTCAGCATCGAGCCGATCGAGGTAGCCGACAGGATAGGTTCCCGTCAATGTGCCGAACGCATCCTCAAAGGTCGTCGTGGCGCGTCTGATGCGCAGCTCTCCGTCTCCCGCCGGCTCGACCGTGACTCGCTCGCCGGCGTGTAGCCCGACCTCTTGCAGTGCGGTGACCGGGATAGTGATCTGGTTCTTCGTCGAAATCCTTGCCATGCCTTTACGGTAGCAGTAAAGGAGCATGGAGAACGTTTGCTGAACCTTCCCTCGTAAGACGGGCGTCGGGCCGCCAGCCAGGATGTCAACGGCGATCCTCGAAGTGAGTGATCGGCTACGGACGCAGCCGCGCCGGCAGCCTTTCTAGAGGCTTCCTACGCTCGGTGCAGGTCTGAGTCCGGCCGCGATCGTGCCGAGTTGGTCGGCCGTGAGGTTGTCAGAGACAAGGAACACGAATGTCCCGTCGCGATTGAGATGCGCCTGGGCCTGGCCCCAGCCGGCCGGTCTGACCTTGACCGACGTCCCGTCGTGGACCGCCTCCTGCCACTCACCCTCGTTGACCATGTTCTCGTAGTGGTGGGAGGCGCGGTCGGCTGCGGCCATCTGCGAGATGGAGATGCTCTGGTGCCCGTCGTCTGAGCGATAGCCGAGCGACACCTGCGTCGGCGATGGCGGCCGCTGCGACGCGTCGAGCAACGTGCAGTGCACCTGCCAATCTTCGGGCACCCGGTCTGGCATCAGGACCGTGAACGGCGCGCGTTGTTGCGCTTCGGTGAGAGTGATGTGCTGCAGGCGGTGGCTGTGTCGGGTGGTCTGGATCTCTTCGCCTTCGGGTGGCGTGAACCGGAACGTCTCGTCCGGGATGCGGTCGTCGAAGCCGATCGCGAGCGCGGTGATCTTGTGGAACGGCCGGTCGTCGCGGATCGCGGTCACGGCTAGTAGCACTCCGCGTTCCTGATCGACTTCGAGCTCGTAGTGGTGGGCTCCGGCGCCGAGTTCGTGAAGCTCGAGGGACCGCCGGCGTGGATCGTGTGGGGGAGTGGCATCCGCTGTGATGGTCGCTCGCCCCGCAACCTGATCGCTACCCGTCACACGAAAGCGCAGCGAGCTGAGCAACGGCGTTGGGTTGAACATAACGTCGAGCTCCTGCCCGACGCCGCTGCCGACACTCGGATCGTCGTGATTGCTCATGGCGCCCATGCGCTCATCCCACATCCACCACAGCGGACCGTCAGCGACGGCGTAGTCGCCGTCCCGCTGGCCGCCATGATGCTCCACGCGAAACCGGTTGCCCTGGCGGCAGATTCGCATCGTCGCTTCAGTCTCAGCGGGCTCGGGATCGCCGCTGCCGGTTGAGAAGGTCGTGATCGAGGCGCCCCGACGCTTCAGCTGTTCGGCGTCGGCGAGGAACGCCTTCCGCAGGCGCTCCTCGTGACGCCACACGCGATAAGTCGCCTCGACGCTGCGAAACGGGGCATCAGCGTCGTGCAACAACACCAGCAGGCCGCCAAGACCCACCTCATCGCCAGTGCTGCGATGCGGCACTTCAGACATGGAATCAGAGTAGCCCGCGGGCCATGTCACGTGAGCCGTGGACGCACCAAAGCAAGGCCGTGGCCCGTCGTCCCAGACAAGCATCATGCATTGGCCGTCGCCGGGATTCACATTTCTGCCAGCGCACCGCAACACTCTCGCCGCTTGGAGGCGTTCGATGAGCGTTGCTTTCGAAGATGGTCGGAATGATCGAGCAGCGCGAGGAACTCTGCCCGCTGATCAACAGGTGGCCAGCGGCCACACCTAAACTCCAGTCGGTGAAACTGCTATCTGAGGACGGTGACGAGGCAGTCGTTAGGCTGAGCCGCCAAGAGCTGACTCTGTTGAACAACGCCCTCAACGAGGTCTGCAACGGAGTCGCTATCGACGACTTCGAGTTTGCGACGCGGCTTGGCGTCGGTAGGGAGCAGGCTCGAGAAGTGCTGCAGTCGATCAGCAATGGCCTTCCCGGATTGGGTAAATCACAGCCGGTTTGATCGAGGCGGAGCAGCTGGCGGGGCCGGCGCTGTTCGCTTGGCGTTCGGCATTTGAGACTTGCGGGGGATAGGCGCCGAGCAGTGAATCGTCGCCGAAAAAGTCCGGCGATCGATCGGTACCGAAACGGACTTGGGGCCGACCTGTGCTCGCCAGTGCTGCCTGACTGGAGTTTGTGGGAGCCGAGCGGCTCGCGGTCGTCCTAGGCGTGGGCCGTCGCTGGCTGACTGACCGTCCGGCGGGTGATTTGAACCCCGGAGCCCGGCTCAAAGCTGCCGTACAGCACCTCGGGGTCCAGGTCGACGTCACCCGGCCACTGGATCGTGCCCGTTTCGGGGTTGACGCTGACCTGCTCGAACACGCGGCGATCGGCGCGGATCGTTGAGAACACAGGCCCCTGCCGAAGGATCTCTTCGACGTCGACATCCTTGACCGCTCCGTCTGAGAAGGTGAGCCTCAGCCAGTAGTCAGCCAGCGGCTTGACCGCGTCGATCTTGATCAGTGCGTTCATCTCAACGGTTCCACGGGTTCGGTCGATTGGCCAGCGCTCGCACGATCCCAGTTTGCCATGACTTCGCCCCGGTGCTCATCCAGCCAATCCCGCACAAGCCGAAGCGCCCGACCCGGGAGCGAGCCGGCGAAGACCTCGCCGGTCTCAATCACGATTAATGCCTCATCGCCGGAGTAGCGAGCGTGGACGTGTGGTGGGGGGTGATCGACGAAGTACACCTCGATCACGATCCCGTAGAACTCGCTGATCCTCGGCATACAGCGATCGTGGCGAAACTGCCGGACGAGGCGACGCAGTGGGGCGGGGTGCCGCAGTCGCAACGCGCGATCCCTCCTGGCGTTCTCCACTGGGCGATGGCTGGCGGACGGTGCCGAGTCGTCGCTGTCGGAGTCAGCAGTCGATCGCGGACCTGTGATGAGACCCGTCGCCAGGCGTAGTAACAGCGAGAGCCGCGATGACCGAGACAGATCCAATCGACGCCAACGTCGCATCGAATGATGGGATCACCAGAGCGTCGGTGCCGCCCGTTGGGATCCTGATCGGCTACGCGCGGTGTTCGACTGAGAAGCAAGACCTCAGCGCTCAACGGGAGATCCTCCGCGGGCTCGGGGTCGCCGAGGATCGGGTCTACCTCGATCACGGCCTGACTGGCACCAACCGCTCGCGACCTGGGCTCAACAGCGCCCTGGCGGCGCTGCGGGAGGGCGACACGCTGGTGGTGCCCAAACTCGACCGGTTGGCGCGCTCGGTCCCGGATGCGCGAGCCATCGGCGACTCGCTCGCCGCTCGAGGCGTCCGCCTGTCGCTGGGAGGCTCTGTCTATGACCCCAGCGATCCGATGGGCAAGTGCTTTTTCAACATCCTCGCGACGTTCGCTGAGTTCGAGGTCGACCTGCTGCGAATGCGCACCCGAGAAGGGATGGCGATCGCGCGCGCCAAAGGCCGACTCAAGGGCAAAGCACCCAAGCTCAGCCCAACCCAGCGAACCGTGCTGCTCAAGCTCCATGGGGCCGGGGAACACTCGATCACCGAGCTGGGCGAACTGTTCTCCGTCAGCCGCGCCACGGTCTACCGCGAGATCGCCCGAACGCGCCAAAAGCCGAAAGCGAACGCTCGCTGAACGATCCCTGATGAGACGAGCCTGAGGGTCGAGCCTGATGCTGGGCGGTTGCGCAGTCGCTTCGCGTAGGGAGCGGAACGAACGTGAAGGTGTAGTGATGCTTCAGACTGTGCTTGTGCGCGAGGTCTTGGTGTCGTTGCCCTCGGGGGCTGGGGTGGTTCGCTTGCAGAACGGCTCGGTGGTCGTCACCGAAGACGTTGATGAGGGCAGTGGCGCATGTGTGCGCGAGGATGACCGTTTTCAGCCGGTCAAGGCGTCGGTCGGTGGAGATCGGTGCGTTGTCGGGGGTTTGCTTCCGCCTGGAGCCGTCCGCGCTGAGGTGGTGGATGATCGCGGCGTGCGTGTATCGGCTGCTGTCGCTGAAGGTGCCTACGTTGCCGTGCTTGCGCAGCCTGAGGATGGATCGAACCCGATCGTGTGTTGCCGAGACGCCGCCGGTGAGCCAGTGCGTCGGCCTAGGGCCGCTGATTACCCGAGCGTACGTGTGACCGATGCGCAAGCGCCCTGCCCCGCCTGTGGCGCGACGGACTTCGATGAGTATCAACCGTTTGAAGATTGGCGCGGCGGAGAAGTACGCCCGGACGGGGCTACCGTCCCGACACCGGTCGTCTGCTGCCGGGTCTGCGGTCATGAGGAAGCGGGTCTGATCGTCGTGCGGGCTCCTGGTCGGCCGGCCAGCTCAGAGACAGCGCCGCCGCCTGCGGAGTTGATGGCTCGCGCTCGGACGATACGGCGTGAGCACATGTGGCGTGCTGTTGCCCCGGCTCTCCAGACCCAGGATTTCCCGATCTATGGAGTTGAGGGTTGGCCGGCACAGCTCAGCGGATGCGGAACCGAGGACGACGGCCGCTTGACCGAAGTGATTGTTGACCATTACGAGACCGACGACGCCGACCCCGCCACTGCGGGCCGACCTCGCTTCGCGGTCACGACCAAATTTGACGACCCGCGCGACTCTGGACTGCTCGCCGAAGCGCGGTTCGCGCTCCGGGGATGGGTTCGCGCCAAGTCCCCGTTGCTCCGAAGGCCGGGCGGATCTGACGCCGCCAAGACGCTCCAGCTCAGCGCAGATAGCCGCGATGCCAACGCTACGGCACTGGATGCTGTTCAGTCCGAGCACAACCTCACGATCGACGGCGTGGCCACCGCGTCGCTGATCCTCACCGCCCCCGCGAGCCGTTGGGTCGCGGTCGCGGTCCGAGGCAACCTCACGATCATCGTCAGAGGTCGCGACGTGGACCCAGGCTCGCTGCGCCTCAGCCCCATCGCCGATCCCGCTAAAAGATTCGGGCCGTCGCCCCCTGACGCTTGACCCGTCAGCGGCTAACGGGGCGGCCCGCCTGCGCGCCGCGACATATCAGCAAGGTCGACGCCCGACATCATCGGGGCACCCGCTCTTGCCGTCACATACTGCTGAGCGTCCGGACCGATCATCTTGAGTACCAAGGCACTCGTCCGGCCCAGATCAGCGTCTCAGGATGCGGCCAGCGCCGTGAGCTCCCAGGTCCGGACTGCTCAGCGACGGGTTCGCACGAGGTTTCCGAGTGAGACTGGGCGGCGGTCGGAAATCGTGCTGCTCCTGATCGACGAGCAGCAGTTCAGCGATCGTCGTTACCGTGGGCGTGATGAAGCGTGAGGGCTTTCTGCGGTCGGTCTGGTTACGAGAAGCCGAGCGTGGGGAGGCCCGCTCTGGGCATCCGTGGGAGCTGCCGGTCGTCGCTGGCTTGGCTGCCGGGTTGGAACTCGACCCGCAGGTGACGTATCTGATCGGCGAGAACGGCAGCGGAAAGTCGACCTTGCTCGGAGCCATCGCCCACGCGGCGGGGATGAGCGCGGAGGGCGGCTCGTCGAACTTCGCGTTCCCCGACGCGGAGACCAACCCAGCGCTGGCGCCCATGTTCGCGTTCTCCCACCGAGCGGTCCACGCGCAGCTCGGCGACGCGATCGGCCTCGTGCGCAGCGTTCGCCGTCCACGAACTGACTTCTTCCTGCGCGCCGAGAGTCTGTTCGCGGCGGCCAGCTACCTCGAGCAACTCGACGGCGATGCCTTCAGCGCCTACGGCGGCACCTCGCTGCACGAGCAATCGCATGGTCAGTCGTTTTTGGCGATCCTGCTGAACCGGTTCGGACCCAACGGGCTCTATCTGCTCGACGAGCCCGAAGCGGCGCTCTCCACCCAGAACTGCCTGACCGCGTTGCGGCGGATCCATGAGCTCGTACAGGGCGGGTCGCAGTTCATCATCTCCACCCACTCGCCGCTGATCCTCGCCTACCCGGACGCCACGATCTACAACTGCACCGAGAACGGACTCGAACAGGTCGACTACGACGACGCCGAGCCGGTCCGGCTCACCTCGAACTTCCTCAACGCCCGTGAACGGTTCGTCGAAGCGCTGCTCGAAGACTCGTGAGCGCCCTCGCCCGGCGCCCGGCGAGCCGCAAGCGGACTAGGCGAGCAGCAGACCCGCCCGGGAGCAGGCGCTGGCAAACGAGAGTGCCGGTGACGGACGAGGAGCACCCTGACTGTGGTGCGCGGACGTTCGCTGAGCGTTGGGCAGTGAGACGACCGCCACACCGACGTCGAGAGCCTTCGCAGAGCGATGGACCGGTGGACGTCCGGGACCGCGAAGATGCCTGCTGGGAGCTGGGCGCCGTTCACGAGACGGTGCGCGCCGCCCGAACCGCCCGAGTACAACGTCGGGGTTTGCTCGCGACGGCGTCACCAAACCGTCGGTCGTGGACCCCCAGCGATCGCATGGAGCGCCTCGCGATGCGATTCGACGTCCGCGCAGACTTTGGCCGGGACGCCACAAGCTACGCTGGACGCCGATATCCGGGCCTCGGGTTCGGCGTCCGCAAAATCCCTAGTCGCGAAGGAGTGCCGCCGAGTGAGCGACGTTCAGATTCAGATCACCGAGAACGGGCCATACAAGGTCACGGGCGACATCGAACTGCTTGACCATGCGGGCAATCGATCGCCGACGCAAGGCAACTCAGTCTTCCTGTGCCGCTGCGGCGGCTCGACGAACAAACCGTTCTGCGATGGAACCCACTCCAAGATCGGGTTCCAGGGTGCTATGGCAGCGGTCAAGGAAACCGAATCCTGAGCAGCGCCATAGCGAAACTCGGTCTAATGCTCTCCGCGCTGAACCGTCCCGCCGACAGGATCAGACCGTCTCGATTGTCGATCGACGATTGAGACGCCCAGATCGCCGGCGTCGGACGGCCTCGGCGACCGCCCGAAGCCGTCCGATGGTCGATCCGTTTGCGGGCGGGCTGCCGCAATAAGCCCAAAGCAAAGCGATCCCGGTCTTGCAATTCGCGAATACGAGGTCCGCGACCAACCTGGGCAACGGACCTGCTTCCGCGTCAACGCGATACTCAACCCGGATGGCGTCGACGCTCTTGAGTTCGTTCCGGACCGGCAGTCTCGATCGGCTCGGATAGACGGGCTCGAGGCTTGTGCTCAGTCGAGGAGCGACACAGAAGGGATCGTCTTCTCCGGCAGCTGCACTTGGTCGAGAGCCCGCATTTCAGCGCCGTTGATCCGGGCGAGGTGGGCGCTCGCGTCGGAAGGAACATCGGTCATGACGCCAGCGGTCAGGCCGGTGCATTGCCTGCGAATCCGACCGTCTCATCCCATGCGGGAACCGTCCTACCGCGAGGGCCACTCGAGGTTCGACAACGGGAGGAGGGGACAGCGAGGTGCGTTTGCGCGCTGTCATAACCTGGCTGGCCGCCCGGTCCAGTTGGCGCTGAAGCCGTTGCGGGTGCCGGGCAGGCGGCGGACGAGGCTGCCGAGCTTGATCGCGTGGTGAGCGTCGGTGGTGTCGATTGCGGTGAGGTTGCCTTCGGAGTTGCTGTAGAGCAGCCAGCTTCGGTGCCACTGGAGGCTGGCCTCCCGCTCGCAGACCTTGAATGCGACCTGCTCGGTGTGCACCGGGGTCGCCGTGTTCGCGCCAGCTCGGAGCAGATAGATCGTCTCGGTGCCGTGCGCGCGCTGGACGGCGTTGGGGTCATTGGTCTCGCCGGACGCGCCGGTGAAGGCGACCGCGCTCGCGTCGGGCGCGACGACGAGCGAACTCGAGATGCTCTCGGGCTGACCATCGTGGCGCGGTAGTGGGGTTGACGCGAACTCGGAGCCGTCGGGACGCAGCAGGACGATGCGGTTGTTGTCCTGCAGTTCGAGCAGCCGGCCAACCGGCTGTAACCAGGGGTTCGGCATCCCGAGGCTGGTAAGCGATGCGAGCTGCTGGGTGCGCGGGCCGTGGGCGCCCATCAGCACGCCGTGGACGATGAAGTAGAGGCCGCCGCCAGCGACGAAATAGTCGGACCCGAGCGGTTGCCGCGCGATTGTCCTGAGCAGCGCGCCGGTGTCGCTGCGAAGCAGCAGCTCCCGACCTCGGTATCGGTAGGTGTACAGCCCGCCTTGGGTGAAGCCGAGCGGCATCTCGCGCGTGGCCACCGGCCTTTCGGGACTGCGGAGCGATGCGAGGTAGAGCTTGTGGTCGTGCTGGAATGCCACCATCTGCGAGCTCGCCATCATCACGCCGAGCTGATCCGGTGCTGCCCTGCCACGGGAGCCGTGATCCGGCGCGATCTCCCCACGGGAGCGCCACAGCGGCTTGCTTCCGCGGCCGACGACCAGGTGGCCTTGCCGGAACGTGTACCAGGTGCCGGTGGCCGGGAATAGGACCGCGTCGCGCGGGAATGGGCTTGGGATCCTGGGGATCCGACGGACGCGTCCGTCTCGGCCGATGCGATAGCTGACCGAGCCGAGGACGTGTCCGGCGGCGACTGTGACCGGGGCAGGAAGGCGCACAGCCGCACTGCAAGCGTGGCCCGCGCACGCGCGGGTGACATTTTCACCACCGGAGCCGGTCGCCATGAGAGCGACCCCCACCAGCGGGATCGCGAGGAGCAAGGCTCTGATACGTCGCACGTGGGAACATACGGCGCGCGGCACGCCAGAGGTCCACAACGCACCTCGCCGAGTGAACGCACCGTCGACAAGCCGGCGACGGCCGACTGACCATCGACCGGCCAGGAGCCTGGCCACAGCGATAGCCCCCTCCTCACGCGCGGTCAACTGCCTAACGCGATCCTCGGCAGCCTCGACGATTCTGCCCGGGGCGGACGAGCAGGCGCATCCGCGTGACCATGGAGCTGTTGTAGTTGGCGATCCAGAGGGCGTGGGGCCCGGCCGCGATCGCGATCGGCTGCTTGGCGCCGAGCAGAACCGGACTGCCGGCCACGCGGCCGCTGGCCGGGTCGATCTCCCACAGCGCCGCCGTGCCCTTGATCGGATAAAAGAGGCCCGGCGAGCTCGACCGCGGGTAGGCGAGCACCCAGACCCGGTCGCTGCCGAGCGCAAGCGCCACCCCGCGCGGGATCGGGACGCCCGAGCGCACCCGCCCCAAGACGGGACCAACCCGGGTCAGTGACCCGTTCGCCGCTGACCACAGCGACCCGTGGCCGACCGCGATCGCGCCAGCCACCGGCGAGCCGGGGGCCACGGGGGCTGTGCCGATGACCGTCGTCGCCCGCCTGCTGGTGGGGTCCGCGCGCATCACCGACGACGGCGAGGTGTTCTGCACCCAGACGGCTTGCAGTCCGTAGACGACCTGCCCCGGGCCCGGACCGACCTCGATCGGCTGCCCCGTCACGCGATCGTCGCGCGGGTCGATCGCGATCAGCTGCCCCGGACCCTGCAGTGGCAGCGTCACCCACACGCGGCCGCTCCCGACGGCGATCCCCTGCACCGGTCCTCCGACGTGCACGGTGGCGATCACCCTGTTGGTGCTCGGATCGATCCGATACACCACCCCCCGGGCCGTGGAGGTCACCCACACGCTTCGGTCACCGACCGCCAGTTGGCTGTAGTCGCCCGTTGCTGGGGTCCTGATCCTGGCCACGACCCGGCCGCCGACCGGTTGCAGCCGGCTGACCGCCCCAAACCCCGATACCCACACCGAGCCGTAGCCGGTGGCGAGCGCGACCGCGCCCGAGGCAACGTGCGTCCGGCCGCCAAGCACTGCGCGTACGCCGCACTGGCGCCCGTGGGCTGGGCCGGGGTCGGCGAGACGCACCTCGATCACACTCGCTAGCGGTCTGGCCGAGATCCCACCGAGCAGGTAGGCGGTGTCGTGCACGGTGGCGACGGCCGCGTCGGTCAGCGGGTACGGGAGGCGTCCGGCGCGCAGCACGCGGCCGGTGGCGGGCTCAAAGCGCAGGATCGCGGCGCTCGGCCCGTGCGGGGTGGACCCTCCGAGCACCAGCACACGCCCGGCGACCAGGGCGCCCATCGCGTGCGCCAGCGGCGTCGCCAAGCGCCCGACGACGACGGCGGCCGCGGGGTGCCCGACGCAGACGCGCTGGATCAGGTCGCTGAACCGCCCGTTGTACTCGTCGCCGGAGATCAGGCCGCCAAACACGTATGCGCAGTCGCCCTGGGCGACCACCGCCGGGTAGCGGACGGCCTGGGGCAGCTTGGCGATCACGTGGAAGTGACGGCCGTCGGCGCTGGCCCACACATCGCGCTGGGGGCCGATCCCGTCAAACCCGCCGACCAGCACGACGGTGTGCCCAATGACCGCAGCGGTGACGTCGGCTCGCGGGCCGGGCAGGCGAGCGATCACGCGCGTGCTGCCCGGCCGGGGATCGAACTGCTGTACGACGTCGTGCACCGTCGTCGACGCGCCGCCAAACACGACCATCCGTACACCAAGCGCAGCGGCGGCGGCGCCATGCGTCGCCACCGCGAGCGTTCCGGCGATCCGCGCAGCGCCGGTCGCGACGTCGAGCTCGTCGACCCTGCGGATCGTGGCGCCGGCGGCATCGTGGCCGCCGAACACGAAGATCCGCCCGCCGGCAGCTGCGGCAACCGTCCGATACACGGGCGCGGGCAGCCGCCAGCCCGTCTGCGACGCGCGTAGCACCAGCCGCCGACCGGGCGCGCCGCCGGTCGCGCGGGTCGCGCCGGTGGTCGTAGCCGAGGTTGCCACCGACGTCCCGGAAGGCCGGCTGGGGCGCGCGCCCGATCCGCAACCAACCAGCACCAGCGTCAGCGCGAGCGCACACACGACCGCGGGCAGGGATTGCGTGCGTGATCGCGCCATGCCAGGTCTCATCCAAACCCCGGGTGAAGCATGACGGTTGCGCTTCGCGCGGCGGCATGGCCGCTCGGAAAGAACGCGATCACGCGCACCCGCGCGAAGACCTCCGGGCTGCCGGACCAGCGATGCGCTCCGCCGGGAATGTGCACCTTCAAGGGTCCGCGTCTCAGGCCCGCGTCGAACAGGTAGCCGAGCCACAGATCGTCGGGCGGATCCATCGGTGGGCTGAGCGTCACCAGCCGACCGGCGAGCTGGACCACCACCAGCGTCGCCGACGACTGCAGATGCACGCCGATCCCCACCCGGTCACACGCGATCGAGTTTGGAAATGGGCAGGAGACACCGAGAAATGGGGTCGCCGCGGCACCCAGCGTCTGCATCGCTCCCGTCACCGGACAGCCGCGCAGCGTGTTGCCGATGGGGATCAAGATGCGGACGGCCGGAAGGCCAACTCGCTCGACGTGCAGTCGCGCACATCCTCTGCCTTTGAACAGCACACCGCCGCCGAAGCGGTGCAGCCGCCCACCGCAGGCGGGGAAGCGCACCGCGGCGCGACCGTCGGACAAGACCGGGGACGGATGGCCCCGGCCGGTCGGCGTGAACCGTAGCGAGAACTGGCCCCGCGACGCGCGGTCGACGCGGAGGACCGCGGCCCGGCTGCCGGTCAGCACCGCGATCGCCTCGCTGCCCGACGTCCGACGACCGGGCCACTCCTCGGGGTGCTGCGCCAGGTCGTCGTCGACGGTCAGGATCAGCGGCTCCGCGCGATACACGCCGACCTCCTGAGGAAGCGGGGCGGGCGCGAGGCTCGGCACCGGGACACAGCTCGCGGTAGGGACCGACGAACTGATGCTCTCGGCCGGCCGCGCCGTTACACCGCATCCGACCGCGGACAGCAGCGCCAGTGCCGACATGAGCATGGTCGCGTGACCCGCCCCCCGGGCGCCCAGGGTGATCTGAAGGAAGCCCACAGGTGGAGTACGTACCGCGAGGACGATCAGGTCCGCACGGTCACGGACCTGTCGCGACGCGCGATTCGTATACGGGATGATGTCCTCAGCCGATGAACGCTGCTCCTGAGCCGGTGCCGGGCGGTGCCCCGAGCCTGGCCGCAGCCGGGCAAGCCTGGCCGGCGGCACGTGTCGGGCGGGTGAGCCGCGTGCGGGCCAGAAGCGAGCGGTCGCTGATCGCGGGTGCGCTGGCCGGCTCTGAGGCCGACCTCGAGGCATTGTTTCACCGCCACTGGGCGCGGGCGTATCGCGCAGCGTTCATGATCGTCCACGACCATGCCGCGGCCGAAGACATCGCCCAAGAGGCGTTCCTGGCCGCAGTCCGGCGACTGGATCGGTTTGACCGCCGGCGAAGGTTCGGGCCGTGGCTGTCGGCGATCGTCGCCAACCGCGCGATCGACTGGGTCAGGGCACGCAGCGCCCGTCACGAGACCGGGCAGCAGCCCGCCGAGCCGGCCGCCGCTCCCGAGCCACGGTCTCGGGCCTATTCACCCGAAGTGCTCGCCGCGCTCGCGACATTGTCGCCCGAGCATCGCGCCGTGGTGGTTCTGCGCTACGTGCTCGAATACACGCCCGGTGAGATCGCACGGGCGCTGGAACTGCCACGCGGCACCGTCAATTCCAGGTTGCGCCGCGGCCTAGACGCGCTCGAAGTCAGGCTCCGAGAGGCCGAGCCGCGGTGAACGTCCGGCGTGCACTGGCCCGGCTGCAGGCCCCCGACGAGTCCGCCGCGCAAGCGCGCACCTGGGAAGTCGTCAGCGCGGCCTACCGCGAGCGCTCCCCAGTCGTCAAGCGCCGCTCGCGCCGGACGCTGGCGTTGGCGCCCGCGCTGGTCGCGCTGGTCGCCGTGATGTCGCTCACCCCCGCTGGCGCGACGGTCAGCCGCCTTATCAGCCATGCGCTCGGCGTTCCCCACGCCTCCCGCGCGCTGGTCTCGCTGCCCACGCCGGGCCGGCTGCTGATCTCCGGGCCAGACGGCACCTGGACGGTGTCGGCGGACGGCTCACGCACGCGAATCGGTTCATGGCGTCAGGCGAGCTGGTCGCCGCACGGCCTCTACATCGCCGTGGCCGCGGGCGACCGACTGGCGGCCGTCAACCCCAATGGCGTAACCCAGTGGGCGCTGACCCGTCCCGCGGTCTCAGACCCGCGGTGGTATCCACCGACCGGGTTCCGGGTCGCATATCGTTCAGGCAGCACGCTGCGGGTCGTCGCGGGCGACGGCACCAGCGACCATCAGTTCGCCACCGGCGTCGCGCCGGTCGCGCCGGCGTGGCGCCCCGATCATCCCTACCAGCTCGCCTACGCCCACGGCGAACAGGTGATCGTGCGCGACGCAGACACCCGCCGGGTGATCTGGGCACGACCCGCGCGCGACGTACAAAAGCTCGGCTGGTCGGCCGGCGGCGCTCGCCTGCTCGTGATCACGCGCACCGACATCCGAGCGCTCGGCGCCGGCGGCAGGACCATCTCGACGATCACCCTCACACCCCACAGCCCGGCGATCGACGCGTCGCTCTCGCCCGACGGGCAGACACTCGCGCTGGTGCGCGGGGGCGCCGACCAGGGAGTCACCGTAGCGCGGCTGACCTCCTCCCGACCGGCGCTGCGAAGCGTGCTGGCTGGCTTCGGGGTGCGGCAGGTCCTCTGGTCGCCCAACGGCCGCTGGCTACTGGTCAGCTGGCCCGCCGCCGACCAGTGGGTGTTCATCGCAATTACCGGCACACCGCGGATCGCCGCCGTCTCGCGGATTGCCCGACAGTTCACCAGCCAATCACAGGCGAACGGCTTCCCCCAGCTGGACGGGTGGTGCTGCACGGCGCGGGGCGCAGCAGGATGAGAACCAGCACGCTCAGCGCCACCGCACTCTCAGCAGTTGCTATAGCGGGCATCGGTGGTCCCTCACTCGCCCACCCGGCCGCCGACCAGAGGTCGGCGAGTGCCCGCGAGGCTCCAGCCAGGCACCCAGCCCGGGCGGCACGGTCCGTGACCCGTGATCATCAGGCTGCCGCCCCACGGCCATCCATCGTCAGGCAGCGCTCGCGATCGATTCGGCTCCCCAACAACGCAACAGCGAGACGGTTTGCGCTCGTCGAAACCGCCGGAGCGATCCAGCTCTTGCGCATCACCATGCCGCACGGCACACGCGTGAACCTCACCGCGTCCATTCCGCATCTCGCCAGCATCGCAATGTCCGCGCCGTCGAGCCGCAGCCCATCCCAAGCCTGTACGCGACACGCGCGAAGCGATGTCTGCACTCAGGCCGAGGAGGCATGCCCGATGCCGGCCGCGACGTGGCGCTTCCGGCTGCGCAAACTCGCAGGCCCAGCCGGCGAGATTCGCGTCCAATTCATCGTCGGCCAACGAGCCCGGTAAGACGCGGCCTCGCCAGTCCGGCGGGTCACACGGACCACGTGCTCGCTCGCGCAGGCGGAGCAGAGCTACGACAACACTCGCGCTCGTTGTGATAATGGGAGTGCAGCCGCCTGCCGGGGCTTTGGACGAGACGCTGGTATTCAACCCATGAGGTCGAGGACCGCCGCTTCCGCGTCGCAATACAGCAGCGAAGGGTCGCTGTGTTGCTCCTGAGCAGGTGCAGGAGCGTCGCGGGCGAGTCTCGCCGCTCCTGCTTTGCTCGCGCCACGCGCATCTCGATCCTGTCAGCAGCGCACCTGCTGAGCGCGGAAAGCGCGGCTCTCGGCGCCCGAGGCAGAGTGTCGGATTGATCGAAAACCGACAGCCACCCGCGCCGTTGTGCGACGTTCGGTAGCCGTTCGTTCGTGGGACACGGATGGCTGTCACGAGCCAGATGCCGGCCGCGATTAGGATCGGCGTGGATGGCAGAGGTTCGTCTGCGACCGTGGCGCCTCGAGGATGCCGACGACGTGGCGGTGATGATCGACGACGAGCATCTCCGTCCCTGGTCAGCGATGGCAGCCGATCTCGAGAGCTGGATCCGACGGGAGATCTCTGAGGCCAGAGGCCCTTCGCGAGCGGTTTGTTTACCGGACGATGATCGTGCCATCGGGCGGGTCGCGGTGCGCCTGCCCCGGTTCGCCTCAGAGGCAGTCCGCTGTGACGCCGTTCACGATCTTGACCAGCCTGCCGGGGAGCTGAGCTACTGGCTGGTCCCGCACGCGCGGGGACGTGGCCTTGCCTACGCGGCCGTTCGCACGATGATGGCGTCGGTCGTGATCGGCACCGGACTGCGGTC
The DNA here is from genome assembly GCA_050999585.1 of Solirubrobacteraceae bacterium. Taxonomy (GTDB): domain Bacteria; phylum Actinomycetota; class Thermoleophilia; order Solirubrobacterales; family Solirubrobacteraceae; genus Palsa-465. The sequence goes on along the minus strand of JBPCPC010000080.1, from coordinate 6,432 downwards.
ACTCGTGCTCGACATCGAGGCCGGCAACGTGGCTTCGGAGCGACTTGCTGAACGACTGGGCGCGCAGCGGCGGACTCCGACACGCGTTGAGGTCGACCGGACCGGAGTTCCTCGGACCCTCGTGGTCTACGTCCTACCGCTTGCGTTGGCTTGACTTCACGCCGTCCGCGTCGCCTCCAGCCAGTTAGCCATTGCAAACACGGAGCGGCTTCTCGACTCGTTGCAGTGATCGTTCGGCATCTGCGACGGCTCTCGCAGCTGACGCTTGCTATTCGCGGAAGTGATGTCGGCGCACGGATGCTCCGCCGCGCAGTCTTGAGGCCCGCAACTCGGCTGACGCGGCGCTAACGGCCGGAGCCGGCCGCCCAGATCCGGCGGAGCAAGTACAAATCGAGGACCAGGGGAACGACGAACACCAGGCCCCACCAATGTCCCGTTGCGGACAGCACAACGACGACGACGGTAATCCAAACCGCCAGCAGCAGCCGGATCACCAGCGACGACCTGCGGTGTCGCAGATCCCAGCTCATTCTTACCCCAGAGTACGCCAACGGACGTCCGTAGAACGTTCGCTTACTGGGACGCGCGGCTGCCCGCGCACCGGGACCTACTGGTCCTCCAAAGGGGTTAGCGAGCACGACCGACGTCGCGATCTGGCGTTCGGGGATTGTCCAGTAGCGCCTCAGCAGCGACGCACTGCGTCCGTCCCCGACGAGCTCGAAACCATGGCGCCGGTAAAAGCGGATCGCCCAGTCGGCGGCGGCCCAGGTGCCTACGAGCATCGGTCTGGTGCTCAGGGGCCGCAGAGTCTTCAGCAGCGCTGCACCGACACCGCGTCCCTGGCTGCCGGGTAGCACGTAGGCATGGCGGATGAGATCGACGTCATCGACCGGTTGGATGCCCATCACGCCGATCAGCACACCGTCGACGTCGTAGCCGCGGAATGAGACCCCGGCGGCGATCTCATGATCGAGCTCGCAGGACGGCATGTAGGGTTCGTGCCAGCAATGGTCGGGAATCACCCCGCGGTAGGCCTCAGCAGCGGCGTTGACGATCTCCAGAATCCTGTCGCCGTCGGCACTTCGGCAGTCCCGAACGCCTGCGTAGCTCACGTGGCCAAATCTAACTCTTCACCCGCGCGGGACCCCCAGGGTGTCCGGTCGTCGATCCCCAGTGAGACGCCCGCTCCGTCGAAATGGCCGCTCTCGCCTGATAGGAGAAGTCGTGGTCTCGTGGCTGGCTTGGCGACGAAGCGGGTGCGCTGTCACGGTCCTCGCCGCCCTTCCTGTCCAGCCTCGAAGCAGCACGAAGGCACAGTTTCTGTACTGAGCAGCTGATTCCGGGACGGCACTACTTCTCACCCTTGTTCGCTTTGAGGACGTAGTAGACGGGCGGGTGCGGCGCGTTGGGGTTGTTCTCTTGGCGCCAGTCATAGAGGACCGTCCCGTTGCTATGTCGGGCGTTGGGACGCGAGATGCGAACCGACCGCCCAGAGGCTGCCAGTTCACCGGCGGTGAGGGGCGCAGCGACAGCAGCCGCCGCGAGCGCGCCAGCGATCAGCGCCCGCCGGGGGGACCGCAGCACGATCCCGACGCGATCGGTGTGTCTTCTGAGGTCAGAGCGGCGCGGTAGTCGAACCGGGCTCCACGTTGGACGCTTCATCAGAGCGCGCCGGGTAGGAGGCAGATCGCTGAGGATTGCGTCGAGCTGACCGTACGTGCGCGCGTTGAGCGCGCAGCCCAGCCGGTCCTCGAGCTCCTCGATACGTAGGCGTCCCTCGTCAGCTGCCCTGCGCAGGCGTTCGATGACCTGTTCGCGGTCGGCGTCCGACGCCCGCAGGTCTCGATGGTGCTGACTCATTTAGCGAGGATATGGACGCAGGCGTCGGATCTGATCCGTTCCCGGGCCAGACAGCGCAGCGCCGGCCCCGCGAAGACAGCTTCTTCGACGCAAAGCGGGCTCACAGGTCGATCACCGCCCGAATGCCGAGTGCTGCGCAGGCATCGAGTACCGACACGCTCGACCACCGCAGCCAGTGTCCGACGTTGGCGGCGAGATCCTCCCCCGGTTCATCCAATCGTTTGCACATGGCCGTCTTGTCCTCGCTGAAGCTTGGTCCCTGGTAGCCGAGCACGCGTTTGTCAGAAGTCACATAAATCCCCAGGTGGGCATCGCCGGCGATCAGCTTGCCCGTGATTCGGCCGGTGTAGACGACCTTTCCTTCACCGTCCGAGGTGTCCATCTCGACCAGATAGGTCTGAACGTCGGTCAGAGCGTTGTTCATCGCATCGATGCGATCGAGTTCGTTCTCGAGCGCGCCGCGTAGCGTCCGGGAGAGATTGATGCCTTCGTCTTTCGCGCGTTGTCGAAGCTCAGGGGAGAGAGACACGGTCACGTCAGACACGGGCGAGTCCTTCGTAATTGCGGATGACACGGGCTCATCTTATCCAACACGTGTGGCTTGGCAAGTACCCGTGCTTCGGACACTTGTGATCTGATCACCCGTGTTCGAGGACGCCACCGAGGTGAGAGGCGCGCGTTCGGGATCAGCCGCCTCGTGAGGCCCGCCCCGACAGCGCCGAAGCAGCGGTGTCGCTCCCAGCGGGGCTACCTGGGGCCGAAGCTGTCGCGGCTGCCGCGGTTGCGTTCTTGCCAGAGCAGCGTGATGTGAGCGTCGCGGATCGCGATGAGCTGCTGATTGGCTTCGAATCCGCCGTCGCCGGGGATCTCATCGAGGTAGGTCTCGCCGCGAGCGCCAAACGCGAAGTATGTGGGCCAGAAATACTGTCGGCGGACCTTGGCGATCGTGAACGCTGTTGTGAGACGGTGGGGGGTGACGCGCAGGATGGTGGGACCGTTCTGCGCGTACACCGCCCCGTCGGGGGCGCGTTGCAGGATCGAGTAGTCGCCGCCGCTCTGTCGGGCGCCGCTGCCGACGCCGATCTCGTGAGCGCGTCCGTTGGGTGAGACCTGCCAGACCGACCAGCCGTTGACCCCCGAGACGTCGATGTTGTCGTGGCTATCGACGGCGATGTGACCCAGATCGTCGAGATCGCCGTGGACAGGTCCGTTGGTGGCGGCGTCGCGGACCGAGATCAGCGTGTCATGGGCGATGAGGCGCAGCAGCTGAATGGATGTCGCGATGTACAGCTGACCGTCGGGAGCGACGGCGATCGATGGTCCGGCGTTGAGGTGGGCGGTCCCCAGCGACGCCGTACGAGCTGGCGTGCCGCTATCGACGTGGCGGGCTGGCTGACCGTTACCGGCGACGGTGTGGATGGCGCCGTGGGGGTCGATCACGCGCACCCGACCGCCGTCGACGAGGTAGAGGCTGCCCGTCGGGGAGAACGCAAGCTCTGACACCGTGGACAGCGCGGCGCGCAGCGCTGGTCCGCCGTCCCCCGAGTACCCCGAAACGCCGGTTCCGGCGACCACCCGGAACCGGCCGTCGCTGAGCCTGACCAGGACGCGATGACGCGCGACGTCAGCGACGTAGAGAGCGCCGGTCGGTCCGACCGCCAGAGCCCCGGCGACGCGCAGGCTGGTCAACGCCCCGGTGGGCAGCGCGCCGGTTGCGGCGTCGCTGCGAGTGGTCGGCGCGCGCCCATGGGCAGCGGTCAGCCCAGCAACCGCAGCGCCGATGGCCACCAAGACGAGAACGATCGCCGTCCGGATCGTCCATCGCCGACGGCGCAACCGTCGCGCTTCCTCAAACAGCGCCTCGTCGTCGATCAGGCGTCGGTTCTCAGTTTCATCGCGGACCGCGGTCCCAACCACCAGTTCCTCCGTCATAAGCTCATTCAGATAGTGCTAGCTTACATAGCACTATGTGGGAGAGCAAGCTCGACCCGTCAGACCCCACGCCGCTCTACCTGCAGGTCGCGGCCGAGATCCGCCGAGCGATCGCCGAGGGAGAGGCCCGCCCGGGTGATCGACTCCCGCTCGCCAGAGATCTCGCGACCGTCCTGGACGTCAACACCAACACCGTCCTGCGTGCGCTCAGGACCCTGCGCGACGAGGGTCTACTGGACTTCCGACGTGGCCGCGGGATCACCGTCACCGGAACCCCACAACGAAGCGGCGTGATCCGCCGGGTCAACGAGCTCATCGACTACGCCCGCACCAACGGCTACCGACGCGACGAGCTGATCGCGATGATCAACGACGCGCCGTGGCCACGAGCCAGCCGTAGCTGACCCGGCGAGACCCGCAGGGTCGCAACCAAGAATGACGAGGCGAGCCGGCGGCATTCTTCTCTATCGCGAAAAGTGAGCGGCTGGGACCCTCGGCGAGTTGGTGACGCTATCGGCTGATGCCGTGAACTCGCGGGCTGGGTTCGGGAAACAAGGTCATAGATGCCCGTCAGCGACGATCCGACGACTCAGCCGACCGATGCGCAGATCGTCGCTGCTTCACTACGCGACCCGACCCAGTTTGCGCTGATCTTCGATCGCCACTACGGCGCGGTCCGCAGCTATCTAGAGCGCAGGGCAGGACGCGCGCTGGCGGAGGAGCTGGCCAGCGAGGTCTTCCTACAGGCGTTCGCCGGCCGAGACAGCTATGACCAGCAGCGCACGGATGCGCGGCCGTGGCTGTTTGGCATTGCCACCAATCTGGTCCGCAAGCACGCGCGTTCTGAAGAGCGCCGTCGGCGAGCCTACGCCCGCTCAGTTGACCTCGAAGGTGACGAGGGCGGTCTGGATGGTCTCGCAGCCCGCGCGGACGCGGCCGCACAGGGACCGGCGATCGCCGCCGCGGTCTCGCGGTTGGCGCCGGCGACCGCGACACGCTGCTGCTGTGGGCGTTGAGTGATCTTGACTACGACGGGATCGCGATCGCGACCGCTGTGCCCGTCGGGACGGTCCGCTCTCGTTTACACCGCGCGCGGCGCCATCTGCAGGCCGCGCTTGAGCCAGACCTCATCCAGTCGCCGTCTGACAGGGCGATAACCGACAGGAGGAAACGATGATCGGCGATCTCGACCGACAGCTGATCCGAGAACTGCATCCTCACGACAGCGATCCGCCGAGCGACGCCGTCGATCCAGCGCGCGCCCACGCCCGTGAGGCGCTGCTGGTTGAGATCGACCGTGCGGCAGGCACTGCGGCCCGCGGCCGTCGCATCGGCCGGCGCCGGCGGTGGATGGTGCGATCGTTGCGTGGGTTGACCGCGATCGCCGCCCTCGCAGCGACCGCGGTGGTCATTGTCTTGCTCACTCAGTCATCCTCGGGGGAGTCGGCGTGGGCGAGGCAGGCACTGCAGCGCGCCGCGGACGTCGTGATTCCGACGGGTTCACCGAACACGATCCTGCACATCGCGATCACCCAGACGCGCAGCCCGCTGGCCCAGCGCAGGTCTGAGACGACCGTCTCCGCGCTCTCAGAGCAGGCCTGGATCCAGGGCAGCTACCTGCGCGAGCGCGTGATCGTGCAGGACCGCGGAGGTCCGGTGCTCGAGGAGAACGAGAACGGTCTGATCTACAACAAGACCACTAACACGCTCTACGCCACCCCTCAGTTCCCCAAGAGCAAGCCCGACTACACGTTGACCCCCACCGGCAACGGCAGCTACCGGCTGAGCGCCACGATCCCGCACGGCGGCGTCGACAACCAGACCGTGGACGCCAGCACAGCTCGGGCGCTCCGCGACGGAACCGATGTCGTGGACTGGGGGGCAATGTACTTTGACCGAAGCACCCAAGCCACGAAGGTGGGGGTGGTGGTCGAGCCGTCCTCCCCGCAACCTCAACAGCCCCAGACGGTGCAGCCTGACCCCGCGTCGACGGGCTTTGCCGCCGAGCTGCGCCTCTGTTGCATTCTGACCAGGCCCGCGTGAAGCGGACCACCACCAGCGACGGGCAGCCGGCGATCGAGATCTCGACGGTGCACGGCGCGAACGAGCCGCCAACCAACTACTACGTCACCCCCACACCTACGCGCCGATCGAACTCGACTCATTCGGCTACGACACCCCCAACGACGTCACGCGCGTGCACTTCACCACCTATGAGACCCTCCCGCTGGCCGGCCACGAGCAGCTCGTCCGGGTCAGGGTCCCACCGACCGCCCACCACGATCGCACTCCCGCCGACTACTGGAACGCCGTCGGGCGGCCCTTCTAGTGGGGGCTGGGCCTGGTGCTCAGTCGTCCGGATCTCGACCCCCACGCAAGCCGGGCGCACCCGAGCACGCTGGAGCGAAAGCGTAACTCTCGCGTCATCGAGCCCCGCCATCGTTGGGCTGCGCGGATAGCTATCGCAGTGATCGTTGGGTTGCTGAAAGACGCCGTTCGGGAGGCCGAGCCGCGGCCTAAGCCTCGATCCACCGTTGTCGGCTCGGCGAGTCGTCCGGGGCTGAGATTTAAATGACCTCCTGAGCAGGCAGAAAGCTGTCGTGTCGGGCGACGGCGGGCCTGCACCAGGAGGTCATCTGC
>JBPCPC010000311.1:0-14033 GCA_050999585.1 Solirubrobacteraceae bacterium | reverse complement strand
GCGCGGGGCTGGGTGGCGGCCCCGCGGGGCTTAGTGGCGGCGGCCGGGCGGGGCTTGGCGGCGGCGCGGGGCTTGGCTGCTGGAGCGTCTGCCGGCGTCGGCTCAGCGGTCTGCGCGGCCATCGCGGCGGCCTGTGCGGCCGACGGATCGGCGACGACGCGGCGGCGCTTGTCGCTGCGCCGGTGAGGTCGCGTGTTCGGCAGCGAGCCGAGAACGCCGGGCTTTGACTTGTCGCGCATCGACTCCAATCATCGCGCACGGGGCCGTCGCGCGCGGCATGCCGGCCCGCTCGGCGCATTCGCGCGCCCGGATCGGCCACCAATTTCGCAATCCCGACACTTCGCGTAACTTTGCGGCGCCTTCGGTTGTTCTATGTATAGGTGTCAGCGACGGTGTCAGGAGCACCGCGCCGCAGCGCGCCCAGGCGACCCCCGCCCTCAAGCTCGCCCAGCCCCGTCGCAGGCATTGCCCTTCACAAAATGAAGCTTCTATAGTCGCCTCCTATGTTTGGGTAGCGGGCCCACGCTCTGCAGAGCGTGGCCGGCACGTTTGTACTCAGCGTCGGTGCCTCCCAGGGCCACCGCCAACGACGGAAACGGAATCAGATGTCTGTTGCGGAACTGCAGGAACTCGAAGAGATCAAGGGCCTCGTCAGCCGTGGCCAGCAGCTCGGTGTTCTCACCTACTCAGAGATTGCCGGCGCTGTCTCAGAGCTAGATCTGGACGAAGCCGACGTCGAGGAGCTGCACGGCTTCCTCGAGCGCGCTGAGATCGAGCTCGTCGAGGAAGTCGATCCCGCCCTGGCCGCCACCGAGGTGGAGCGCGCCCCCGACAAGCGCGGACGTCGCAAGGCCAAGGCGACGCTCGATCTCAAGCCGGACATGACGACCGACTCGCTGCAGCTGTTCCTCAAAGACATCGGCAAGTTGCGGCTGCTCACCGCACAGGAGGAGGTCGACCTCGCCAAGCGGATCGAGCGCGGGGACCTGGACGCCAAGCAGAAGATGGTCGAATCCAACCTCCGGCTGGTCGTTTCGATCGCCAAGAACTACCGCAACCAGGGCCTGCCGTTCCTGGACCTGATCCAGGAGGGCACGCTCGGCCTGGTGCGCGCGGCGGAGAAGTTTGACTACCGCAAGGGCTTCAAGTTCTCGACCTACGCGACCTGGTGGATCCGCCAGGCGATCGCCCGCGCACTCGCCGACAAGGCGCGGACGATCCGCATTCCCGTGCACGTCGTGGAGAAGCTGAACAAGATCGGGCGGGCCGAGCGCAAGCTGGTCACCGAGCTCGGTCGCGAGCCGACGGCTGAGGAGATCGCCGAGGTCACCGGGATCGAGCCCGATGAGGTCGAGTCGATCAAGCGCTCCGCTCAGGCTCCCGTCTCGCTGGAGAAGCCGGTCGGCGATGAGGAGGAGTCCGAGTTCGGTCAGTTCATCGCCGACGAGCGCGCCGAGTCGCCCTACGAGCGAGCCGCCGAGATCCTCACCAAGGAAGCGCTCCGGGAGGCTCTCGAGAATCTCAGCTACCGCGAGCGCCGAGTGCTCGAACTGCGCTACGGCCTGGGCGGCGAGCATCCCCGGACGCTCGACGAGGTCGGCCGGACGTTCAACGTCACGCGCGAGCGCATCCGCCAGATCGAAAACCAATCGCTGAAGAAGCTGCAGTCGCTTGCCGAGGCGCAGAAGCTGCGCGACGTCGCCTGAGCGACTGCGCGCCGCTCACGGGGCGGTCTGAAGTCTAGAAGTTAGACGTTTCACGGCCTCAGCAGTTGAGTACCTGAAGCGCGCGGCTCTGCGGGGAGTCGTGATCCAGGAATTCCAGCGGAGGTCGCATGAGGGTACGGAGCAGGGTGCTAATCGCCGCCTTGACGAGCGTGGCGCTGCTCGGCGCGGTGGAGCACGTTTCAACCTCGGCGGCCGCCAAGGATCAGGCGCCGTCCCAGCGGGTCATCATCGTGCTCAAGAACCAGGTGCGCAAGCTCCCGGCCACGCGACGCCTTGCCCAGGCGCGCCGCAGTGCGGTGCGAAGCATCCAGGCGCCGCTGACGCGCCAGCTGGCAGCGGCAGGATCCACCAACGTCCGTTCCTACAGCCTGCTGAACGCGGGCTCCGCGACTGTGACCCCCGCCGAGCGAACCACGCTGCGGTCAAATCCAGCGGTCAGCGAGGTCGTTGCCGACCAGCTGATCCACCTCGCGCCGGCCACGCCGACCACCGGCACGGGCGCGTCCGCGGCCGCCGCCAGCGGGTCCCCGGCAGCGTCCGGGGTCTGTTCGGCCCCGGGCAAGACGCAGCTCAATCCGGAGGCGCTCGGGAGCGTTCACGCCGACTCCGACACTCCCGGCGCTCAGACCCCCCGCTCGCTTGGCTTTGACGGCAGCGGCGTAACCGTCGCGTTCATCGCCGACGGGCTGGACATCAACAACCTCGACTTCATCCGCGCCAACGGGCAACACGTATTCGTCGACTACAAGGACTTCAGCGGTGAGGGCACCGGCGTGCCGACCGGAGGCGAGGAGGCGTTCGGCGATGCCAGCTCGATCGCCGCGCAGGGCCGGCAAGTCTACGACGTGTCCAACTTCGGCCCGCATGCAGTCACCACGCCGTGCGACATCCGCGTCGAGGGCGTGGCACCGGGAGCCAGGCTCGTCGGCCTGGACATCTTCGGCGCCGAAGACAAGGGCTTTAACTCAAGCTTCCTGGACGCGATCAACTACGCGGTCACCGCCGACCACGTCAACGTTCTCAACGAATCGCTCCGGTGAGCTCAACTGGGCACTGTGCTCCACCGACACCGCCATGTACTCCGAGTGCCTGAACTACGCCGGCAAGCCGTCACCGGTAATCCCGTTCGGCGGCACCAGCGAGTCGGCCCCGCTGACCGCCGGGGTGGCGGCGCTGGTGATCCAGGCCTACGCCAAGACCCACGGCACCGATCCCACGCCACAGCAGGTCAAGCAGATCATCGGGAGCACCGCAGACGACATCGGCTCGCCCGCCGATCAGCAGGGCGCCGGCCTGATCGACGCCTACAAGGCCGTGCTGGCGGCGGAGTCCTACCGAGCGCCGGCGAGCACCCCGAAGCCGGCCGGCGCGACACTGCTTAAGAGCGATACGCAGCTGAGCGCAATCGACCAGCCCGGAACGCCGCAGACGCTGACCGACACGGTCACCAACAGCGGTGCATCCACCCAGAAGGTTTCGCTCTCGAGCCGCGCGCTCGGGCCCTACCAGTCGGTCAAGACCGATACGGTCACGCTCAGCGATTCCTCCAGCCCGAAGACCACCGACTGGGCGGGGGCCTTCTCCAACTGTCAGCCGATCACCTTCCAGGTGCCGGCAGGAGACAATCGCCTGAACGCGTCGATCGCGTTCCAGAACGCTTCGACGACCGATCTCAACGCTCGGGTACGTCTCACGCTGGTGGACCCGAACGGCAACCTGGCCGCCTACTCGGTCCCGCAGGGCAACGGCAACTACGGCAACGTTCAGGTGACCAACCCGACGGCCGGTACCTGGACCGCCTACGTGTGGAGCAAGGTCTCGAGCCTGGGTGGTACGACCGGTCCGGTGCTGTTCGGCGCCGGCGTCGCCAAGTACACGACGTTCGGCCAGGTCAGCCCGCAGACGCTCACGCTCGCCCCGGGGCAGTCCGCGCCGGTGACCCTGAGCGTCACCACGCCCTCCACCCCCGGCGACTCCTCGGGCGCGATCGTGCTCAACAGCGACACCGGTGCGAGCTTCGCTCGCCAGACCACCGTTCCGGTGATTCTGCGCAGCCTGATCCCGACTGGCAAACAGTCCTTCAACCGGACGCTGACGGGCGGCAACGGCCGTCAGTTTAACCTCGGCGAGACGTTCACCTACGAGATGGACGTGCCCGCCGGCAAGCCTGAGCTCAACGCTGCGATCACGCTGGCCGACAACCCCAACAATCCGTTCTCGGCGTTCCTGATCAGCCCCAACGGGGAGGCGTTGGCCTTCGCGGCCAACGAGCTCTCCAGCCACAACGGCTCGTTCACCGACGAGCTGGGCGCCCAGCTGCATGTCCTCTCGCCGGCACAGGGAGCCTGGAAGCTGGTCGTTGAGTTCGCGCCGCAGGTGTCCGGCACGGCGCTGGCCGAGCCGTTCACGATGAGCACCGACCAAGCCGCCGTGCCCGCGTCGGCGACGGGCCTGCCGCAGGCCTCGAGCGTCAAGCTGGCCGCCGGCGCACCGACGACCTACGGGGTCCAGGTCACCAACAACGGCCCGGCGCCGGAGGCCTACTTCATCGATGCTCGTCTGCCGACGAGCACCCAGCTGGCACTGACGTCGCTCACCAGTCCCGCCACCAACGGCCGCTGACCTTCAGCGACAACCAACCGGAGTACCTCGTCCCCACGCACACGACCGCGTTTGCCGAGACGGCGAGCGCGACCGGACAGACCCCGATCGAGTTCGACTCCTCGCCGACCGACGGTGACCCGGATATCGGCTCGACCTCGGGTACCTCGGTGTCCGGCTCGCTGGCCGCGAATCCGATCGCCCAGGGACCATGGTTCATCCTCCCGACGGTGACGGGAGCGTATGGAGCCACCGGTGCTCCGCGCGAGCCGGTTACGACGACGATGACGACCACCTCCTCGGCGTTTGATCCGACGGTCACGTCGCCGACCGGGGATCTGTGGTTGGCCAGCACCAACCACGATGCGCTGACCAGCCTCTCGCCGACGATCGTCGGTCCGGGCCAGACGGCGACGATTCCGGTCACGATCACGCCCAGTGGCAGCTCGGGCACCACGGACAGCGGCACGCTCTACGTCGACGACACCAGCAGCGTCCGGTTCCAGAGCGTGTCCGCGCCCAACGGCGACGAGGTCGCGGCGATCCCCTACAGCTACACCGTCAAGTAGCGAAGGCGCGTCAGAGCCCGGGTCCGCGTGCGGGCCCGGGCCCGGCGCCAAACGGTCCGGACGCGCTTCAGTTCGTGAAGTCTTGCGCTAGAATGGGAGTTCGGATGGCGAACAGCGATACATGTCCCGTCTGTCGCACGGCGGAGATCGTGTGCGGTAAGTGGACGCTGCTGGTGATCCGTGACCTTGCCGACGGGCGCTCGCGGTTCTGCGAGCTCGAGCGCTCGCTGGCGGGTATCAGTCCGCGCACCCTCTCGCTGCGGCTCCGTGCACTGGAGGAGGAGGGCGTCGTCGAGCGCCAGACCTTCCCCGAGGTTCCGCCCCGGGTTGAATATGTCCTGACTGACAAGGGACGCGCGCTGGTGCCGCTGATCGAGGATATGCGTGCCTACGGGCGCGAATGGCTCGGCGACGACTGCGGCGAGGAACTCGCCGCCGACGCGCGCGAGCCGGCCGTCGTCGCCGCCTGACCGGACTGCGGGCTGCAAGCCGCACTGCGTCGGCAGGATCGGCCGCGGGCGCGAAGAATCCGCTCGCGTGCGCAATGTCGCCCTACACCGCCAGCTGGAGAACTTCACCGTCGACGCCAGTGGTCGCCTGACCGCTGAGGCCTCCCGGGGCGCCGAGATCCCGTTCGAGGTCACCGAGGAGCGGACCGGCGGCCGCGCGGGTGGACGGGGGCTGTATGTCTACCGGCCGCTGACCGGCGAGTTCATCCGCACGCGCGACGAGGCGCTGCGGGCGCTGCCCAGTCACGCCGGCGCCGCCGCGGCGCTGGCGAGCTCCGAAGCTCTCGACGCCTACCTGATCGAGCGCGGGGAGGTCAAGGTCCCCGCCGACCGGCGCGGGCAGGCCGAGGCGGCGCTGGTGGCGTTCCTGGCGGCGGTGTTTGAGGAGCGCAGCGAGTTCGGGTTTGAGCCGGCGCACTTCGAGGCGGCCTATGCCGAGCTGGAGCGGACGCTCTACGCAGGCCACTGCACGGCCACCGTGGTCGCGCCCGTGCTCGGGATCGCGCTCGACCCCGGCACGATCGAGCTGACGCTCGCCGACGGCCTGATGCTGATCCGCGGCGATGCCCTGGCCGACGCGCCCGTCGAGGCGGTCTGGGGGGACACCGCCGAGCCGCACGTGCTCGCGGTGCTGGCGATCGATCAGGAACGCTCAGACCGCCCGCCGGTATCGATCGCCCGGGCTCAGTTCCGGCGGATCGTCAGCGCGCTGCGGCTGTTCGAGCGCGGCGGTTACGCGCTCGGTCCGGTGGCCTGGGCGCGCGCCGACAACGACCCGGCCGCCCGCTGGCGGCCGGTGTCGATCGGGGTCAGCGGCCGGGTGGGCGGGGCTCGCCTGCTGACGCTCGTGCCGGCCGCCCAGGAGGAGGAGCTGCGCGCGTTCTACCGGCTGGTGGCGCGCCGTCCCCGGGGCGGTGGCGAGCTCGCCTGGGCGCTGGCGCGCTTCGAGATGGGCTGTGAACGATTGGACCCGTCTGAGGGCCTGACCGACTATCTGCTCGCCCTGCGGGTGCTGCTGGAGCCCGAGGGGCCAGCCAGCGGTCGCCTCGCCCAGCGGCTGGCAGTGATCTGCGCCGCGCCCGAGGATCGTGCCGGACTGGCCCGGCGGATCGCCCGCGCGGTATCGCTGGAACGGGCGGTGATCGGCGCCATCGGCCCGCAACCCGAGTCGATCGGACGCCCCGGATTCGACTCGCTCGTCGACGAGCTCGCCGAGCACCTGCGCGCAATCCTGCGCGACGCCCTCTGCGGCCACCTCGACGTCGATCTGTGCGCGGTCGCGGACGAGCTGCTCGCCGAGGCGGCAGCGGCGCCGGCCCGCTAACCTGAGCCGCAGACCGCTCCCTACTCGGTCTTGTTCTCAAGGCCGGGAGTGTTCTGTCACCAGGCACAACACGTAAGTCCTGGGGCTCGTAAGTAGTTAGGGGGAGCGCGATCTGCGGCGGCGGGCGAGCTATCGGCTCGCTCGTTCTGCATTAAACGGCAGCTAGGCTCTCGATATGGATATCGATGCGCTGATCTGCATGGTCGAGATCCCCATGGGGAGCCGCAACAAGTACGAGTTCGATCCCGAGCTGGGGGCGATCAAGTTCGACCGTTTCGTCTCGGCGTCGGTCGTCTATCCGACCGATTACGGCTTCCTCCCCGAGACGCTGGCGGCCGACGGCGACGAGCTCGACGTGCTGGTGTGCGTCTCGGAACCCACGTTTCCGGGCTGTCGGGTGCCGGTGCGGCCGATCGGGCTGTTGCGCATGACCGACGAGAACGGTCAGGACGACAAGGTCGTCTGCGTCCCGACCAGCGACCCGCGCTGGAACGTGTACGAGGACCTCGAGGAGCTGCCGCGACAACTGCGGGACGAGATCTATCACTTCTTCTCCGTCTATAAGGATCTCGATCCCGACCGGCACGCCGAGCCCACCGGCTGGGCCGACCGGGACGCGGCACTCACGGCGATCGCTCAGGCCCGCGAGCGTTATCGGGCCGGTGCCGCCTGACGTGTTCCACCTGGAGCTTCGCCAGTTCCCGCACGTCGCCCGTGTGTTCAACCTCGACCGCGACGAGTTAGACGGGCGCTTCCTGCGCCCCTGGGTGGTGGGCACGATGATCGACCACGACGATCGCCGGTGGGCGCCGGAGCGGTGCAAGCTCAAGGTGCTGGACGGTCCCGAGGTGCGAGCTGACGAGCTCGGCCTGGGACGCGGCTGGGGCGCGGCCACCAAGGAATCGCTGGACGTCACCGACGCGGTCATCGCTGACGCCCAGCGCGGCGCGCAGTCCCGGCCGGAGACCGAGGCGCTCAAGGAGGCGCTGCTGGAGGTCGCGGTCCGGCCGATCGGGTTTGCGGACGTGATCGACCTGGCGGCGATTGGCCACCCCGGCTGGCGGGCGTCCGAGCAGCTGTCGGTGGCCGAGCAGGCGGTGTGGGAGCTGCTGCACCAGGGCCGGGTGACGATGCTCGCGGACGGTGAGGCCGTCGCACCAGAGCGTTGGCAGGAGGTGGTGCTGCGCTTCGCGACGTGGAAGTCCGGACGCGAGGACTCGCCGCTCCGCCTGCAGGCAGCGACCGGACCCCCCGAAGCGACCGGACCGCCCGGAGCCGTGCATGCCGGAGGCTGAGCTGCGCGACGGCGTCCCTGTGACCGCCGGATGGTTCATGGTCAATGCGCGGGATGGGGCATGGATGCACAACGAGATGCGCGCCGTCTGCCGCTTCGGCGGTCAGGGCGAGGCGCACTTCGAGGATCTCGGGATCGGGCTGTACTGGATCGCGCCCGGCAAGCCGATGTCGCTTTACACCACGAGGCCGGGCAGGAGGACTTCCTGATCCTGCGCGGGCGCTGCACGGTGCTGATCGAGGGCAGCGAGCGTGCCGCCGGACCGTGGGACCTCGTGCATTCTCCCCGGGGCAGCTCGCACACGATCGTCTGCACCGGCGAGGCGCCGGCGCTGATTCTCGCCGTCGGCGCCCGCAAGCAGAAGGGCAGCGTCCGGTATCCCGTGCATCTGACCGCGATCCGGCGCGGTGCGGGTGTGCCCGACGTCCAGACCTCGGCCGATCAGGTCTACGACGGCTTCGGCGAGCCGCGGCGCGGGCCAGCACCCGACGTCCTCTGACCGCTGGGCTCAGGCGACGAGCTCGGCGATCAGCGTCTCGCGCTCGGCATCTGACGCGAACAGGTAGCGTCGCACGCGCTCCAGCCCCGGCACGTCGTGCACGTCGTCATCGAGCTGGGGGACGAGAATCGGATGCCGCCCCGTGTCCCCGAGCTCGGAGACCAGGCGCGCCACGTTGCGCCGGTCGCGGCGGGCCAGCAGGTGGTAGTCGTCGAAGTTGGCGGCCACGCGCCCGGCGAGACCGGCGGGCAGCGATTGGCGCAGCTGCGCCACCACGTCGCCGACCTCGGTGTCGCCGATCACGTCATGGTGATAGCGGTTGACGATCACTCCGGCGAACGGAAGCCCGCCCTCGTCAAGCGTGCGCCGGAACCAGATCGCCTCGTCAATCGCCGCAGCCTGCGCCGAGGTGACCAGCACGAACGCGCTCGTCGGTGCCTTGAGCATCGCCTCTACGGCCGCTGCGCGCTGCGAGAAGTCATCGGTCATGTCCCCCAGCAGGCCGAAGAACGTCGACAGGTCGGAGACCAGGTCGACGCCGGTCACTCGGCGCAGCCCGCCGAGCAGCGGCGCCGCGCCGCGCAGCAGCCCGCGCACCCCCAGTCCGGTGGGGCGGATGAACGCCCTCAGCCCCCGCCCGTCGAGAAACGAGGTCAGCCGCCCCGGCGCATCGAGGAAGTCCAGCGCGTTGCGCGACGGGGGGGTGTCGAGCACCAGCAGGTCGAAGTTGCCCTCGCGCTGGAGCTCATAGAGTTTGGCCACGGCGGTGAACTCCTGCGAGCCCGAGACGGCGGTCGAGAGCTCGCGGTAGACACGGTTAGCCTTGATCTCCTCGGCGCGCCCGGGGTCGGCGGCGATCCGCTCGATCAGCTCGTCGAAGGTCCGCTTGGGGTCGAGCATCATCGCCCACAGCTCGCCGGTGAACGGCTTGCCGAGACGCTCGGGCTCGACGCGACGCGGCTCGTTGTCGAGCTCCTGCAGTCCGAGCGCGTTGGCGAGCCGCTGCGCGGGGTCGATCGTAACTACCGCGACCTTGGCGCCGCGTGCGGCCATGCCGAGGGCCACCGCTGCCGCTGTGGTCGTCTTGCCCACGCCCCCGGATCCTCCGCAGACGCAGACGCGCTTGCCCTGCAGCAGGTCAGCGACGCTCACGTCCCGTGAGTCTAGATTGGCCCTGGAAAAGCCACGAACGCGCGCGCGTAGCGCAAATCGCCCACCGATTCTCAGCCGAGCTGAGCCCCTCCAGCGCGTCTCTGAGGGAGACGACGTCGATCGTGGTCTTCACGGCAGTCGGCTGGTATTGAGCACCGCCCACGGGCGCGCCTGAGCTGGCGGGGATTGCCCCTACGTGGCTGCCTCGGTTGCCTGGGTCGCCGCATCCTCGTCGTCGGGTAGCGCGGCGCCGGGATCCAGCGGCGGCGGCTGATCCCCGAGCACCCGGAGCGCGTCGACGGGGACGTGTACGGCGACCGGCGTGCCCTGCGCGAATCGGTCGGTGTCACCGGTGTTGGCGATCGACGCCTGCACCTGGGCTCCGGTCGCCAGGCGGACCATCACCTGCAGGCTGGCGCCGACGTAGACGGTGCGCTGCACCATGCCGGGCAGGCAGTTCTCGCGCTGCACGCCGTGCTCCAGCAGCTGTACCCGCTCCGGCCGGGCAACGACCTTGACCGGACCGCGCGCGCCCAGCTCGCCGCACCCGGCCCGCAGCGTGAAGTCTCCGATCGCGACCGTGCAGTCAGACGGGTGGGCGGGGTCCGATTCCATCGCCTCGGCGTCCATCAGGTTCGAGACGCCCAGGAAGTCGGCGACGAACACCGTGCCCGGGTCCTCGTAGACCGCCTCCGGCGTGCCCACCTGCTCGATCTTCCCGTTGCTCATGACCGCCACCCGGTCGCTCATGCTCAGGGCCTCCTCCTGATCGTGGGTGACAAACACGAACGTGATCCCGACCTCCTCCTGCAGTGCTTTGAGCTCGATCCGCAGCTGCTTGCGGATCTTGGCGTCCAGCGCCCCGAGCGGCTCGTCGAGCAGCAGCACCGCGGGGCGCAGCACCAGCGCCCGAGCCAGCGCGACCCGTTGCTGCTGGCCGCCGGAGAGCTGCTGCGGCCGGCGGGCGCCCAGCCCGGAGAGCTCGACCAGCTCGATCGATTCGTTCACCCGCTGGGTGACCTCGGCCTTGGCGACCCGCCGCCGGCGCAGGCCGAACGCGATGTTGTCGAACACGTTGAGATGGGGGAACAGCGCGTAGTTCTGGAACACCGTGTGGACGTTGCGCCGGTGCGGCGGCACCTGGGCGACATCAACGCCGTCGAGCAATATCTCGCCGGAGCTTGGGCGCTCGAAGCCGGCGATCATCCGCAGCGTGGTCGTCTTGCCGCAGCCCGAGGGGCCGAGCAGCGAGAAGAACTCCCCGGCGTTGATCGTCGCGTCGATGTCGTTGACCGCGACCGCGTCGTCAAAGCGCTTGGTCAGCCCGCGCAGCTGCACCTCACCGGAGGCGGCCATCAGCCCGCCGCCTCGATCCCGGACAGCTCGCGCAGCGCCGAGACGCCGCCCGGCGAGCCCGCGGTGCGCCGGCTGAGCGTGGCGTAGACGAAGTACGCGAACGCCACCCCGACGAGCGTGACGGCCACCAGGATCGTCGCCAGGGCGTTCAGCGCCGGCGTGCTGGTGCCCCCGCGGGCGTTGGAGTAGAGGAACATCGGGATCGTCGTCGTCGAGGAGTCTGAGGACATGTACTGGGTCACGACGAAGTCGTCGATCGAGAGCGCGAACACGATCAGCATGCTGGCCAGGATCGCCGGCGCCAGCAGCGGGATCAGCACCAGCCGCAGCGCCGTCACCGCCGTCGCGCCGAGATCGCGCGCGGCCTCCTCGTATTGGGAGCCGATCGAGGCCAGGCGGCTGCGGACGATCACCACCACGTAGGACAGCGAGAACGTCACCTGGCCCACGACCTGGGCGGTGGTGCCGAGGTGGACGAGGCTGAACGGCACCAGCGCGAGCTGCGTGAACACCACCAGCAGCGACACCCCCATCACGATCTCGGGCGTGACCAGCGGGATCAGCATCAGCGAGTTCGCAAATCCCGAGCCGCGACCCCGCCAGCGCGCGAGACCGAGCGCCAGCAGCACCCCGAGCGGTGTCGCAATCAGCATGTCCAGCCCGGCGAGCAGCAGGCTGTGGACGAGCGCGTGGGTGTAGTCGGCGTCGTGGAAGATCGACTGCGTCGGGTCGCCCCACCACCAGCGGATCGAGAACCCCTGCCACACGCTGCGCGAGCGCCCGGCGTTGAATGAGAACAGGATCGCGATCGCAACCGGGACCAGGGCCCACGCGATGTAGATCCAGGTGCTGGCGACGAGGAAACGCGGCTCTCCCCACGGATTGCGCAGCCGAGCCGGCACGAGGCTACGCCGGCCCGCGGGCGCGGCGACCACAGGACGGCGCTCGGTGCCCGAGGCGCTGCTCATGCCATCCGCCGCGTGTCGCGCGCGGTCGAGTATAGGTAGTAGCCCATGCCGACGGTCAGGATCAGCATCAGCACGATAACCAGCGACGCGCCGAGGTTGATCTGTGAGCCGCCCTGCACGAACAGGTTGATCTCATTGCCGAGCATGTTGGTGTGCGGCGAGGCCGAGATCAGGTCGTTGGTGTAGTAATCGCCGAACATCGGCAGCACCACCAACGCCGAGCCCGCCATGATGCTCGGCCGGGAGAGGGGAAGGGTGACGTGCAGGAACGCTCGCCAGGGGGTCGCGCCGAGGTCGCGGGCGGCTTCGATCTGGCTAGAGTCAATCCGGTCCAGGCCGGCGAACACGGGCAGGATGAAATACGGGATGTAGCCGTAGACGAGCGCCAGGATGACCGAGTAGGCATTCCCGTTCAGCCAGTCAGGAGGGTGCGAGATGCCGACCGCCTGCAGGATTTGGTTGACGTAGCCGCCAGGGGAGAGCAGGCCGATCCAGGCCAGCATCCGCAGCAGGTAGCTGACCCAGAACGGGATCACCAGCAGCACGATCAGCAGCGTCTTGGAGCGCTGGGCGTGACGCGCGACGTAGTAGGCAACCGGATAGCCGATCGCGAAGCACAGGCCCAGCGAGATCGCCACGTAGACGAGCGTGTTGCGGATCGACGGCCAGTACTCCCCGCCGGGCAGCGAGCCTGAGAACGCTTTGCTCAGGTATCCAGGGTTCCAGTGCAGCGGGTTCCAGTAGGGGACCGGCTGAAACAGGAAGTTGACCCGGCCCAGCGCGATCGCCAGCACCGCGTAGGCGGGGATGACCACGAACAGGACGAGCCAGGCCACGCCCGGCAGCGCGAACGAGCGCCAGTACCGACGGCTTTCGAGGCTGGTCGCGCTCACGTCGACTTGACCGCCGCCCAGGCGTTCTCCCACAACGTCTCGCCCTGCGTGCTGAGCGGTCCCTGCACATAGCCGTTGCGGAACTGGTTCTCCTGAATCAGCGTCGTGCGCAGGTTCGCCGGCACCAACCCGCGCTTGACGACCGCCTGCGGCGTCATCGCGTTGAGCGGCTGCTGGTAGAAGATGTAGCTGTAATTGGAGAACGCCTGCTCGACGTCGAGCACGTGGTTGAGGAACAGGTGGGCCAGCACCGGATGCTTGGCCCCGCGCACGATTGACAGCGTGTCGTTGTCGATCGGCCCGCGTCCATCTGCCGGCCACCAGTAGGCAAACGCGCTGGCATGGGTGCCCTGGGGGGCGTAGGAGGGGGTTGCGGCCATGTCGCCCGACCAGGCCTGGTGCAGCCACAGCGAGCCGTCGGCCAGGTGCTGGTACTCGTTGGTGTCGAACTTCAGGTTGGCGGTCGAGATCAGCTGCTGGACGGACTTCTGCGCGGCGGTGATGTCGCGCGCGTTGTCGGTGTTGACGTCGGTCACCCCGTTGTGCAGCAGGCCCATCGTCAGTCCCTCGTGCTGGTCATCGAGCATCCCGACCTTGCCGGTGATCTTCGGCCCCTCGGCCCACAGCGCACTCCACGGGTTGGCGAGCTTGGACGGATCGAAACCGGGCAGCTTGTCGGCGCGCCAGCCGATCCCGGTGGTGTAAATCGTGTACGGCACCGTGTACCGGCTGCCGAAGTCATACCAGGGGTTGACCAGCGTCGGCCAGATGTTGCGCTCGAGGTTGGGGATGTAGTCGAGGTTCAGCGGCGCCAGCACCTTGCCGACGGCCAGGCGCTCCAGGTACACCAGCTCGGGCACGAACACGTCGAACTGGACGGCGCCCGACTCGATCTTGGCCACCGCCTCGTCGATCGTGTTGAACGTGCTGATGTCGACCTGTACGCCGTAGCGCTTCTCGAAGGACTTGACGACGTCCTGGTTGATGTACTCGATCCAGTTGTAGACCTGGAGCGGGCCCCGCTCGGGCTTCAGGCCCGAGGCGATCGGCTGGTTGTCGGCGTAGATCGGCAGCGACACCGGCACGTCGGGCCGGGCGAGCGCCAGCCCCCCGGGCCCGTCGCCGCGGCTCGGTCCCGACG
>JBPCPC010000304.1:0-10873 GCA_050999585.1 Solirubrobacteraceae bacterium | reverse complement strand
TGGCGTCGAGACGCCGACGCTCGATCTGCCGGCCAACCGCACGATCGAGTTCCATGTCACCTCGCTGGACGTGATCCACTCCTTCTGGGCCTACCAGCTCGGCGTCAAGGCCGACGCCAACCCGGGGGTTGACAACATCGCCTACGTCACCACCAGGTCGCCGATGACCTTCAACGTCCACTGCGCCGAGCTGTGCGGGGTCTGGCATGGCTACATGTTCGACACCGGGCACGTCGTGTCCCAGGCCCAGTTCGCCAGTTGGATCGCCCAGCAGCGTAACCAGTACGCACCCGCGACCAAGTCGCTGCCGCCCTACGCACTGCATTACTACCCGGAACCAACGAGGAGGGGCGGATGACTGCCGTCACGATGCCGGCCGACCGGCGCCCCGCATGGCGCGGCCTGATTGGTTTTAACATGCTGACCGGGATCGTGCTCGCAGCGGTGGGGGCGATCATCGGGGACCTGGTTGGCAAGGCGATCCACGCCCCCAGCATCGATTACTTCGGCACCGAGTCCGGGCAGAACGACATCTCGGTCTTTCTCGGCTACCTGTTCGGGACGATCGGCTTCCTCGTCGGGCTCGGCTTCGCCAACTACCCGCTGCGGCGGATGCTCGGCCACCCCCCGTCGCTGGCCGAGCACGAGTCCGAAGGCGAGGGGGTCGCGCGGTACTTCCGGCTGTGCACCGACCACAAGGTGGTCGCGATCCAGTACATCGTCGGGATCGGGGTCTTCTTCCTGATCGCCGGAATCAACGCGATGCTGATCCGCTCCGAACTGTTGCAGCCCAACGTGCACGTGTTCGGCGCCAATCAGTACCTCACGCTCGTCGGATTGCACGGCGCGATGATGATGGGGATGCTGACCTCGGTCGTGCTCGGCCCGCTCGGCAACTGGCTCGTGCCGCTGATGATCGGCAGCCGAAGGATGGCGTTTCCGCGGATTGAGGCGCTCAGCTTCTGGATCCTGATGGCGGCCGGCGTCGTCTTCCTGACGACGATCTTCCTCGGCGGCTTTCAGACCGGCTGGACCGGCTATCAGCCGCTCGGCGACCAGGGGACGGCCGGATATGACGCCTACCTGGGCTTCTTCGGGCTCGTCGGGATCTCGATGGTCCTGCTGGGATTCAACCTGATGGTGACGATCATCACGATGCGCGCGCCGGGGATGACCTGGATGCGGATGCCGATCTTCGTCTGGGGGGTGCTCGCGACCTCGGTGCTGATGCTGCTGGCGCCGCCGATGCTGCTCGCGGCGATCCTGATGGGCGCGCTCGATCGCACGGCTCAGACCGCGTTCTTCGTCGCGTCAAACGGCGGCAGCGCCTACCTGTGGCAGAACCTGTTCTGGGTCTTCGGGCACCCCGAGGTCTACATCGTCGCGATTCCCGGCTTCGGGGTGGTGCTGGAGATACTGCCGGTGTTCACGCGCAAGCCGCTGTGGGGCTACCGGCTCGCCGTGTCCGGCATGCTCGGCGTCTGCCTGCTGAGCTTCTTCGTGTGGCAGCACCACCTGTTCGTGAGTGGCATCGACGCCGACCTGCGGCCGTTCTACATGCTCTCGACCGAGCTGATCTCGCTGCCCACCGGGTTCACCTTCCTGTGCGTGATGGGGACGCTGTGGCGCGGGCGAATCCGGCTCACGGTGCCGATGTGGTTCTGCATCGCCTGGGCGTTCAATTTCCTGATCGGCGGCATCTCCGGGGTCCTCCTGTCCGACGTGCCGAGCGACGTGACGACCCACGGCAGCTTCTTCTCGATGGCGCACTTCCACTACACGATCATGGGTGGCCTGGTGTTCACGCTGTTCGCGGGGATCTACTACTGGGGTCCGAAGATGACCGGCTTCGTATTCAACGAGCGATTGGCGAAGATCCACTTCTGGTCGCTGTTCATCGCGTTCAACGCGACGTTCGGGCCGCTGTTCGCGCTCGGGTTCCTGGGAATGCCCCGCCGGGTCGTGACCTACCCCGTGAACCTGCAGACGCTCAACGACTGGGTGTCGATCTCGGCGTACGTGATCGGACTGTCGATGCTCGTCTTCCTGGTCAATCTGATCTGGTCGATGCTGATCAAGCGCGAGCCGCTGGTGGGCAATCCGTGGGGCTCGAAGTCCCTGGAGTGGCAACTACCCACGCCGGTGCCCGTCCACGACTTCGACAAGATTCCGGTGTTCGACGAAGATCCGTACCCCTACGGCGTCGAGCCGGCCGGGGGCCCGGCGCTGGCGCCGGCCGCAGGAGGGAGCTAAACGATGGAGGCATCCGGAGCCGCATCCGCACCCACCCATCCCGACATCGAGCTCGAGCCGCCCGAATGGCAGCCGCGCGCGCTGTGGGTCGGCGCCCGCCAGCTGTGCGGTGCTGCCTGCTTCTTCTTCATCTCGTTCGTGTTCGCCTACTTCTACCTGCGGTCCCTGGACCTCAACAAGGATTGGAAGATCGGCCACAACATCAACCCGTCGCTCGGCCTCGGTGTGGCGATCCTCGTCGCCCTGGTCCTCAGCGCCGCTCTGCTGCGCGGCGCGGCGACGCGGCCCGAGCTCACGGTGCGTGCCGGCGCGAGCGCGCTGGCGCTGCTGCTGACGGCCGTCGTACTGCAGGTCGTGCAGTGGACGACGCTGGGCTTCGGACCCGCCAGTGGCGGCTACGCGAGCGTGTTCGTCGGCTGGACGGTGTTCTACGCCGTGTTCGCGCTGATGTGCGGCTACTGGATCGAGACGCAGGTCGCGACCGCCTGGCGGCGGGGGACGCAGGGCGTTGAACCCACGCCGGCCGACGTGCTCACCGACGTGGCGACCGTGACGGCCGGGCTGGAAGCGTGCTCGTTCTTCTGGACGTTCTACGTCGGCATCGGCGTGGTCACGTTCGTGATCCTCTATCTGCTCTGAGCATGAGCTGGGGCGGCTGGTCGATCCAACTCCCGTTGGTCTACGTCGCGATCGCGGCCGTCCTGTACTGGATCGGTGGGCGGCGCTATAGCCGCGCGGCGCAGGCACGGGAGCCATGGCACCAGGTGGCGTTCGCGCTCGGTCTGGTGACGATCGTGCTCGCGCTCGAGTCACCCCTGGACGGCTACGCGGACCAGCTGTTCTGGGCGCACATGGTCCAGCACGTGCTGCTGCTCACGGTCGCGCCACCGCTGATCCTGCTCGGACGGCCGTGGCCGCGGATGTGGCTGGGGCTGTCGCTCAGGTCCCGGACGACGATCGGGCGGACGCTGGCCCGAGCTCGCTGGACCGCCGGGCTGCGCGCGCTGGTCCGCCCCGGGCCGGCATGGCTGCTGTTCACCGGCTCGCTCGTCGCCTGGCACATCCCCGGTGCGTATGACGCGACCCTGCGATCGACGTCGCTCCATGACCTCGAGCACGCGATGTTCTTCTTCGCCGGGCTGCTCTTCTGGGCGCATGTGATCGAACCGGGGCCACTGCGGCCGCGCCTGACGTGGCCGGGGCGGCTGGCGTACCTCGTCGGCGCAATGGTCGTCGGCTGGATGCTGGCGATCACCCTGGTCATGGTCCAGCACCCGCTGTACTCCCACTACGCCTTACTGCTGCACCGCCCCGGCGGGATCTCTGCCCTGACCGACCAGCAGCTCGCCGCCGGCGTGATGTGGGTCCCCGGGTCGCTCGCCTACGGCATCGCGCTATTCGTCGGCGTCTTTCGCTGGCTCGAGCCGGACACCGGCGCGACCTCACGGCGTCCGGCACTCACCACCTGAGGAGGATTACCGCCCATGCCACCCGTTGAACTCGCTACCAGCTTCCTCGCCGGCTCGCTGCTGTCGATCCTGCTGCCGATCGGGCTTCTGATCGCGATCGCGGTCTGGTACGTGCTCGCGGTCAAGCGCGTTCCGCAGGACACGCCCACGTCGTCGGTGTCACTGCCCTCACGTGAAATGGTAGAGGCGGCGGGGGCTGCCGCAGTCGCCGAGATCACGCCGGTCGAGGCCGCCACGGACGATCCGTGACCCCGTCCGGCGACGTCCGGCCCGCCGAGGCGCAGCACGTCGGGCGGCTCGCGATCGGCCTATGGGCGGTCCTGGCCGTGCTCGTGGGGCTCGCCGTCGGCGTCGGGGCGCATCTGCTGGCGACGCGCTCGTCAGCACCGATCGTCGCCGGCTCGCCGTCCGCGCTGCGCGGGCAGGCGACGTGGACGGCCGGGGCGCGACCGGCGCCCGCGATCAACATGCTGCACGATCAGACCGGTCGCCGCTTCTCGCTGAGCTCGCTGAGCGGTCACACGGTCGCGATCGAGTTCTTTGACTCCCATTGCACGCAGGAGTGCCCGCTGGCCGGCCGGGCGCTCGCCGCTGCCGACCGGGCGCTGCCTAGATCTGAGCGACCGGTGCTGGTGGTGGTCAGCGTCAACCCGCTTGACACGCCGGCGAGCACCCGCACGGCGATCCGGAAGTGGGGCCTGGCCGGGGTCGCCCCGTGGCACTGGTTGCGGGGCACGCACGCTCGGCTCGCAGCGGTGTGGAAGGCATACCACATCTTCGTGCAGCCGCAGCGAGGCGACATCAACCACACCGAGGCCCTCTACCTGATCGATCGCCGCGGCGACGAGCGCTCCGGCTATCTGTATCCCTACCTCCCGGCGAGTGTGGCCCACGACATGCGGCGCATGGCAGGCTCGAGGGCGGCCGGGACAGGGCAGCGTGCCTGAGATCGCTGAGGCGCTGCCCGCCGCGGCCGCGGTGGACAGCCCGTCCTGGTCGACGTTGCGCGACTACGTGACGCTGACCAAGCCGCGGATCATGTCGCTGCTCGTGCTCACCTCGGTGTGCGCGATGCTGGCCGCGGCCGGTGGAGCGCCACGGCCGCTGGCGCTCGTGGCGCTCGTCATCGGCGGCGCTCTGGCCTGCGGCGGCGCCAGCGCGCTCAACCACGTGCTTGACCGCGACATCGACCGTCTGATGGGCCCGCGCACCGCCTCGCGTCCGGTCGCCGCCGGGCGGATCGCGCCAGCCCGAGCGGCGGCGTTCGGGATCGGGCTCGCGCTGCTCTCGTTCGTGATCATGACCGCGTTCGACAACCTGCTGGCAGCGTCGCTGGCCGTCAGCGGCGGCGTGTTCTACGTGGTCGTGTACACGCTCTGGCTCAAGCGCTCGACGACCCAGAACATCGTCATCGGCGGCGCCGCCGGAGCGATTCCGCCGCTCGCGGGCTGGGCGGCCGCGCACGGCTCGCTCGGCCTCGGGGCCGCGTTCCTGTTCGCGATCGTGCTGCTCTGGACGCCGCCGCACTTCTGGGCGCTCGCGCTGCTGCTCGCCCCTCACTACGAGGCGGCGCGGGTCCCAATGCTGCCAGTCGTGCGCGGCCGCGCCGTGACCACTCGCCTGGTGCTCGCCTACACCCTCGCGCTGATCGTGCCCACGCTCGCTCCGGGCGTGGTCGGCACGTTCGGGGCGTTCTACCTGGCCTGCGCGGCGCTGCTCGACGGCGTCTTCTGCGTCCTCGCCTGGCGCCTGTGGCGCCACGGCACCGCGGGGCGCGCCGCGGTCCTGTTTCACTACTCACTGCTCTACCTCGCGCTGCTGTTCGTGGCCGTGGCTGCCGACGCCGCTATCCGCTGACCGGGCCGGGGAGCACGGCATCCGCCCCCCGGAACCCGTCGCTTCCTCAGAATGCGCCCCTGAGGCTCGCCAGGACCGAGATGTCGTCGGCCTCGCCCAGGTAGGACGCATGGGTGCACTCCGTGTTGATCTCTGACTGCACGGTGTTGGCGTTGTGCGCGGTGTTGGCGAACGCTCCGTGCTCGTCGATGTACAGGTGGGAGTAGGCGATCTTCTGCCTCGGGGTCGCTGCCGCCCACGCCGTGCAAGTGGCGGAGTCGCTCAGCGTCTGGCGGCTCTGACTCGAGACGGTGGTGACGATCGTGAGCCCGACCAGCACCAGTACGAGCACGATTGATCCAGCGGAAATGCGCTTGTGCCGAAGCATCAGCGACGTGAGCGTCCACCGCTCACGGGCGCTTGGGCCGCCCGACGGAGTGTGTCCGATTACCAACGCTCCGATGCCGGCTCGCGCTCGAGGACCCGGATGTCGTGGGCGAGCCCCTCGGGGGTGAGCTGGTCGGCGGGGAAGCCGACGCGCTCGTAACCACGCTTGTCGATCAGCAGCACGAACGTGGAGTGGTCGACCTTGGGGGTGACCGGCTGGATCGCATAGGCGTGCCAGATTCGCCGCATCGCCGCCATCGGGCCGTTCAGGAACGCCAGCCGCGCGTTCATCTGATGCTTGACCAGGAACTGATTTCGGTTGGCGACCGTGTCCTCGCGGGGGTCGGCGCTGACGCCGATCACCGGGATACCGCGGCCGGCGTGCGGCAGGTCGTTGAGCGCGCCCTTGATCTGCTCGACCATGAACGGGCAGGTGTCGCGGCACTTGGAATGGATGAAGGTCAGCACCACGACCCGGCCACGATCATGGGACAGGGTCACCCGGCGGCCGTGTTGGTCGACGAGCGAGAAGTTGGCCGCGCGCAAATTCGCGGGCATCGGCGGACCGTCGAACTGCGAACCCGCCGTCGCGGTGTTGCCGCTGCCGCCGCCGCGGCCGGCGACCAGGATCACGACGATCGCCGCCACTAGGGCGACGAGCACCAGCATCAGGGCGCGCTGCAGTCGTGCGCTCGCGAGCATCGCTACTGATTCTGCCACCACCGGCCGGTCATCGCTGCACCCATCCACCGTCAGGGTGTGCCCAGGGCACAATCGGGGAAGAATGCTGAGTGGTGGACGAGGCACTGGCACTCGCCCGGCGGCTGCGGCCGGCGGTCGACAACGAGCGAGTGCTCGCGGCGATCGCGTCCGTCCCGCGCGAGCGCTTCATCGGCGATGAGCATCACGGCCGCGCGTATGAGAACGTGGCGCTGCCGATCGCCGGTGGCCAGACGATCTCACAGCCGATCGTGGTGGCGCGGATGCTCGAGCTGCTGGAGCTCGACGGCGATGAGCGCGTGCTCGACGTCGGCACCGGTTCGGGGTATCACGCCGCGCTGCTGGCGAGGCTCGCGCGCGAGGTGATCTCGATCGAGCGGCTGCCCGAGCTCAGCGCGGCCGCGGCGGTCACACTGACCCGGCTCGGCTATGCCAACGTCACCTGTGTGGTCGCCGACGGCTGCGCGGGCTTTCCCCAGGCCGCGCCGTTTGACGCGATCAACGTGGCGGCCGCGACCGGCGCGGAGGTGCCCGTGGGGCTCGTCGACCAGCTGGCGATCGGCGGGCGGCTGGTGGCGCCGGTCGGCAACCAGGAGCAGCACCTGACCCGGTTGCTGCGCACCCCGGACGGTGTCACGCAGGAGACGCTCGAGGCGGTCAGGTTCGTGCCGCTGGTGCGCGGGTAACGCGCCTAACTAGGCGTGTCCGCCGCGTCGCCCAGGCGGCGCCGCATCACCGTGATCGCCTCCGGGTTGGAGTCAACCAGCACGTAGCGCCGCCCGAGCTCGGCGCACACCGCTCCCAGCGTGCCCGAGCCGGCGAACGGATCCAGACACCAACCGCCAAGTCGCGAGGAGGCGGCCACCAGCCGGCGCAGCACACCGGCCGGCTTCTGCGTCGGATAGCCGGTCTTCTCGGCGCCGTTGGTCGGCACGATCGTGTGAAACCAGACGTCGGTCGGTCGCTTGCCGCGCGCCGCCTTCTCCGGGCTGACCAGACCGGGCGCCATGTAGGGCTCGCGGTCAACCGCCTCGGTGTCGAAATGGTGGCCGCCGGGCGTGCGCACGTAGGCCAGGATCGTGTCGTGCTTGGCCGGCCACCGGCGGCGTGGCTTGGCGCCGTAGTCATAGGCCCAGATGATCTCGTTGAGAAACGCATCGCGGCCGAACAGTTCGTCGAGCAGCAGCTTGCAGTAGTGCGCCTCGCGGTAGTCGATGTGGAAGTACAGCGTGCCGTGGGGGGCCAGCAGCTCGCGCGCGCGGGCCAGGCGCGGGGTCAGGAAGCCGAGGTAATCCTCGAACTGATCGTCATAGGCCAGTCGGGCCAGCAGTTGCGAGCGATAGCGGCGGCCGCCGAAACCGACGCGCTGGGCACTCGGGTCAGCGACCGCCGAGGTCGTGCGCCGAGCCTGGATGCGTCCGGTGTTGAACGGGGGATCGACGTAGATCAGGTCAAACGCCCCCGCCGGCAGCCGCTCCAGCACCGACGCGTTGTCGCCGGCGATGATCAGATCGTCGTCGAGCACCGGTTCGGGATCGCCGGCCAGGAAGCGCATTCCCCCGGCGAAGCTAGCGTTTATGCCGGTCATACGGCGACAGACGCTAGGATTCGGGTCAGTGCCCTCGGACCTATACAGCCGCGCGCGCGAGCACGCGCTCGCGCAGAGATTCTCGCGGTCCGCGTTCGCCAAGAAGGTGACCAAGTACGCGATCGGCTCCGCGATCGCGCTGGCCACCAGCGTCGTCGTGTTCGCGCTGATGTACGTCGTCCTCGGCGGCAAGCACACCACAATCTGCTCGATCGCCGCATTCGTGGCGGGGGCGATCCCCAACTGGATCCTCAACCGGCGCTGGGCCTGGAAGATCGAGGGGCAGGTGGCCTTCCTGCGGGAGATCGTCGCCTACATCGCGATCTCCGGCGTCGTGCTGGTTGCCTCCTCGCTCGGCACCGGCGTGATGCAGGCCTGGGTCAAGCATCACGTCACGCCCCATCACGGGGTCCGCGTGATCCTGGTGACCGGGGCCTACGTGTTCGTGCAGGCGGTGCTGTTCGCGGTCAAGTTCGTGATCTACGAGCACTGGGTGTTCGCGGGCCGCTCGCGCCTGCGAGCCGCGGTGCGGTCGCGCCACCAGGTGTGGACCGCGGCGCGCGCGAACCGTACCCCGTAGAGCAGGTTCCCGCCCTTCTTCGTGCTGGTGGCGTGGGCACCGCGATCGCGCATCGTCGTCGGCACCTCGACCAGCCGGAAGCCGTGCAGCGCAGCGGAGATCATCAGCTCGGACGCCTGATACTGCGGCTGCTCCAAGACGACCGCCGCGGTCAGCTCGGCGCTCATCGCCCGCAGCCCGCACGCCGGGTCCGTGATCCGCTGGCGAACCAGGACCGAGATCAGCGCGCCGAACACGATCACGCCCGCGTGGCGGGTGGCGTCGGTGGTCAGCTCGGTGCCAAGGCGTCGCGAGCCGGACACGAAGTCGGCGCGGCGATCGAGGATCGGCCCGATCACGCGGGCGATCTCGTCGGCCGCGTACTGCCCGTCGGCATCGATCGTGACGATCACCT
This sequence comes from Solirubrobacteraceae bacterium, assembly GCA_050999585.1. GTDB lineage: Bacteria > Actinomycetota > Thermoleophilia > Solirubrobacterales > Solirubrobacteraceae > Palsa-465. Next base: position 1,646 of record JBPCPC010000304.1, on the reverse strand, counting down.
GCGCGCCACGCGCGCGCGCGAGCCAGTAGCCGAGGCGCAGCGCCGCGCCCTGGCCCCGGTTGACGGGGACGTCGCAGACCAGCGCGCCGGCCTGGGCCGCCCGCTGCGCGGTGGCGTCCCGCGCGCCGTCGACGACCACGATCACCTCAGCCGTCAGCCCGGCGGCCTCGCCGGGGATCTCCGCGATCACGTCGGCGACGGTCGGCTCCTCGTTATAGGCGGGGATCACAACCGCCAGGGGGGCGCCCTGACCGGGAGCGTGCGCCTCCAGGAACGCCTCGACCGCGCCCCGCTCCTCCGGCTGCAGCCGCGCGTACTCGCCGGGCGAGACCAGCGAGGACAGCGTGCTCACGAGGTCGCCTGCACGTCGGCCACCGACCACTCCTCCCAGACCCCGACCAGACCGTCGGCCAGCGAGGGATATCGGGGCGTCCAGCCGGCCGCGTGAGCGTGGCTGGTGTCGACGATCACGGCCGGCATCTCGCCGGGCTTCGCCGGGCCGTGGCGAACATCGATCTCGGCGCCCGAGACCTGGCGCACCGCGTCGACCACCTCGAGCACCGACTGCGACGTGCCGCCGCCGATCACCATCGGCCCCTGCCACTGCTCGCTCGTGAGGCCGAGCTTCATCGCGGCGACGACGTCCAGCGCGTGGACGTAATCGCGCACCTGGGTACCGTCGCCGTAGATCTCAAACGTCGTCCCCTGCCGGATGCAGCGCATCAGCCGAGCCACGATCGAGTCCTTGGCCTGCATCCCGGGCCCGTAGACGTTGGTCAGGCGGATGCAGGCGCAGCGCATGCCGTAGGAGGCGGTGTAGGCAGACATCAGCATTTCGCCGGCGGCCTTGGTCGACCCGTAGGGAGTGAGCGGCTCGAGCGTCGCCGCCTCGGAGATCTTCGGCGCCTTCATCAGACCGGTGACGGCGTTGGTCGAGGCGAACGCAAGCGAGCTCACGCCCGCATCCCGGCCGGCGGCCAGCACCGCGTTGGTGCCGATCACGTTGGTCGCGAACGTCAGCTCGGGCTGCTCGAGCGAGCGCAGCACCGACGTGACCGCCGCGAGGTGGACGATCGAATCAAAGCCGCCCGCGAACGCCCGCTCCAGCACGGCGGGGTCGGCGATGTCGCCGATCACGATGTCGACCGTCGGGTCGGCGTGCGGCTGCAGGTCGACCACGCGCACCTGCACGCCGGCGGCGGTCAGCTCGGCGACGACATGGCGGCCGATGAAGCCCGAGCCGCCGGTGACCAGGACACGGCGGCCGTAGAGATCGGAGTCGCTCATATTGACTGGGCGAGGGTAGCCGACCCCGCACCCCGACCGCCGCTCCTCTCATCTGGGCGTAAGCACCTGCTGCTACTTTCGGGCCGTCGTGTCGACGCCCACCGCTTCAGCACCCGCGCCGCTCGCGCGCGACCTGAAGGAGCCGTCCGCGTATCAGACTCTCGCTGGAGTGCTCTACCGCTGGCGCTGGGTGGTGGCCACGGTGGCGATGCTGGTGCTAGGCGCGATCCTGGTCGATTGGGCGCGCGCGCGCCCGGGATATGACCCCTATGGGTGGCTGGTCCGGGGCCACCTCACGCCGCACGGGAGGCTGGACACCAACGGCGTGCCGTCGTGGAAACCGCTTACCTACCCGTTCA
>JBPCPC010000303.1:0-9728 GCA_050999585.1 Solirubrobacteraceae bacterium | reverse complement strand
GGGTTCTGGGACAAGTAGGGCGGGCGTGGGTTGGGTAGCGCGACCCGCCTCGGCTGATCAAGCAGCGGTGTATTGGTTTGGGTTGGGTTTGGGTTGCTGTGTGCGTGGGGGCGCTGCTTGACATCCGGGTCGTGGTCGCGCTGTGGGGCAACGATCCGTTGGCTGGCGCCCCGAGTCGTTACATAAACACCACATCCGTCCCAATCGATGGGGTTCGCGAGGGGGTGTGGGGGTGAGGCGGTGGGTTCCTTGTCCTGATGCCCACACCCCCAGCCGGATCGCATCGAGTGGGGGTTTTGTGGCCATTTCTTGCCGAGTCGGGGCGTCAGCCCCGAGATCCTGGCTGCATTGCGCGGCGCGGGCGGCGCTGTCAAACATCGCCACCATGACCAGACCACCCCGACCGCAAGGTCGATGCTTGATCAGCGACGACCGGCCGCGCCACACCCACGCCCACCCACCACCAACAGCATGTCCGATAACGGGCGACGCCCGCGCCCGGACCATTGAAAGAAAGGCAAATCGTTGGAACCAGCCGAGATCGACATCGCCTGCGGCCCTTCGCCTCGGCGTCGTTCGCGCCTCGCTGGACCGGTGGCTCAGGAGCGTGCGATCGACGCCGGGTCAGTCCCCTGCAGGCGGATCATGGTGACGCTGGCGTTGAGCTTGGCTTTGGCGCCGCCGCGGTAGACGCCCTTGATCGGGGGGACATCGGCGTAGTGGCGCCCGTGGCCGATCTTGATGTGGTTCTCACCGGCCAGCACGCGGTTGGTGGGGTCGGCGCCGACCCATACCGGCTCGGCGGTCGGATGGGCGGGATCCGATTCACCCACCGGCAGCAGCGCCTCCAGCCAGGCGTGGGTGTCGACCTCGACGGACTCACCGCCGTCGTCTGAGCCGGACGCGTACAGGTAGCCGGACACGTAGCGGGCCGCGATCCCGTGATGGCGCAGCAGGCACAGCCCCAGGTGCACGAAGTCCTGGCAGACGCCCGCGCCCGCGTCCAGCAGGTCGGCGACCCGCGAGTCGACGAACGTCGCGCCCTTGCGGTACTCGAAGCGATCCGGGATCAGCTTGGAGACCAGCAGCACGGTGGCCAGCGGATTGGAGGCCGCGCCGGTGGTGGCCAGCAGCTCCTGCAGGCCCAGGTTCCCGGGCGCGTCGTCGGTCTGCAGCAGGAACTCCCCGCCGGCCTCGCGATAGCTGGGATCCGCCAGCGTCTCCCAGCTGGCCTGCGGCGACTCCGAGGACTCCCGGGTGCTGACGCGGGCGCGCACATTGATCGTCAGGTGCCGGTGTGGTCGCGAGACCTCGAACTCGACCACCTCGGTGCCGAAGTAGTCGGTGTGGCGGTGCAGGCGGACCTCCGGGGTGAGACGCACGGCGAACTCGTCGCAGCGCTGACGCCCGTTGCCGTGCGGTTTTACGCGCAGCGCGTTGAGGTTGTCGACGACGTCGGCGTCGTAGTCGTACTCGGTCAGGTAGCGGATCGCGAAGTTCACGTCAGGGTCTGATCGGCGGGGACGAGCTCACAGGTGCACCGCCGCCAACGCAGCGATCGCAAATACCGTGCGTCGATGTCGCGATCGACCTGCTCGAGCTCGTCCTGGACGCGTTCGAGCACCTCCTCGAGCGCGCCGCCGGCGTCCGGAGCCCGCCGCTGGAGCTCCAGATCGGCGCTCAGGCGGCCGAGCCTCAGGACCGGCGGTGACGAGCGGGGCGGCGCTTCGGCGGCGGTCAACGCGGCCGTCAGCTCCTGCACCGAGGAGGCTACTGAGCCGGGATAGGCGGAGTCGAACAGCAGGAAGCGGACCACCGGGGCGACCGTCGGGGCGTGGCGCACGGCACGCCGGTAGGCCTGAAAGCCACCGACGGCATGCAACAGTGCCAGCGCCTCGGTCTCGTGGGCGTCGGCATCGTCGTCCAGGGAGCGCGGGATCGCCACCCGCAGCATCCGCAGGACCATGTCAGCCTCCTCGATCCGCCCGCCGGCCTCCAGGAACGCGCGCCCCTCGTCGCGCAGCAGCGTGCGATCACACAGGCCCCAGAACAGCGCGCACTGCTCCTTGACCTCGTGGTAGACCGAGTACGGCCCGGTCTGGAGCGCCGCCTGGAGGTCATAGCGGCCAAGCAGCAGGTAGAAGGAGTTCAGCGCCTCCCACATCTCGGTGGAGATCACGTCGCGCATCGTCCGCCCGCGCTCGCGCGCGGGCCACACAGGAGACGACCGACGCCGGGCTGCCGGTGTCCAACGTGAGCAGCCTGGCGACCTCGATCCGTCCCGGCGACACCGCCGGGACCTCCGCCTCCTCCTCGCCGGGGGTAGGTGGCTTGGCGCCGATCGTGGCTAGCACGCCCTCCCAGCTGAGCGTGATCCCTCGCTCGCCCGGGACGCCAGAGACGTCGGCGTGAAACGCGCCGTCGAGGATCCGGGCGGTGTGCTCGGCGCGCGCCAGGTCGCGGCCGAGCCAGAACAGCTCCTGGGCGATCCGCGCGAGCCCCTCAGCGTCGCCGGGATTGCTGCTGCTGCTGAGCCTGGTTGTGCCAGCCGCCGCCGTAGCGGACGTCGGGCAGCCGCGGCGGCCGGTGCAGCGGCAGCGTGCCGGGCGACGGATCGGGCTGGTCGCCGTCATCGAGTACCCACATGTCCTTGGACCCGCCGCCCTGGGACGAGTTGACGATCATCGCCGCCTGCAGCTCACGCTCGGCGGCTGAGGCTTGGGGGCCGATGAACACGCCGTTGCCGCCGGACTCCGATGTCGGCTTGACCACCACCTGGTCCAGCCGCCCGAGCACGTGCCGGCGAGCGGTCTCGTCGGACAACCGGTAGGTGGGGACGTTCTCGAGGATCGGCTCCTCGCTCAGGTAGAACCGGATCATCTCCGGCACGTAGCAGTAGATCGCCTTGTCGTCGGCCACTCCGGTGCCGATCGCGTTGGCGATCGCGACCGTGCCGGCGCGGTAGGCGCGCACCAGGCCGGGGACCCCGAGCAGCGAGTCGGGCCGGAACTCCAGTGGGTCGATGAAGTCGTCGTCCAGCCTTCGGTAGATCGTGTGCACGCGCTGCAGCCCGGCGGTGGTGCGCATGTAACAGACGGCGTCGCGGACCACCAGGTCTGACGGCTCGACCAACTCGACTCCCATCTGCCGCGCCAGGAACGCGTGCTCGAAGTACGCCGAGTTCATCGCTCCCGGAGTCCACAGCACGACCGTCGGGTACCAGCCGGGTCATCGCCACCCGGTTCTCCAGCACGTACGAGATCCCCGACGGAGTGCGGACGTTGTCCTCGAGCACGCGCCAGGTTCCGTCGCCGTCGCGGACGAGGTCACACCCGCACACGTGGCAGTAGACGCCGCCGGGGGCGCGGACGCCGTGCACCGGCCGGGCGAAGCTGAGACGGCTGACGATCAGCGACCAGGGAACGATTCCCGCGCGAACGATCTCGTGGGCGTGGCGGACGTCGTCGACGAACGCGTTCAGCGCCCGAATCCGCTGCGCGAGTCCGCGCTTGATCGGGGTCCACTCGGCCCCGGTCAGCACGCGCGGCACGAGGTCCAGCGGCCAGGCGCGGTCGCGTCGCTCGCCGTCGGATCCCGCCACCTCGAACGTGATCCCCTGCTGCATGAAGATCGCATCGCGTTTGCGCCCGGCGGCGTCCAGCGCGGCCGGTCCGAGCCGGGCCAGCGCCGCCATCAGCGGCTCGGCATGAGGCAGCGGGCGCCCGTCTGAGTTCAGCAGCTCGTCGCAGGAGCCCGCGGGGATCGCGTAGTCGTCGATCGGCGGCGTGTCGGTCTCCAAGTCGGTCACCGCATGAGGTCTGACTACCGCTTCGCAGCGTATGGCGCGTGGACGCCCGCGGCGCTGACCACTAGGCTGCTCAGACGATGGCCGGACCGGTGGTCAACCGCGCCGAGGTGAAGGAGATCGAGGTCGCCGAGGGGGACATCGTGTTCGCGCGTCGGCGACTGGGCGAGGCTGCGGGCGCGCAGCGGATCGGCGCGAGTCTGTATGTCGTCGCACCCGGTGCGCGCCAGATGCCCGTGCACGTCCACGGTGACGAGGAGGAGATCTTCTACGTGCTCGGCGGCTGCGGCCTGGGCTACGAGCGGGGCGATGCCTACGAGGTCGCGGCCGGCGACACGATCGTGCACCGGCCCGGAGGCCGGCCGCACACGTTCCTGGCGGGCGACGAGGGTCTCGAGCTGCTGGCGTTCGGCAACGGGGCCAACGCCAACCTCACGTTCCTCCCGCGCGCGAAGGTGATGTGGTGCGGGCCCCGCTGGGTGCCGCTGGACGCGCCGCATCCGTTCCGCGCCGAGGGGCTCGCCGGCCCGCTCCAGGCGCCCGCGCCCGGCGAGCGACCCGCGAACGTGGTCGCCCTGGACAGTCTTGACACCGCGCCGCTCCCGGGCGCCCAGGTGCGGGCGCTCGGGCGTGCCGCCGGCGCGGTCAAGGCGGGCTGCAACCACGTCACGCTGGAGCCGGGTCAGGGGGGCGCGCCGCCTCACTGTCACGCGCTCGAGGAGGAGTTGTTCTACGTGTTGGACGGGGCCGGATCGCTGCTGCTCGGCGACCACGAACACGCCCTGCGGGCCGGGGACGTCGTCGCCCGGCCGCCGTCGACGGGCGTGGCCCACTCGTTGGCGGCCGGCGATCAGGGCATGACATATCTCGTCTACGGCACGCGTGAGCCCGGCGATTCCGTTTACTACCCGCAGGCCGGTCAGGTTCGCCTGCGGGGCCTGGGCGTGACGCTCGACGTCCCCGATTGAAGGGCCCGCGGCTACGCTTCGGCGCGATGCGGATCCTGATTACGGGCGCGGGCGGGATGCTCGGGCATGACGTGGTCCGGGCGGCCATCGCCGCCGGCCACGAACCGGCCGTGCTGCCGCGCGCGCAGCTCGATATCGCGGACCCCGATGCCGTCGGTGCGGCGGTCGCGGCCGCGGCCCCGGGCGCGGTGATCAACTGCGCGGCCTGGACCGACGTCGACGGCGCCGAGAGCGCGGAGCAGGACGCGCGGGCGGTCAACGGCCCAGGCGCCGGCCATGTCGCCGCGGCCGCTGCGGCGGCAGGCGCCTGGACGGTCCACGTCTCCAGCGACTACGTGTTCGACGGACGCAAGCGCGAGCCGTACCTGGAGCCCGACGCGACCGCGCCGCTGTCAGCCTATGGGCGCACGAAGCTCGCCGGCGAGCAGGCGGTCGCGCGCGCGGCCCCCGAACGTCACACGGTGGTGCGGTCCTCCTGGCTGTTCGGCGCGCACGGCCGCTGCTTTCCGCAGACGATCAGGCGCCTCGCCGCGGAGCGCGACGAGCTCACGATCGTGTCTGACCAAGTCGGCTGTCCCACGTTCACCGGTCACCTCGCACCCGCCCTGGTGACCCTGGCCGACGGGCGGCTGCCCGGGGTCGCCCATGTCGCCGCCGACGAGCAATGCTCATGGTTTCAGTTCGCCCAGGCGATCGTCGCGGGAGCCGAGCTTGACTGCGTGGTCCACCCGATCGCGACCGCGCAATATCCGCAGTCGGCGCCCCGGCCCGCCTACAGCGTGCTGCGCTCGCAGCGGGGCGCCCCGCGCCTGCCGAACTGGCGCGACGGCCTGACCGAATTTCAACGACAGATCGAGGGGGCGACGGTGTGAAGCTGCTGGTCTGCGGGGCTGCCGGGTTCATCGGCGCGACGTTCGTCGGCCTGCGGGTGCGCGAGCATGGCGACGATGTGACGGTGCTCGACGCGCTGACCTACGCGGGGCGCGAGGAGAACCTGCGCGACGTGGCCTCGGAGATTCGGTTCGTGAAGGGGCCGATCGAGAATCCCGAGGCGGTCGCGGGGGCGCTGGGCTCGGGGACGTTTGACGCGATCGTCAACTTTGCCGCCGAGACCCATGTCGACCGCTCGATCGCCGATCCCTACGCGTTCAGCGTCACCAACGCGCTGGGCACGCACGTGCTGCTGGAGGCCGCGCGCGAGCGTGGCCTGCGCTACGTGCAGGTGTCTACCGACGAGGTCTACGGGTCAATCGCGACCGGGTCGTTCACCGAGGCCTCAACGCTGGCCCCCTCCAGTCCCTACAGCGCGTCGAAGACCGGCGCCGACCTGATGGTCGCGAGCTACTTTCACACCTACGGGCTGGATGCGATGGTGTGTCGCGGCTCGAACAACTACGGCCCGCGCCAGTACCCCGAGAAGCTGATCCCACTGATGATCCTCAACGCGCTCGCCGGCGACCACCTGCCCGTGTACGGGGACGGTCGCAACGTGCGCAACTGGCTCTACGTGGAGGACTTCGGGCGCGGGATCGGTCACGTGCTCGCCCACGGTGTCGCGGGTGAGGTCTATAACTGCGGCGGCCCCGACGAGTGCGAGAACATCGAGGTCGTCACCCGGATCCTCGAGCTCACCGGCGGCGACGAGTCACTGATCGACTACGTCACCGACCGCCCCGGACACGACCGCCGCTACTCGCTCTCCTCAGATAAGCTCGCGGCGCTGGGCTGGCGAGCGCGTACTCGGTTCGCCGATGGCCTCGCCGACACCGTCGCCTGGTACCGCGACAACGCCTGGTGGTGGGAGCCGATCCGCTCCGGGACCTACCGCGAGTACTACGAGCGCCACTACGGGCGTTCGCTGCGGGCGTGACCACCGCCCGGGGACGGCACGCGCCGCCGCCCGAGGTCCGGCTGCCGATCCAGCGCGAGCGGTTGCTGCGCGCGGCCGCCTCGGAGTTCTCGCAGCGCGGCTACGGCGGCGCCCGTTCGGAGTCGGACAGCCGCCGGGCGTCGATGTCCGAGGCGACGTTCTACGAGCACTTCGCAAACAAGGAGGAGTGCGTGCTGGCGCTGTGCGAGCTGGGGATCCGGGTGATCCAGGGGGCGATCGCCACGGCGGCGCGCGAGGCGTCGACCGGTGACGCCCGGGAGCGGATGCGGGCCGGGACGCGAGCGTTTTTGAGCGCGCTCACCGAGCATCCGGAGGTTGCGCGGACGATGCTGGCGGAGGCGATCGGCGCGGGGCCGCGCGCCGCCCGGCGGCGCGACCAGATCCTGCAGAAGTTCGCCGACGTGCTCGACCTGGCGCCCGTGATCGACCGGCTGATCCTGGGCCTGATCCCGCCCGACTAGAGATCAGCGATGAGCGACACCGCGGAGCTGACCGAGCTCGAGCGCGAGATCATCGACTGCCGGCGCTGCCCGCGGCTGGTGGCATGGCGCGAGGAGGTGGCGCGCGTCAAGCGGGCGGCGTTCGCCGGCGAGGAGTACTGGGGCCGGCCGATTCCGGGGTTCGGTGACCCGCGGGCGACGGTGGTGGTACTCGGCCTCGCGCCCGCCGCCCATGGCGGCAACCGGACCGGCCGGGTGTTCACCGGCGATCGCTCGGGCGACTGGCTGTTCGCCGCGCTGCATCGCGCCGGGATGGCCAACCAGCCACGGTCGCGCTCGCGCGACGATGGCCTGCGGCTGACTGGTTGCTGGGTGACCGCTGCCGTGCGCTGCGCCCCGCCGGCCAACCGTCCGACGCCCGCCGAGCGTGACACCTGCCTGCCGTACTTCGTACGCGAGCTGTCACTGCTGCACCGCGCGCGGGTGATCGTGTGCCTCGGCGGCTTTGCATGGGATGCCGCGCTGCGGGCCGCAGCCCTGTCCGGCGAGGCCGTGCCGCGCCCGCGGCCGCGCTTCGGCCACGGCGCGGAGACCCAGCTGGGCGGGCGGGTCCTGCTGGGCTGTTACCACCCCAGCCAGCAGAACACGTTCACCGGTCGGCTGACCGAACCGATGACCGACCAGGTGCTCGGCCGGGCCCGCGACCTGGGGCGCGACCTGACCCACGACGTGGCCCGCGAGCTGTGAGCGGCGATCCGACGTCTGCGACGTCCGAGAGGTCCGCGACGTCCGCCGGCCCGCGGCCCGAACTGGCGGCGCTCGCGATCGCCGATCCGCCCGAGCGCTGGCGGGCACTGGGCTTCGCTATCGACGAGCGGGATCGCGTCGTCCTGGGCGGCGTCGAGCTGGCGCTGGGCGGCGCGGGTGGTGCCGGCGCCGGTCAAGCCGGCGCCGGGATCACCGGCTGGACGCTGCGCTTCGTGCGAGCGGGCGGCGACATCGACGGCCTGGCGACATCGGTGACCGCCGAGCCCTCGGGACGGGCGGGGCGGCTGGGTCCGCCGTCCCCTCATCCCAACGGCGCCCTGGGCGTCGATCACGTCGTGATCGTCACGCCTGACTTTGACCGCAGCGTGAGTGCGCTGGCGCAGCGGGGCCTCGCGCTGCGACGGATTCGCCGGGCGGGTGATCGCCGTCAAGGGTTCCGGCGGCTGGGCCCGGCGATCATGGAGATCGTCGAGGCGCCGGAGGCTCCGGCGGCCGGGTTCTGGGGGTTGACGCTCGTGCTCGCCGACCTGCGCGCGCCCGGTGCCCTGCTGGCCGCTCAGCTCGGGGAGATCAGGCCGGCCGTGCAGCCGGGTCGCCAGATCGCCACGCTGAGGGCCGGCGCGGGCTTGTCGGCACGCGTCGCGTTCATGGATCCTCAGTAGCCGCAGCTCTCGGCGCGGTCGATTTAGTACCGCCCGTGTCCCTTATCGACCACGCGGGTGCGTCTTTATTGAAATATGCTGATATCGGTATATGATGTTCGGATGGCGAGAGCGGCAACCACGACCGACGCGTTCAACGCGGTGGCCGAGCCCCGCCGGCGGCAGCTCCTGGATCTGCTCGCCGGCGGAGAGCGGTCGGTGAACGAACTGGTTGATTCCAGCGGCCTGGCGCAGCCACAGGTGTCCAAGCACCTGCGGGTCCTACGCGAGGTGGGCATCGTCGACGTGCGGGACGCCGGACGTCAGCGGCTGTACCGGCTCAACGGTCGCGCGCTCAAGCCGATCCACGACTGGGTCAGCCACTACGAGCAGACGTGGAATGAGCGCTACGACGCGCTCGACACAGTGCTGGGCCAACTCAAACGAGAGGAGCATTCAGATGAACGCAGCAACTCATAGCGGCAAGGCGACGGTGAGCCTGCCCACCGACACCCAGATCCTGATCGCGCGGGAGTTCGACGCACCCGCGCAGCTCGTCTATCGAGCGTTCACCGAGCCCGAGCTGGTCAGCCGCTGGTGGAGCGGCCGCCGCGGCGAGGTGACCGTGTGCGAGATAGATCTGCGTGTTGGCGGCCGCTGGCGCTACGTGATGATCGCCAACGGCGGCTTCGAGGTCGCCTTTCACGGTGACTACCGCGAACTCATCCCCGATGAGCGAGTGGTCTCGACTCAGGTCTACGAGGCGTTCCCCGACGCCGAGGCGATCGTGACCACGACGATGGTCGAGCGCGACGGCCGCACGACGATGACCACGCTCGTGCAGCACTCGTGTCAGGAGCACCGCGACGGACACGTCAACTCCGGGATGGAGGGCGGGATGCAGGAGTCCTTCGACAAGCTCGAGGAGGTCGCTCGGTCGCTGCGCTGAGGCCGCGGCCTCACTAGAGAAAGAACCGGGGTTGGGATTGGGGTGGGTAGCGCGACCCGCCTCGGCTGATCAGCAGCGGTGTATTGGTGTGGAGTTGCTGTGTGCGTGGTGGCGCTGCGTTGCATAGACACCACATCGGTGCCGATGGAGGGGGGTTCGCGAGGGGGGTGGGTCTCTGACCGCGGTTCCCTTCACTGACAGCCCACACCCCCAGCCGGATTGCATCGAGCGGTGGATTTTGTGCGGTTTCTGCCGAGTCGGGGCGT
>JBPCPC010000291.1:0-16785 GCA_050999585.1 Solirubrobacteraceae bacterium | reverse complement strand
CGGCGCCGTGGGATGCTCGCGCGCGGTGACCAGCGCCGGCTGGCGTCCTCACACCGATCAGGTCGGTCAGACCGGCACCAAGGTTGCGCCCGAGATCTACATCGCGTGCGGGATCAGCGGCGCCACCCAGCACATGGCCGGGTGCAAGGGCGCCAAGCGGCTGCTGGCGATCAACCCCGACGGCGAGGCCTCGATCTTTGCCGGCGCCGACTACGCCGTGATCGGCGACCTGCACGAGGTCGTGCCGGCGATCTCGGCCGAGATCCGGAAGGTGAGAGCGACATAGGGGTCGTCGTCGCCGCGGTCGTGCTCGTCTTACTGCTGGCGGCGAGCGGGACATTGTTCGTGGTCCGGGTGCGGTTCCTGGTGGACCTCGTGCGGTCGGCCGCGCCGGTGACCCGCGGTGGTGACCGGGCGCGTCGCGTGCGCAACGAGTCGACGATCGTGCTCGGCCAGCGCAAGCTGCTGCAGCGGATCGTCCCCGGGTTGATCCACGCCTTCATCTTCTGGGGCTTCATCGTGCTCGGTCCGACGATCGTGACCGCGATGATCGGCGTGGTCTCCAAGCACGCCACGTTCCCGTGGCTGGGCGACCAAGGCTGGTATGCGCTGATCGTCGACGTGTTCGCCGTGCTGGTGCTGATCGGCGTCCTGTCGGCGCTGTGGATCCGCAAGGTGCAGCGCCCGCGGCGATTCGAGGGCTCACATCTCGGCGAGGCCGACCTGATCCTGGCGCTGATCGCGACGATCGCGATCACGCTGCTGCTATGGCACGCAACGCGGATCGCGCTCGGGCTCAACGAGTGGTCCGCGTCGTCGGCGCCGGTGTCGGATCTGCTGTCGCACCTGTTCGCGCGCGACGGGCTCACCCGGGTGCTGGAGCGAGTGTTCGTATGGGCGCACGTGGTCACGATCCTCAGCTTCCTGGCCTACTTGCCGCGCTCCAAGCACCTGCACATCGTGTCCGCCGCGGTCAACGTCTGGTACGGGCGCACCGGGCCGGCGGGCCGCCTAGAACCACTGCGCTTCGACGATCCCGACGTGCCCGAGGAGGACATCCGGTTCGGCGCCGGGACCGCCGCCGATCTCACCTGGAAGGAGATGCTGGACACCTTCACCTGCACCGAATGCGGCCGCTGCCAGGACGTCTGCCCGGCGTTCGCCACCGGCAAGACGTTGTCGCCCAAGCTGGTGATCATGGGGCTGCGCGATCAGGTGTTCGCCGATGGCGCCGCGCTGGTCAAGGCGCGGGACGGCGATGACGGCGAGCCGCCGGAGCTGGCTGGGCTTGTGCCGGGCGCGGTGCCCGAGGAGTCGGTTTGGGACTGCGTCACCTGCGGCGCGTGCGTGCAGGCCTGTCCGGTCTCGATCGAGCACGTCGACCACATCGTTGACCTGCGCCGCCATCTGGTGATGGTCGAGTCCAGCTTTCCCGCCGAGGCCGAACCGATGCTGCGCGACGTCGAACGCGCGTCCAATCCGTGGGGCAAGGCCCAGTCCGAGCGCGCCGACTGGGCCGCGGACCTGGAGATCCGGATTCTCGAGCCCGGCGATGTCGCGCCCGAGTATCTGTACTGGGTGGGCTGCGCGAGCTCGTTTGACGAGCGGGCGCGGGCCACCGCCGAGAACACCGCCAAGCTGCTGCAGAAGGCCGGCGTCGAGTTCGCAATCCTCGGCGCCCGCGAGGCATGCACCGGGGACCCGGCGCGGCGGATGGGCAACGAGTACGTGTTCCAATCGTTCGCCGAGCGCAACGTGGAGACCCTCAACCAGGCGGGCGTGACCAAGATCATCGCCAACTGCCCGCACTGCTTCAACACGCTGGGCAACGAGTACCCCGACTTCGGCGGGAACTACGAGGTGCTGCACCACTCCGAGGTGCTGGCTCGGCTGCTCGCCGACGGCAAGCTGACGCCCCGCCGTGACGAGGCGATGCAGGTCACCTATCACGACTCCTGCTACCTGGCGCGCCACAACGATGTGCTGGCGCCGCCCCGCGATCTCGTGGCCGCCGTCGGCAGCCCGGTGGAGATGGAGCGCAGCGGCAAGCAGACGTTCTGCTGCGGGGCCGGTGGGGCGCATATGTGGATGGAGGAGCGCGGCGATCAGATCAACGACAACCGCGTGCGCGAGGCGGCCGCCACCGGGGCCGGCACGCTGGCCGTCGCCTGCCCGTTCTGCACAGTGATGCTCGATGACGGGGTGCAGACCGCGGGCGCCCAGCTGCGCGTGGCCGACGTGGCCACGCTGCTGGTGGAGGCCGGAGCCGCGGACTGAACGGAGCCGCGGACTGAACGGCAGGCCGCGGGGCTCAAGCGGCGGGCCGCGGTCAGGCGCGGTGTACCGCCGACAGCAGCGCCGCATGGGAGCGCACGAGCGCCGCTCGCTCCTCACCGACCAGTGAGCTCCCGGGGTCCCGACCCTCGGTCACCCAGCGGTCTGAGAGGCTCATCGCCAGCGCGCGCTGCTGCGCGGCCGGCCGGACCGCGTCGGGTTCCACGTCGTAGACGTAGGCGTACAGCGTCACCAGGGCGTCGACCACCGGCAGCCGATCGTCGAGCGCTGACTGGTGCTCGCGGTGCACGCGCCACCACTCGACCTCGAGGTCGGCCGCGACCCGGGGGTCAAAGCGCTCGCCGTGGTGGCGTTTGAGCAGTGCGTAGAAGCGCGTCATCGTCCGGCGCGCCGCGGCCGGGTCGTTGTCGGCCGGCGCCCACAGCTGGTTGGCGCGCATCACCAGCCAGGCGCCGTGCAGCGTCGATGACCACGGCAGCGCGAACGTGTGCCGGGTGAGGCGGATCGCCGCACGCAGCAGCTTGAACCATTCGTGGCGGTAGTAGGCGACCCAGGCGCGGCACTCCAGTCGCCCGACCAGGACCGGATCAAACGATCGCGGCCCGGGGCGATTGCTCATGGGACCTCGATCCACATCTCGCCGGCCTGCAGTCGCGCGATCGGCTCGGTCCGGGATTCGCCCAGCAGGGTCAGCGAGACGAAATCGGCAGCCAGCCCGTCGAACCAGTCGTGCTGGCTGAGCATCGAGTGCTTGCCGCCGTGCACGGTGACGTAGCCGACGTCGGCGTGGCGGCTCAGCTCCCACGCGAGTGCGGCCGAACGCTCCGGGCTGGCAATGCGGTCCTGGTCGCCGTGAACGATCAGGATTCGCTCCCCCGCCAACCCGCGGGGTACGTCGGTCGGATACACCCACGGCGCCAGCGCCGCCACGCTGCGCACCTCCGGACGGCTCGCGCTCAGCAACGCCGCCCGGCCGCCCAGGGAGTGACCGACCAGACACGACGGCAGCCGGTCGCCGAGACGCTCGGCGATCCGGTCCAGTCCCCAGGCCACGTCCTGCACGGGGGTGTGATGCGTGTCCCAGCCACGGCGCGAGTTCAACAGCCGGAACACCGCCAGGCGGCCGTCGGCCGCGCGCGAGATCCGTTGCGCGATCGGAATCATCCGCAGCACCGAGAGCTGCGCGGGGCTGACCATCGCGGTCGCGCGGCGGCTGGCGCCCCCGTGCAGCACGAGCACGGCGCCGCTCGGCTGGTCGGGAACGGTGACGTCGATCAAGCGGGGCTGCAGCGCCATCTCAACAGGATGTCAGCGCGGCCGGCTTGCGATGTTTGTCCCGCTATCCGGGGACTGCGTTCGCCGCCCCGTCCAGCAGGCCCTCCAGCGCGCGCTCCAGGCCTGCGTTGGACACGGCGATCTCGGTCAACGGCAACCCGAGGACGTCGGCTGCCCGCTGCGCGCACCGCCGCGTCGCCGGCGTCGGTCGCTGGGCCAGCCATATCACGCGCGTGTAGTGACGGAAGTACTCCTCGCGCAGCTCGGGGTAGCGGTCCAACCCGAGCTCGCGCACGACGGTGTGCTGGAACGTGCGCGCGAGGAAGTCGGTGAGGAAATACGTCCCGGGTTGCTCGTCGAGCAGCGCTCGCACCCGCTCGCCGCCGCCGAGCACGTCATAGCAATGGTCACCGGCCAGCCGCGGGAGGCCGAGCTCGTCCAACGCCCCGTAGGTCCCGCAGTCGGCGTAGGCCAGCGCGACGACGTCGTGGCGCTCGCTCAGCGCCGCCACCGCCGGCGCGATCTGCTCAGGGTGGTTGTGGAGCAGCGCGTCGACCGCCAGCACCTCGACCGACCAGCCCCGCCGCCGGGCGATCGCGCGCACGTCGAACACCAGCGCGCCGCAGCTGATGACCGCGGCGCTCACCCTGGAAACGCCAGCTGGTCGATGAACAGGTCGTTGAAGTCAGCGCGGCCGGACAGCTCGATGTATTCCACCTCGCGCAGAATCGACTGCGCCTCGGCGCGCTCACGCAGCGACAGCGCGGCGATCTTGGCGCCCTCGCCGGCGACGTTGCCCGCCGAGATGATTCGCGGCAGCGCGAGCCGCGGCACGAGACCGATCCGGACCGCGCTGAGCGGCGTCAGATACGCGCCGAACGAGCCGGCCAGCAGCACCTGCGCGATCTCCGTGGCTTCGACGCCGAGCTCGCGCAGCAGGATGTCCCAGCCGGTGGCGATCGACGCCTTGGCGAACTGCAGCTCGCGCACGTCGCGCTGGGAGAGGAACACCGAGGCGGCCGGATCCTGCCCGTCACCGCGCCAGTGCAGGACGAACACTCGCTCCTCGCCGATCTTGGTCAGCCGGTTGGCCACACCGGGGAAGCGCTCCGCGGCATCCTCGTCGGGGATGAACCGGCCGGAGTGGTCCAGCAGGCCGCAGTGCACCAGCTCGGCGACCGCGTCGACCAGGCCCGAGCCACACATCCCTACCGGCTCGCAGTCTCCGATCACCTCGAGCGACAACGAGTCCTCACCGATCTTCACACCCTCGATCGCGCCCTCGGCGGCCCGCATCCCGCAGCGGATCTGCGCCGCCTCGAAGGCCGGCCCGGCGGGCGCGGCGGTGGCCACCACGCGCTCGGCCGAGCCCAGGGCGATCTCCGAATTGGTGCCGACGTCGATGAACAGTCGCAGCCGACGGTCGCGGGTCAGGCCCGACGCCAACATCCCGGCGACGATGTCACCGCCGACATAAGCGCCCAGCGACGGAAACACGAACGCCGGCGCCCGCGGGTGAACCGCGACCCCGAACTCCGAGGCCAGCGCCGGGGGCAGCTCGTGGGTGGAAACCACGAACGGCGCCATCGACAGCGGCTCGGGATCGATCCCCAGCGCCAGCTGCATCATCGTGACGTTGCCGCAGACGGTGATCTCGTAGACCTCGGCCGCGGCCACATCGGACTCGGCCAGCACCTCGGCGGTCAGCTCCGCCATCGTCTCGTGCGCCCGGTCGCGCAGCGCCACGAGCGCGCCGGAGTCCATCATCGTCGCCGAGATGCGGGTGATCACGTCGGCGCCGTAGGGTTGCTGGCGGTTGAGCATCGAGCGGACCGCCGCGGGCTGGCCGGTGTCGAGATCCAGGAGTGTCGCCACCACCGTGGTGGTGCCCAGATCAAACGCGATCGCGAACCGCCGCGCGGTCGTGTCGCCCGGCTCGACGGCGATCAGCTCGCGGTCACAGACTACGGCGGTGACATCGAAGAACGAGGAGCGCAGCACCCCGCCGAGCTCGCGCAGCAGCCCCAGCGAGGCGTAGGGCTCGAGGTCCTCTAGCCCCTCCAGCACGCGCTCCAGGTCGGGCACCTGATCCTCCATAGTCGGCTCGGAGAGCACGAGGTGGCGCTTCTGCACGGCCGGGCGCAGGATCACGTGGCGACCGACGCCCGCCAGCGCCGCCTTGGGCCTGGTCTGCAGCGGTGGCACTTCGACCACGAGGTCACCGCGGGCAGCTGCCCGGCAGGCCAGCCGCCAGCCGTCGCGCAGCTCGTCGGCGCTGAACGCGCGTGGGTCGATCGCGCCGACCGGCACGTCACCCGAGACGACGCGGATCTTGCACTTCTTGCAGGTGCCGTAGCCGCCGCAGGTGGATTCGATCGCGATCCCGTTCCAGCTGGCGGCGTCGAAGATCGGCGTGCCGCTGGGGACGCGCACTTCATCGCCCGAGGGCAGGAAGCGCAGGCGCACGCGCGTCGCCCCGTCCCCGGGACCGACGTCGTCGACGCGCTCAGGCGGCTCGCGCTTCGGTGCCGCGGCGCTCACGCCGTGGCCGCCTCCTGCGCCGCCGCGACACGGGCGCGGTGCGCCGCGATCCAGCTCGAGCCCCAGGCGTCGTGGCCCAGCAGCAGGTCCGCGGCTCGTACCGACTGCACGCACACCTCGGCGGTCGACATGATCGCGCTGGTCAGACCGGCGGCCATCGCCATCGGCAGAAAGCCGGCGTTGAGCACGTGGCGCTGGGGGAGACCGAAGGAGACGTTGGACGCCCCCAGGCACATGTTCACGCCGAGCTCGTCGCGGATCAGCGAGATGGTCGCCAGCGTGATCGTGACCGCGTCGGTGGCGGCGCCGACGGTCATCGCCAGCGGGTCGATGAGCACGTCGGCGGTCGCGATCCCATGGTCGTTGGCGACGCTGACGATCTTGCGCGCGCACTCCAGGCGCTTCTCGGGAGTCTCGGGAATCCCCGTCTCGTCGTTGGCCAGCCCGATCACGGCCGCGTCGTACTTGGCGACCAGCGGCAGGATCTCCTCCAGGCGCTCGTCCTCGGCGGTGACCGAATTGACCAGCGCCCGGCCCTCGTAGACCGACAGGCCGGCCTCGAGCGCTTCGATCACGGACGAGTCGATGCAGATCGGCACGTCGACGGCGTCTTGCACGGTGCGCAGCATGGCCTTCAGCAGCTCGGGCTCGTCGACCAGCGGGATGCCGGCGTTGACGTCGAGCATGTTGGCGCCCGCCTGCACCTGGGCAAGCGCGTCGACCGTGACCGAACGCATTTCACCGGCTCGCAGCTCCTCGGCGAACCGCTTGCGACCGGTGGGGTTGATCCGCTCGCCGATCGCGCAGAAGGGCTGGTCGGCACCGATCGTCACGCTGCTAGAACGCGAGCGAAGCACTGTATCCATGAGTCTCTCTTTCGGTTCGGGGTGGTATGCCGAGACGGGTGCACAACTTGGCGATGCCCGCGTCCTTGCGGAACGAGATGAATTGAAGGCCGGCCACGCCCGGCTGAGACAGCGCGTGGGTGGCCAGCTCATAGGCGATCTCGAAGCACTCCGCCTCGGCGTCGACGGCGGACTCGACGCGCCGTACCAGCTCCGGCGAGACATCGATGCCCGGAACGTTGTTGGACACGAAGCGCATCGCCCCGACAGAGCGCAGGATGCAGACCGACGGGATCAGCGCGATCCGCTCGCTCAGCCCCGTCTCGTGGGCGGCGCTCATGAACTGCTCGAGCTGCTCCGCGCGATAACACAGCTGTAGCTGCAGGAAGCGCGCGCCCGCCAGCGCCTTCTTGGCCGCGCGGCGCACCCGGTACGCCAGCGGCGGGGCGATGGGGTTCTCGACCGCCCCGACGAGGAAATGCGGGGCGGGGGCGAGCGGGCGTCCCGACAGGTAGTGGCCGCGTTCCAGCGCGCGCGCCAGCGAGATCAGCTGCACGCCGTCGAGATCGAACACACGACGCGTCTCGGGCTCGTCACCGGCGGTCACATCGTCGCCGGTCAGGCAGCAGATGTTCTCGATCCCGAACATCGAGGCACCCACCAGATCAGCTTCCAGCGCGAGCCGGTTGCGGTCGCGGCAGACGAGCTGCATGACCGGCTCGGCGCCGACCTGCTGCAGGGCGATGGCGACCGCCAGCGGCGAGCAGTGGGCGTGAGCCGAGGGATTGTCGGTGGCGTTGAAGGCGTCGACGAACGGCCGCATCGGCTCCAGCTGGCGCTGTATCTCGGCGTGGCCGCCGCCGTCGATCACCGGCAGCTCAGCGGTGACGACGAACTCCCTCGCCTCGAGCTTGCGCTCAAGGCTTGACATCCGCCGCCCAGCCCGCGGGAACCTGCCGATCGCGCCCGCTGAGGAGGTTCAGCCACGACGAGGTGTCCTGCAGGCGGTTGTCGACCGGCGGCCGCACCGTATCGAGGTGTCCGCGCCAGATCGGCAGGCGTTCGGAGCGCTCGTAGGCCTTCACCCACACGCAGCGCATCTCCGGCTTGACCTCGCAGTGGCCGTCGGCGCGGACCCCGCCGCAGGGGCCGTTGCGCAGCGTCTTGGGGCAGGTCATCGGGCAGGTCAGCCCGGTGTCGTGCAGCACGCACTGACCGCACATCCGACAATCCCACACCGGCTTCTTGACCAGGTGCTCGGCACGCGCGACCAGGCCATCGAGCGTCACGCCGGAACCCGCTCCCGCTTGAGCTGGATCAGCTCCTTGGCCTTCTTGACCGCCGAGGAGGCGTCGGCCGAATATCCGTCGGCGCCGACCGCATCGGCGTACTCCTGGGTGACCGGAGCGCCGCCGACCATGACGATCACGTCGTCGCGGATGCCGGCCTTCTCCAACGCGTTGATGTTTGCCTTGAACATCGGCATCGTCGTCGTCAAAAAGGCCGAAAAGCCGACGACGTCGGGGCTGTGCTCGCCGATCTGCTGGACGAACTTCTCCGGCGGGACGTTGACCCCGAGGTCGATGACGGTGAACCCGGCCCCCTCGAGCATGATGTTGCAGAGGTTCTTGCCAATGTCATGCACGTCGCCCTTCACCGTGCCCATCAGGAAGGTCCCGACCTGCGCGACGCCGGACTCGGCCAGCAGCGGGCGCAAGATGTCCAGGGCGCCTTGCATCGCCCGGGCCGCGATCAGCATCTCGGGGACGAAGTAATCGCCGCGCTCGAACCGGGCACCGACCTCCTCCAGCGACGGGATCAGCGCGTCGTAGAGCATCCGCTCGGGCTCCAGACCGTCCTGGAGTCCCCCGTTGACGCCGTCCTTGACGGCCGGAGCGTTGCCGACGAGCGTCTCGTCATAGAGCATCTGCAGCAGTTCCTCGTGCGTCATGCGGCGTTCACTCCTTGCTGAGGGTGGCCAAGGCGGTGGCTGAGGTTGCGCGCCTCGTCGATCAGAACCGGTTTGAGCTCGGCGATGCGCCGGTCGGTCAACCGGGTCGTCGGGCCCGAGATGGACAGCGCGGCGACTACTTCTCCCCCGGCACCGGTGACGGGTGCGGCGATCGCGGCCAGGCCGATCTCCCGCTCGTCGACGGCGGCCGCGAAGGACTCGGCCCTTACGGTCTGAAGCTCCGCCCGCAGGCGCGCGGGCGAGGTGATCGTGCGCGGGGTCATCGCCCGCAGCGGCGCGGCGGCGACCGTCGCCCGGCCGAACGCCATGAACACCTTGCCGACCGCGGTGCAGTGGTAATCGACGGTCCGACCGACCCACTGGCCGGCGCCGAGGAAGTGACGGCTCTCGACCTGGGCGATGTGCTCGACGCCGTTATGCGCGGGGACCCCGAGGTTGATCGTCTCACCGCTCAGCTCTCCGAGGGCGTCCAGCGACGGGCCGGCGAGCTCGGCGACGCTGCGCTCCAGCAGGCTACGCTCGGCCACGCGGAGGATTGCCGGCCCGGGGCGCAGCCGGCCGCGCGCGCCGTCCTGCTCGATCAGTCCCTGTCGCTCGAGCGCCGACAGGAGCCGCGACGCGGTGGACTTGGGGATCCCGCTGGCCGAGGCCAGCTCTGCGAGTGCGACCGGCTCGGCGGAGTCCAGTACGCGCACGAGCAGCTCGGCGCCGCGGTCGATCGCGGTGGTGCCGCGCGCGCCGGGCCGAGGATCACCCGGGTGGGATTGGAACTGTTGTTCCACGCAAGATATATTAGGCCCGCACGACGCCCCGTCAAGCGGTTGGAGGAGATACGTTTCCCTCGACCGCGCGCAAACGCCACCCCAGGGAGGCCGAAATGTTCGTCAACGCCATGCCCCGCTACGAGATCCTCTCCGAGGACGCGATGGCCACCCTGGACCGGGGCTGGCGGCGGATCGTCTCTGAGCTCGGGATCGAGTTCCTGCTGCCCGAGGCGGTCGAGCTGCTGCGCGGCGCCGGCCAGATCGTCGAGGAGGAGAACCGCGTCCGCTTTGACCCCGAGTGGATCCTCGAGCAGGTCGCCAAGGCGCCATCGGAGTTCGAGCTGCAGGCGCGCAACCCGGCCAACAGCGCGCACATCGGGGGCGACCACATGGTGTTCGCGCCCGTCTACGGCTGCCCGTTCATCCGCGAAGGCGACGTCCGCCGGGACGCCAAGATGGCCGACTTCGAGAACCTGGTGCGCCTCTCGCAGGCGTTCGGAGAACTCGATTCGCCGGGCGGCACGATCTGCGAGCCCGAGGACCGGCCGCTGGACTCGCGCCACCTGGACATGGTCTACGCGCTGCAGACGCTGTCGGACAAGCCCTACATGGGCTCGGTCACGTCGGGGCCCAACGCCGCCGACACGATCCGCATGGGTGAGATCCTGTTCGGCGGCCGCGAGGCGATCGAGCGCACCCCCGCGTCGATCTCATTGATCAACGTCAACAGTCCGCTGCGCTACGACGACCGGATGCTGGGGGCGATGTTCGAGTACGTCAAGGCCAACCAAGCGGTCATCATCACCCCGTTTTTGCTGATGGGGGCGATGTCGCCGGTGTCGCTGCCGGCCACGCTGGTGCAGCAGATGGCCGAGGCGCTGGCCGGAATCGCGCTCGCGCAGCTGATCCGCCCCGGCGCGCCGGTGGTGTTCGGCTCGTTCCTCTCCAATACCGACATGCAGTCGGGCTCGCCGTCGTTCGGTACGCCCGAGTCCGGGATCGGCGTGCTCTGCACGGGTCAGATCGCCCGCCACTTCAACCTGCCGTGGCGCGGCGGCGGCGGACTGAACGCGTCGCAGACGGTAGATGCCCAGGCTGCCTATGAGTCGCTGATGACGCTGCTGCCGACGTTCCTGGCCGGGACCAACTTCGTGATGCACTCGGCGGGCTGGCTGGAGGGTGGGCTGGTGTCCTGCTATGAGAAGTTCATCGTCGACATCGAGCTGCTGCGCGAGCTGCGGCACGAGTTCACGCCGTTGGAGATCGACGAGGCCAGCCTCGCCTTCGACGCCCACACCGAGGTCGGGGCCGGCGGACACTTCCTCGGCGCTGCCCACACGCTGGAGCGCTTCCGCGAGTGCTTCTACCGCCCGCTGCTGTCCTCGACGGAGAACTTCGACCGCTGGACCAAGAAGGGTGGCCGGGACGCCACCGCCCGGGCCGGTGAGATCTGGCGCAAGACGCTCGAGGAGTACGAGCAGCCGGCGATCGACGACGCGATCGATGCCGAGCTGCGCGAGTTCGTGGGCCGCCGGCGCACCGAACTGGGTGACTGACCTCTGACGTCCGCGGCGCGCGTACGATTCCGGCGATGAGAGTCGCCGCAATCGTGCTTGCGCTCGCCGTGCTCACCGCGCTTGGAATCGGATCGGTGGTCGCTCCGGCCGCGCCGGGGGCGCGCCGGGCGATCGCGCCGGCCCCGTGGCTGGAACGCACGGCCACGGTCGTGCGCAGCGTGCCGGCGTCGGCGCCACTGACCGGAACGGTCGTACTGAAGCCCCGCGACAACGCGACGCTGACGAGGTTCATCGCCGCGGTCAGCGACCGGCGCTCGGCCGGCTACGGCCAGTACCTCGCACCCGGCCGGTTCGCCGGCCGCTTCGGGCCCACCGCGGCCACGGTGACGGGCGTGGAGGCTGCGCTGCGGGCCGGCGGCCTGCAGGTCGGCGGGGTGTCGTCCAGCCGGATGATGATCCATTTCTCGGGCACCGCGGGTGACGTGCGCGCCGCGTTCGGGACCACGCTTCAACGCTACCGGCTGCGCGACGGCACCCTGGCCCGGGGCACCAGTTCGGCCGTGCGACTGCCCGCTGCGCTGGCCGGCTCGGTGGCGGCCGT
Organism: Solirubrobacteraceae bacterium; assembly: GCA_050999585.1. Taxonomy (GTDB): domain Bacteria; phylum Actinomycetota; class Thermoleophilia; order Solirubrobacterales; family Solirubrobacteraceae; genus Palsa-465. Next base: position 4,975 of record JBPCPC010000291.1, on the reverse strand, counting down.
GGTCGGACTCGATGTGGTCGCGCCTCCGCGCCGCCACGACGTGCCCCACCCGATGCCGTCGCAGGCGCCCCGCCACGCCGCCGCGCGCGGGGAACGGTTCGCGCATCCCGCTGGATCGCCGCGCGCCTGTCGGGCGGCGCGGGCGGCGAGCGTCGCCGCCGACGGTCTCACCGATGATCAGGTCGCCAACGCCTACGGCGCGTTCGGTCTCTACACCGGCGGCGACCGGGGGGCGGGGCAGCGGATCGCGCTGTACGAGAACGAGCCGTTCCTGCGGTCGGACATTCGGACGTTTGACACTTGCTACTTCGGAGCGCGCCGGGCGGCGGCGATGCTGGGACGCCTGCACGTGATCTCCGTCGACGGAGGCCAGCCGACGGGTACCGGCACCGGCGAGGCGAGCCTCGACGTACAGGATGTCTCGGCGCTCGCGCCCGGGGCGACGATCGATGTCTACGAGGGTCCCTACACCGGCACCAACCCCAGTGACTATGACTCGCTGGACGAGTACGGGGCGATCATCAACGCCGACCGCGACCGGGTCGTCAGCACCAGCTGGGGCCTGTGCGAGCAATCGGTGCAGCAGGGCCAGCCGGGGATCCAGCAGGCGGAGAATCTGCTGTTCGAGCAGGCGGCGGCGCAGGGCCAGACGGTCTTCAGCGCGGCCGGCGACAACGGCTCGGATGACTGCAATAGCAGCAGCCGCCCGAAGCCCGTCAGCGGCCAGGATCCGCTGTCGGTGGACGATCCCTCGAGCCAGCCCTACGTAGTGGCGGTCGGTGGGACCGGCATCGACAACGCGTCCGCGCGATCCCCGGTGGAGCAGGTCTGGAACGGCGGCCCGATGGGCGGCTCGGGCGGGGGCGGCATCTCTCAGTCTTGGCAGATGCCCGCGTGGCAGCGGGCCTCGGCCGTGGCCGGCGTCGCGTTGCCGGGTGGCGCCGTCTACCGCGACGCGGCCGCGGCCCAGCGGCGGTTCCGCTACCGGCCCGGATTCTGTGCGACGACGGCCTCCGCCGCAACCGCCGGCACACTCCCCGCGAGCACCACCGCGCTCGCCTGCCGGCTGCTGCCCGACGTGTCGGCCGAGGGTGACTCCTATACGGGCTCGATCAGCGTCTACAGCGCGGCCTATGCCGGCACTCCGTACTCGAAGAACGGTTGGACGACGACCGGCGGCACCTCGTCGTCGGCGCCGATCTGGGCGGCGATGCTGGCCCTAGTCAACGCGTCGCCGAGCTGCGCCGCCCACCGACCGACCGCCGCCGGCGTCGGGTTCGCGCTTCCGCAGCTGTACGCCGTGGCGTCCGAGCCGGCGAGCTACCGCGCCGCCTTCAACGACGTGAAGCTCGGCAACAACGACATCGACGGGATCGGCGGCGGCCGGCTGTTCGCCGCTGGGCCCGGCTATGACCTGGCCTCGGGCCTCGGCTCCCCGCGGCTAACCGGACCCGGCGGGACCGTGGGATTGGCCTCCTACCTGTGCGGCGGCAGCTCCGCCCGGCGTCCGGTGGTCAAACGGCTGTCGCCGTCCTCCAGCAGCGTCGCCGGCGGGCAGACGCTCACGATCACCGGCACCGGCTTCTCCGCCGGGGTTGCGGGCGTGCAGATCGGCGGGCGGCGCCTGGCGCGCGGCAGTGTCCGCGTCACCGGACCGGGGTCGATCGCCGTCACGCTGCCGCCGGCCGACGTCGCCCCGTTCGCGCCCGCTCCCCAAGACGGCGCGGGCCCGGCCAACGTGATCGTCATCCTGCGCGACGGCTCCAGCAATGTCCCCAGCCCCAGGGCGACGTTTGACTACGTCGATCGGTCCTCCGGCGGCGCGCTGCCCAGCGTGTCGGCGATCAGTCCCTCCGGGGGTTCACAGCGAGCGCCCCGGCCGGTGACGATCCTCGGGTCGGGCTTCACCGCGGCGACGGCGGTGACATTCGGTGGCGTCCGCGCGGCGCACTTCCGCGTGAACCGTGGCGGTCAGATCACCGTGACCCCGCCGGCGCTGTCCTCCGCGACTGACTGCGCGCCGCTGCCGGCGACCGGCGCCTATGCGGGCGAGACGGCCGGTAACGACGTCTGCCAGGTGGTCGTCCGGGTCGACAACGGCGCCGGCTCCAGCGCGTCGAGCCAGATCCGCGCGCCGCATGAGGGGGCGATCTCAACCAACGCGCTCGGTGACACCAGGCTGCCGCCCGGGTGCGGCTGCGAGGGCGTGACCGCGCCGGACGAGTACGACTACGTGCCCACCCCGCGGATCACGTCCGTCTCCACCTCCGCCGGCCCGGCGTACCTCGCGAGCGAGAAGGGCACCACGCTGATCACGGTCCGCGGTCGCGGTCTGAACCCGCTGGCGCTTGACTGGGCTAACTTCGGCGATCCGCGCCGGGCGGCCTCGGTGGACACGCAGTACCAGTACCTGTCGGGCACCGAGTTGCAGGTCACGGCGCCGGCGCACGCACCGACCGTCGGCCCGGCGAGCGTGCGCTTCAGCGTGAAGACGCTCGCCGGCCAGGCGCCGGCCGTGCGCGCCGCCTACGCCGGCGTGCCACGCGTGCGCCAGGTGGTCAACCCGCGCAACCAGCGTCGCCTGCTCGGTGTCTCCGGCGCCTCCGACGCCGGTGGCACCTCGATCCGGGTGCTCGGCGAAGGCTTCGCGGGCCAGCTCTCGGGCCCGCTGCGGTTCGCGGTCGGCCACGGCGGTCCGGCCGCCACTGAGTACCGCTACCGCGTCAGGGGTTCGTCGCAGCTGCAGACGACGACGGTCGGCCAGACTCCCGGCATCGTCGATGTGCGGGTCTGCACCGTCAGCGGCTGCAGCGCGGCCGGGCCGTCGGATCGACTGTGGCTCTACCCGCCCGGCGACCCGAGCGTGAGCTCGGTGACGCCACGCTTCGGACCGGCCGCCGGCGGTACCCGGACGACGATTCGCGGCGCTGACCTCGGCTGCCCGCTGGTGGTGGCCTTCGGGCGCCGGCCGGCGAAGTCCACCCGGTCAGGCCCGGGGGCAGGGTCCTGCGGGACGGCCGGGCTGGTCTCGGCGGTCACCCCGGCCGGACGCGCCGCGACCACCGTGCCGGTGGCGGTGGTCACCGTCGAGAGCTTTTTCACTCACAGCGGCCTCGGGACGACGCGGGCTCGCTTTCGGTATATGCGCTAGCTCGCGGGCTCGCGGCCCGCGAGAACCGTGGACCGTGATGGTCCAATTGTTAGACTTCTAACCCCATGACTCATATATCAGGGCTTACCGGCCGCTCACCGGTCGGTCGCGGGCGGTGGGGAGGTCTGGGGAGCAGGCGGTGGGGAGGTCTGAGGAGCGGATCCGGATGAGCACCCAGACCCCGCAGTCGCGGGTGCCGCGCGAGTTGCTGGCCGATCGCGCCTACGCCGACCTGCGCGACCGGATCGTGACGCTGCAGATCGCGCCCGGAGCGCCGATCGACGAGGACCAACTTGGGGGTGAGCTGGGGATCGGGCGCACGCCGGTCCGCGAGGCGATCAAGCGCCTCGCGCTCGAGAACCTGGTGACGGTGTTCCCGCGCCGCGGGACGTTCGCGTCGGAGATCAACATCACTGACCTGGCCGACATCTCCGACGTGCGCGCGCAGCTGGAGGGCCACGCGGCGTTTCGGGCGGCGCAGCGGATCACGACCGCGCAGCGCGCCGAGCTCGACGAACTGCTCGAGGAGTTGCGCGGCAGCCAGGGGTCTGACGACGTCGCGGCGCTGATGGCGCTCGATGCCCGGGTGCACCGCTTCGTCCATCGCTGCGCCGGCAATCCGTATCTGGAGGAGACGCTCGGTCGCTATTTCAACCTGTCGCTGCGGATCTGGCACCTGGTGCTCGAACGGCTGCCGCACCTGTTCACGCGCGTCCACGAGCACGAGGGGCTGCTGCGGGCGATCGCCGGCGCCGAGGGCGAGCGGGCGCGAGCGATCATCGCCGAGCACATCAACACGTTCGAGCACGAGATCCGCTCGGTGCTCTGAACCGTCTGCCACGCTGGGGCCGCCGGTCAGCCCGGGTGGCCGAGGCGCCGTGAGACCTCGCTCGCCTGCTCCGCGGCGACCCTGCCGAGCAACTCGAGTCGTGCGCGCGGCAGGCGCAGCGTCGCGCCGGAGGCGCACAACACCGCGATCACCTCGCCATCGTGCCCATGCACGGGCGCCCCGACGGCCGACAGGCCCGGCTCGAGCTCGTCGATGATCATCGCGTAGCCGCGCTCGCGCGCCTGCTCCAGCTCGGCCTCCAGCTGCCGGCGGTCGGTGATCGTCTCGGCGGTGAGCGGCTCGAGCTCGCCGTCCGGCAGCTGCGCGACTCCGAAGGCCAGGAACACCTTTCCCGCCGCCGTGCTGTGCAGCCCCAGCGGGCGCCCGACCCAGTTGGCGACGCCGAGCATGTGCGATCCGTCGACCTGAGCGACCGCTTCGGTGCCGTCCGGTCGCGGCAGGATCAGGTTGACGGTCTCACCGCTCTCGTCCGCCAGGCGATGCAGGTTCGCCTGGGCAACCTCGATCAGGTCGGCCGGTTGCGTGGGGTCCGGTACCGACCGGGCGAACCGCAGCGCGGCCGGACCCGGACGCACGGTAGTGCGCTCGGCGTCCAGCGAGATCAGCGCGCTGCGCTCGAGCATCTCCAGCGCCGGCGCTAGCTCCGCCAGCGTCACGCCGAGCTGCTGGCCGAGTTCGGCGCAGCTGCGGGGCGAGCGCTCGAGCACGGCCGCCAGCAGCCGCGCCACCCGGTCGCCGACCGCCTCGCCCGCAGTGCCGTCGGCGGTGCGGTCACCCGGCGCGCTCACGACGGGCGCGCGTCGGGGGTGATCACGATCGTCTGCAGCTCGGTGAACGACTCCATCACGTTGGCGCCGCCGACCTTGCCGATCCCGCTGTCAGTGCCGGCGCGTCCGCCGAACGGCAACTGCGCCTCCCAATAGTTGGAGGACTCGTTGATGTTCACCCAGCCGGTCCGCACCTCGTCGGCGAAC
>JBPCPC010000253.1:0-5026 GCA_050999585.1 Solirubrobacteraceae bacterium | reverse complement strand
GGCCCCGTAACCGCGGAGCCTGATCACGCCGCCGCGCCGCGGGCGCGGCGTCCACCGCGGGCGTCGGCCGGCCGGCGCTCGTTGCGCGCGACGAAGTCGATGATCGCCGGCACGCCCTCGAGGCGATAGCGCTCGCGCAGGCGGTTCTCGATGAAGTAGGCATAGTCGCGCGTCACCCGGGCGCGCGAGTTGACCTGGATCGAGAAGCGCGGCGGACGCTCGGCGGTTTGGGTCATGAACAGCAGCCGCAGACGGTGGCCGGAGCCGGCGCCCTTGCCGCCGGCGCCCACGGGCGGCTGGCGCGCCGCCACCACCTCGGAGAGGAAGCGGTTCAGCTGCGGCGTGGGGATGCGCGTCCGGCTGCGGTCGGCGAGCGTGGCGGCCTCGATCAGCAGCCGGTCCACGTGGCGGCCGGTCTTGGCCGAGGCGGTCAGCACCCGCGGGCGCAGGCGCAGCTTCTTGTGCACGTGAGCGCGCTCGTACTCGAGGTCGACGTTCTCGGCGATGTCCCACTTGTTGAGCACCAGCGCGGTGGCACACCCCGAGCGCATCGCCAGCTCGGCGACCCGGAGATCCTGGGTGGTGACGCCGTCGGTGGCGTCGCACACCACCAGGGCAACATCGGCCCGCTCGGCGGCGCGTTGGGAGCGCAGCGTGGTGTAGTACTCCAGCGACTCCCCCACCTTGGCCTGGCGACGGATGCCGGCGGTGTCGATCAGGATCAGCTCGCGGTCGCGGAACTGGATCGGCAGGTCGATCGCGTCGCGGGTGGTCCCGGCGTTCGGCGACACGATCACCCGCTCAGAACCAGCGAAGCGGTTGACCAGCGAGGACTTGCCGACGTTCGGACGGCCGATCAGCGCCAGCCGGACAACGTCGTCGTCGCCGGCCTCATCGGGTGCTTCGGGAGCCAGCGCGGCGATCCGGTCCAGCAGGTCGCCGGTGCCGAGGCCCTGAGCGGCCGACACCGCGATCGGCTCCCCGAGCCCGAGCGAGTAGAACTCGGCGGCCAGCGGCATGTCCTTGGCGGTATCGATCTTGTTGGCGGCCAGCAGCACTGGCAGCGGCGAGCGGCGCAGCAGTTCGCCCATCTCCTGATCGCCCGGGCGCAGGCCGGCCCGGGCGTCGACCACCAGCACCACTACGTCGGCGTCAGCCAGCGCGGCGCGCGCCTGATCCTGGATCTGGCGGGCGAGCGTGTCGCGGTCCTCGAGGTCGATGCCGCCGGTGTCGATCAGCGTCAGCGTCCGCCCGTTCCAGTCGGTGCGCAGCTCTTTGCGGTCGCGCGTGATCCCGGCGCGCTCGTGCACCACCGCCTCGCGTGACTCGGTCAGGCGATTGACCAGCGAGGATTTACCGACGTTGGGATAGCCGACGATTGCGACCTTCATCGCCCTCAGTATGCGTTAAGGGCCCGGCTCGGTCTCGGGGCGCATCTAGGATCGGGGCCGTGACTGACCGGTGGCAGCTCTGGTTCGCGGCGATCGTGGTCACGCTGCTGACGGTCGTCCTGGCGATCCTCGACCTCGTCGACCGCCCGCTGGAGCGTTGGTGGGAGCGCCATCCGTTCACCACCTCGGTGACCACCGGGGTCCTCGTCCTCCTGATCACGGTCCTGGTCATCAACCAGGTGCTGACCAAGCGCCAGCGCCAGGACCGGGCCCAGGCTGTCGCCGCCCAGGCGGCGATCCTGATGGGACAGGCCACTCGCACCGCGCGGACGGTGACCGAGGCGCTGCAGGGCAGCGGGGACCGGGTGCTCGCCGGCGACGAGGCGCGCACGTACATGACGATGCTGCTGGTGGCCGCCCCGCTGCTGGTCGACGGGCAGCTCTCGCGGAACTTCCTGGAGAGCGCGCAGTGGCTGGCCGGGGTGATCGCTCACGGACTCGGGACCAGCGCTCGGGACCCGGAAACCGCACCCGCCAGCGTGACCCGGGTGCGGAACGCGAGCGATCAGCTGCGCGCGGCGGCCCAGCCGCTGATCTCGGTACTGAACCTGGCCGAACGGTCGCCGCCGCCAGCGGCGGCTCAGAGGGGGATGAAGCGGCGGTCGGTGAGACCGCCGCCGGTGCGGACCCGACCGGCTGACGGGCGCCGTCAGACCGCCTCGGGACGGTGAGAGCGCACCCGGGCCACGATCTGCGCCACGACCTCTTCCAATGCGAGAGCCGTCGTGTCCAGCAGCTGCGCGTCGGCGGCGGCATGCAGCGGCGAATGGTCCCGGCCCGAGTCGCGCTCGTCGCGGATCGCCTGCTCGGCCAGCACCGTCGCGCGATCGACGCCCAGCTCGGCGGCCCGGCGGGCCGCGCGGGCCTCGGGACTGGCGGTCAGGAACACCTTGACCTCGGCACCCGGCGCCACCACGGTGCCGATGTCGCGGCCCTCGGCGACCCAGTTGCCGTCGGCGAGCAGGCGCTGCCGCTGGGCCACCAGCGCTCGGCGCACCGCTGGATCAGACGCGGCCACCGAAGCCGCCTGCGAGACCTCGGCGCCCCGGATCTCCGCGGTCACGTCGTCACCGTCGACCAGCACCCGCTCGCCGAGCGCGATCTCGATCGCCGACGCCACGTCCGCGGGCGCCCGCCCCCGACGCAGCGCCGCCAGCGCCACCGCGCGGTACATCGCGCCGGAGTCTAAATACGTGAAGTGCAGCTCCTGGGCCACGGCGCGGGCCACCGAGGACTTGCCGGCGCCGGCCGGACCGTCGATCGCGACGACCATCAGGCGCTGAGCGCCGCGAGGTCGTCGATGAAGCCCGGGTAGGAGACGTCGGCCGCGTCCATCCCGACCACCTCCACGCCCTGCTCCGAGGCCACGCCCGCCACCGCGCCCAGCAGCGCCAGCCGGTGGTCGCCGTGGGCATCGAGCCGGCCGCCGCGCAGCGACCCGGTCCCCCGCACCGCAAAGCCATCATCGAAGGCCTCAATCTCGGCACCCAGGCCGCGCAGCCCGTCAACGACGGTGGCGATCCGGTCAGACTCCTTGACGCGCAGTTCGGCGGCCCCGCGCACGATCGTCTCCCCCTCGGCAAAGCACCCCAGCAACGCGACCAGCGGCAGCTCGTCGATCGCCAGCGGCACCTCGTCGGCCGACACGGTGGTGGCCACGATCGGCGCGTGGGAGACGTCGAGATCGCACACCGGTTCGGCGGCCCCAAACGTGCCCGGTGCCTCCAGCTCTCCGACGACCACCGCCCCCATTCGCTGCAGGATCTGCAGGAAGCCCGCCCGCGTCCAGTTGACCCCGACGCCCTGCAGCACCAGCCGCGAGCCGGGCACGAGCACGCCGGCCGCGATCAGAAACGCGGCGCTCGACAGGTCGCCGGGCACGGCGATGTGCTCCACCCCCAGCTCGTCGCAGTTGCCGACGCTCGACGCATAGCCGCCGCCGGGCAGCGCCTGCCGGCTGACCTCGGCGCCGGCGGACAGCAGCATGCGCTCGGTGTGGTCGCGCGTGGCGACCCGTTCGCGCACGGTGGTGCGATCGGTGGCCAGCCCGGCCAGCAGCGTGCACGCCTTGACCTGGCCGCTGGCCACCGGCAGCTCATAGTCGATGCCCCGCAGGCTCTCCCCCCGGACGGTGAACGGCGGAAAGCGCCCGTCGCGGGCCTCCACGGTCGCGCCCATCGCGCTCAGCGGCTCGGCGATCCGGTCCACCGGCCGGCGGCGGATCGAGTCGTCGCCGTCCAGCGTGAACGTCGCGCCCTGCTGGAACGCCAGCCACCCCGGCAGCAGCCGCATCAGCGTGCCGGCGTTGCCGACGTCGATCGGGTGGGCGGGTTCGGGTGGCTGGGCGTTGCGCATCCCGACGCCGCGGATCACCAGCTCGCCGGCCCGCGCCTGGACGATCGCGCCCAGGTCACGCACCGCCCGCAGGGTCGAGCGCGTATCGGCGGCGTCCAGGTAGTTGGAGATCCGCACCGGCTCAGAAGCCATCGCGCCGACGATCGCGGCGCGATGCGAGATCGACTTGTCGGCCGGCGGAGCGATCCGACCGCGCAGCCGGACCCGCTGCTCGCCCCCTCCGAAGCGGGCGTTCACGGCCGCGCCACCGGGAAGCCGAGCCCGACGACAAGTTGCAGGGCGCGGTCGGCCGCGTCGGCGCCAGAGATCCACAGCGCGACCACGCCGTCGCTCATGTCGCTGGCCGGATACAGCGCCATGTCGGTGATGTTGACCCCGGCGCGGCCGAGCTCGAGCGCCAGCTGAGCGATCACGCCGGGCCGGTTGGGGACCGAGGCGCGCAGCTCGAACAGCTCTCCGCCCGCCAGCTGGCCCTCCAGCAGTCGCCGGCGGTCGGCGGCGGCGGCGTCATTCCAGGCGGCGATTGCCTCGCGGTCCCCGTCGGCCAGGGCGGCGCGCACGTCGCGCAGGCGCGCCAGCGTGCCGTCGAGCTCGTCGACCAGAGCGTCGCGGTTGCTCAAGTAGATGTCGGTCCAGATCGCGCTCGGCGCACCGGCCACGCGGGTGGCGTCGCGAAAGCTCGGGCCGGCGGCCGGGAGACGCTCGGAGTCGGCGGCCAGCGTGCCGGCGGCCTGGGCGACGAGCACGTTGGCGAGCACGTGGGGCAGGTGCGAGACAGCGGCGAGCATCCGGTCGTGGGTCTCGGGATCGATCGCGGTCGGTCGCGCTCCGAGCCCGTGCAGCAGCCGGTGCAGGCGCTCGTAGAGCACCCCGGAGCTCGTGTCGCGCGGCGTCAGGTACCACGTCGCTCCGTCAAACAGGTCGGCGCGGGCGTTGCCCACCCCAGCGGTCTCGGCACCGGCCAGCGGGTGGCCGCCAACGAACCGCGGGTCGTCATGGGCGGCGACGATCGCGCGCTTGGTCGAGCCCACATCGGAGATCACGCAGTCAGCGGGGGCGCCGTCCAGGGCCTGCGAGACAAGTGCCGGCAGCGCGGCCACGGGCGCGGCCACGAACACCGCCTCGGCATCGGCGACCGCGTCGGCGACCGAGACGGCGGCGTGCTCGATCGCGCCACGGCTCACGGCGTCGTCCAGCGCATCCGGCGATGCGTCGTAGCC